>JBPYFB010000587.1:0-8486 GCA_051986465.1 Rugosimonospora sp.
CGGGTTGTACTTGTCCCGCCGGCCGCCCTGCTGGTCACCGTCGCGGGTGGCCCGTACCGCACCGGTCACCGCGTCGCCGCGGCGCAGCCCGTACCGCTTGATCTGGGCCATCGAGACGTACACGTCGTCCGGCCCGGGCAGGTACCCGCCGGTGCGCAGGAAGCCGTGGTTCTCGCGTACGTCGAGGATTCCGGTGACCGGAACCAGGTCGTCGTCTGTTGCTTCTGTCATTGGGTTTTCCCCTCGTGAAGGAGTGCCGTGCGTCGATGAGGGCACGGCAGGTCTGGAAGGCACGACAGGTGGCACGCACGTGTCGGAGTGCCTTTGCGATACAGCGATCCTCGACAGATCCTCAAGCTGAGGGGAGTCTGGAGCGGATCGCGCCGCCCGCGGGTACCAGATGAACTCTGCCCATCCGCAGGGCTACGCGCATCATAGCGCGGTGCCCCGGTTACGGCAAACCGGTGGTCTGTGCACAGTGGATGGTCTGTACGCAGTGGATGGTCAGCGGTGCTTGCCGCTGGCCGCGGCCCACTTCTCCAGTACGTCCTCGATCTCGGAGCTGATCCGTCCGGCCGCGCCCACGCCCGGCTGCCAGGCGCAGGCCAGTCCGAACGCGACGACCCGGCCGGTGGCGCTGACCCGGTCCAGCGCCGTGGCCACCTCGGCGAGGCGCGGGCCGCCGGGGGTGGGGTAGCGCAGGCCGGGTATGTCGCCAGGGTCGACCACGTCGAAGTCGATGTGCACGTAGAGCGGGCCGTCCGGAAGGGTACCGGCGGAAAGCCGCGCCACGCTGGACCGGCGGATCGCCGCGCGCTCCAGGTACTCGGCCTCGGGCGGGTCCAGGTCGCGGGCGTCCACGAGGACGACCCGCGCCTCGTCGACCGGGCGCAGGCCGAGCGGCGCGGCGATCAGCTCCGGCCGGTACCCGACGAGGATGCGCAGCGGCATGCCGCCCACGTACCCGGTAGCGGTCGTCTCCGGGGTCTGCACGTCGCCGTGCGCGTCGAACCAGACGATCGCCGGGTCCACGCCGGCGTGCTGCAGGCCGGCCACGATACCGAGCGAGGTGGTGCAGTCTCCGGACATGACCACCGGCCGGCCACCGGCGCGTACCACGGCCGCGATCCGGCGGGACACCTCGCCGTACAGGTGGGCCATGCGTTGCCAGGTGTCGCCGGGCGGCACCTCGTCGAGCACCGTGATGTCGGCGTCGACGGGTACGTCCAGCCGGGGCAGGTACTCGTCGAGGTGGTACGGGACGAGGATGCGCGTCTCGCGGTGGCGTACCGGCTCAAGCACGGCGCAGCACCGCCCACAGGCCCCAGCCCGCCTCCGCCGTCACCGCGGACCACGGCTGGCCGCTGGCGCGCTCCAGGGCGGCGCGCACCACCGGTACCGGTACGTGGTGCGGTGCCTCGGTACCCAGCGCGTTGGACCACACCACCACGCCGTCCGGTGCGAGTACCCGTACCACCTCGTCGGCGAAGAGCGGGGTGTCGGCGAGCACCACGGCAGCCGCCCGCCCGTCCGGCAGCGGCAGCCGGGCGCCGTCCGTCTGGATCCGCCACGCGGCATGCGAGCGGCGCAGCATGTCCGGGCTCAGGTCCAGGGACAGTACCCGCGACCAGACCCGGGTGAGCAGCGGCGTGAGCAGGCCCGTACCGCAGCCGACCTCGACAGCGATACCGGCGGGCAGCTCACCGCCCCGGGCCAGCGCGTCCGCCAGCGGCAGCGGCCGGTACCCGCCGCGCTCGCCGTCCCAGACCGGCGCCAGCTCGGCGTACCGCCTGATCGTCTCCTGTGCCAGCCGCGGCGACCATCGGGTCGGGTCCTCCGCGATCGCCAGTGACGTCTCCTGGGACGAGCGCGCCTCCGGGCGCGCCGGCTTGCCGGGCGCCGCCACAACGACCCGAGGTAGCGTATGGATCACTCGTCGATCCTGCCACGGCTGGCGCCGGGGCGCCCCAGATTTCCGCGCCTCTGGATTTCCGCGCCTCCGGATTTTCGCGCCTCTGGATTTTCGCGCCTCTGGGGCATGATGCTGGCATGATCGGTCGCTTGCACCACGTGATCGTCGACGCCCCGGACCCGGCCGAGCTGGCCCGGTTCTACTCGGCACTGCTCGGCCTGCCCATCACGTACGAGTCGGACGACTTCGTCGTGGTCGCCCGCGACGACACCAGCTCGGGCGTGGCGTTCCAGCGCGCACCGCAGCTGCGCGCGGCGCGCTGGCCCGATCCGGAGTACCCGCAACAGATGCACTTCGATGTCATGGTCGACGACGGTGCCGCCGCCCGGCCGCAGGTACTGGCGCTGGGCGCGGGCGAGCTGTCGGTCGACGAGGACGGGTACGGCGTCTACGCGGACCCGGCCGGGCACCCGTTCTGCCTGATCCGCCGCCCCGGCTGGGCACCACCGGTCGGCGGGAACCTGGCATGATCCGTGGTCGTGACCACATCGGACTCGTACGGATACCTGCGGCGCCTGGCGTCCGAGTGCGTCGACCTCGTGGCGAACCAGCACCGGCGCCGGCTGGACTGGTCCTTGGAGAGCCTGTCCGTACTTGACGAGGTGTGCGCGGAGTTGCTCGCGGATGGGCCGCTCGACGGTGAGCGCCTGGACCTGTGGTGGCGGCTGGTCGGCGCGTACACCGGAGAGGTCGTGGTCCGGGCGTACGAGGGCGAGTGGGTTACGCACGAGTCGTCGCCCGGCGCCCCGGCGATATCCGTACTCGGCGTGACCGGTTTCCCGTTCAGCACGGCGGCGCGCGTGTTGAAGGGGGAGCCCTACAAGAGCATGGCCTCGTTCGGACGGAGCCTACCCACGGTCGCCGAGCGTTCGCGCGAGCGCTGACCGCTCAGCGGTCCGCGGAACCTCCGCTCGTATTCTTGGGCGGTTTGACATCAGATCCGATGTCAAATCCAGCAAGATTCAGCGGTCCGGGCGGCGATCATCCCAGGTACGCGGCCTGTACCCGGGGATCGCGGGTCAGTTCCTCGGCGGTACCGCCCAGCGCGATCGCGCCGTTCTCCAGCACGTACCCGCGCCCGGCGACCGACAGCGCCGCGCCCGCGTCCTGTTCCACCAGCAGGATCCCGGTACCGGCGGCCGCGATGTCCGCGAGCCGTACCAGGATCTCGTCCACGAGCAGCGGAGCCAGGCCCAGCGACAACTCGTCGACGAGCAGCATCGCCGGCTGGCTCATGAGCGCGCGGCCGATCGCGCACATCTGCTGCTCGCCCCCTGACAGCAGCCCGGCCGCCTGGTCCAGCCGCTGCGCGAGCGCGGGGAACAGCCGCAGCACGGGGTCGAGGTCGCGGTTGCGCCGGTACCAGCCGCCCAGGCGCAGGTTCTCCCGTACGGTCAGGCCCTGGAACAGCCGCCGCCCCTCGGGTACGTGCGCGATACCGGCCGTGGCGATCGCCTCGATCGGCGCGCCGGTGAGCGAGTGCTGTCCTAAGTGGACGGTACCGGAGCGCACCGGTATCATGCCGGTGATCGCGCGCAGCAGCGTGGACTTGCCGGCGCCGTTGGGGCCGAGCAGCGCGACGATCTCGCCGGGCGCCACGGTCAGCGAGACCCCGCGCAGGATCTCCACCCGCCCGTACCCGGCGCAGACCGAGTCCACCCGCAGCTCACTCACGCCGCGCCCCGTACCGGGTGCCGAGGTACGCCGCGATGACCCGCTCGTCGGCGAGCACCTCGGCCGCGCTGCCCCGCGTCAGCACCTCGCCGTGGTGCAGTACCAGCACCTCGTCGGAGACGGCGGAGATCGCCCGTACCACGTGCTCCACCATCAGCAGCGCGAGGCCCTCGCGGCGCAGCCCGTCGATCAGCGCCAGCGCCGGCTCGATCTCGGCCGGCCGCAGCCCGGCGAGTACCTCGTCGAGCAGGAGTACGGTCGGGCGCAGCGCCAACGCCTTCGCCAGTTCCAGCCGATGCGCGTCGGCCACGGACAGCTCGGCGGGGTTGGCGCCGGCCCGGCCGGCGAGGCCGACCCGATCGAGTACCTCCAGCGCGAGCTGGCGGGCCGAACCGAGGCGACCCGAACCGAGGCGGCCCGAACCGCGCAGCATGCGCAGCCGCCCGTGTCCAAACAGGACAGCCACGACCACGTTGTCGGCGACGGTCATGCCGCGGAACGGCTTGACGATCTGGAAGGTACGCGCGACCCCGGCGTGGGCGATGCGCCACGGCCGCGCCCCGGTCAGGTTGCGGCCGGCCACCTCGACCCGGCCGGTGGTCGGCCGCAGGTGCCCGGTGAGCAGGTTGACGAGGGTGGACTTGCCGGCGCCGTTGGGCCCGATGACGCCGAGCAGCCGCCCGGGGTGCAGGTCGAGGTCGACGCCGCGCAGCGCGGTCACCCCGCCGAAGCGCCGCGACAGGCCGCGGGCGGACAGCGCGGCACTCATAGCCGGTACCGCCGCACATTGTCCACAAGGGAGTATCGGCGCTCGGTGACCGCGTCGCGCGCGTAGCTCACGAACCCCTGCGGCAGCAGGACGACCGCGACAATGATGAGCGCGCCGAGTACGAGCGTGTGCCCGACGGTGAAGTGCTGGCGCAGCCACTCCGACGCGTACCCGATGCCGATGGCGCCGAGGATCGGGCCGACCACGGTACCGGAGCCGCCCAGCACCACCATCACCACCATCAGTACGGTGATGTCCACATCGAACAGTCGCTCCGGGAAGATGGTCACCTGCTGGAAGGCGTACGCCGCGCCGATCATTCCGGTCAGCGCGGCGGATACCGCGAAAGCCAGGGTCTTGGCCACGGTGGTGTTGACGCCCATCGCGGCCGCCGCCTCCTCGTCCTGGTGTATCGCGCGCAGCGCGTACCCGGCGGGCGTCGCGGCGATCAGCGCGGCGACCCCGACCACGCCCGCGGCGAGCAGGAGGAACAGGACGTAGAAGCCGTCGTTGCCGAGCCACGGCGTGGGCGCGCCGGCACCCACGGTCGGTATCGTGATGCCCGCGCCGCCGCCGGTGATACCGGGCAGGTTGGTGACCACCTCGCGCAGGCCCTCGGCGACGCCGAGCGTGGCGACGGCGAAGTAGTGCCCGCGCAACCGCAGCAGCGGCCAGCCGACCGCCGCCGCGAAGCCGCCCGCGACCACCGCGGCGATCGGCAGCGCGAGCCAGAACGACAGGCGCGCGTGCACCATGACGACGACCGCGGTGTACCCGCCGAGCCCGAAGAAGCCGACCTGGCCGAAGGATGCGTACCCGGTGTACCCGCCGATCAGGTTCCACGCCGCCGCCAGCCCGACGAACATCAGCACCGTGCTGACCGTGCGCTCCTGCCCGGTGTACAGCCGGGTCTGCAGGCCGAAGCCGGCCGCCAGCGCGACCAGCCCGACCACCCAGGGAAGCACTCGCTTCATGTGTCGACCCGGCCGGTGTAGAAGGCGCGGCCGGCGATGCCCTGCGGCCGGATCGCCAGCACCACCACGAGGACAGCGAACGCGACCGCGTTGACCAGCGTGCCGGGCAGCAACTGGCCGCCGATGCCCTCGGCGAGGCCGAGCACGACGCCGCCGAGCAACGCGCCCGCCGTGTTGCCCAGCCCGCCGAGGACCGCGGCGACGAAGCTGAACAGCGTGAAGCGGCCGGCGTCGGCGGGGCTGAAGGTGGAGACGGCACCCACCGCCGCGCCCGCCGCGCCGGCCAGCGCCGCCGCGATGCCGAAGGTCAGGGCGTAGACGTGGCGCGCCCTGATGCCCATCAGGCGGGCGGCGCCGCGGTCCATCCCGGTGGCGAGGATGGCCATGCCGGTGCGGGTACGGCGCAGCAGGTACCCGAGGGCGAGCGTCAACCCGATCGCGGCGGCCGCGGCCAGCAGGCGCCCCAGCGGTATCCGTACGTCGCCGGGGAGCACCAGGGACCGGGCCGCGTACCCGGCCGGAATGGACCGGTAGTCGGCGGTGAAGCCGAGGATCAGCCCGTTGACCACGAGCAGTTGCAGGCCGAAGGTGAGCAGCAGCGTGATGAAGATGGGCGCGTTGACGACCAGGTTGATCAGGTACCGCTGCAGCAGGTACCCGAGCCCGAACAGCGCCACGGCCGCCGGCACCATGCCGAGGAACGGGTCCAGCCCGGCGAGCCGGTTCACCTCGTACGCGACGTACGCGCCGAGCAGGACGAACGCGCCGTGCGCGAGGTTGACCACGTTCAGCACCCCCCACACGAGGGAGAAGCCGACCGCCACCAGGCCGAACATGCACCCCTGCAGCAGCCCGTACAGGGTCGCCTGGGCGAGCGCGCTCACGCTCGGCCGGGCCACTTCAGCGGCGCCTCGGCGGAGTCCTTGGGCCACACCGTCACCGGCTTGCCGCCCTGGATCTGGATGACCGACATGGGCTTGGTCGCGTTCTGCCCGACGTCGTTGAACTTGATCGGCCCGAAGAAGGTCTGCTCGTCCAGTGCGGCCAGCGCGTCGCGGACCTTGGCCGGGTCGGTGGAGCCGGCCTTCTGTACGGCGAGGACCATGGCCAGGCACGCCGCGGTGGCCTCCGCGCCGTGGTACTCGGGCTGGCGGCCGTTGAACTGCTGGGCGAAGGTGGCCGCGTACTGGCTCGCCGAGCCGAACCACGCGTCCGAGCCCTTCGACGTGATTGTCCACTGTGTACTGCCGAGCACGCCCTCGGCGCTCGCGCCCAGGGTCTGGGTGAAGTCGGGGGTGGGCGGTGCCACCGTCTCGGCGAAGCCGCCGGACGGGCGTACGCCGAGCTCGCGGGCCTGCTTGACGAGCGCGACGCCCTCCACGAGGTGGGCCGAACCGACGATGACGTCCGGGTTCTTCGGCTTGATCTTCGTCAGCGCGGCCGATACGTCCGAGGTGCCGTTGGGTACGTACTCCACGTCCACCACCTGGAAGCCGAGTTGCGTGGCGCTGGCTCGGCCGGCCTCGGTCACGGTCTTGGAGAACCCGTCGTCGGCGGAGATGAAGGCGATCGTCTTCGGCTTGGGTGTCGCCAGGTCGCTGATCGCCTGGATCATGCTCGCCGCGTACTGCTTGGCGCCGGAGAGTACCGCGAACGTGCGCTTGTACCCCTTCGTGAAGATCTTGTCGTCGGCGCCGGAGCTGTCCGCCATCACCTGGCCGTTGCGCTCGACGACGGCGGCCGCGGACTCCGTGGTGGCCGATCCGTACGGCCCGAGCATGAGCTTGACGCCCTTGTCGTTGAACTGGTCGACGAGTTGCGCCGCGGTGTCCGGTTTGGAGGTGTCGTCCTGGTACTGCAGCAGCAGGTGGACCTTCTTGCCGGCGACCGGGATGCCGCCCTTCTCGTTGACCACCCGGCTGCACACGTCGTACCCCTCCCGGGTCAGGATGCCCTCCCGGGCGAGGGATCCGGTCAGCGACAGCGACGCCCCGATGACCAGGTTCCCGCCGTCGGTGTTGGTGCTGGTGGACTCGCCCTTGGAACCGCAACCCGCGGCGAGCGCGAGAGCGGCGATGGCGCCGCCCGCGATGAGTTTCGTCCGCATGATGCCTCCCCGGCCGTTCGAATGATGCCGTCAGGCCCTTCCGAGTGATGGCTCCCGGCCTTCCGGCTGGTGTGAGACATCATTCCATCTGGATATCGACATGTCAGGATCATGACGGCAACCTCCCGGCCCGCCGGCGGCGTCGGTAGGACAGAAACCAGGGCCGGGCGGCCACGGGGCGCCCGGCCCGGTAGCGATGAGTTTCGCCCGTTCGTCGTGTCTGTATAAGCGGAGACCACGACGCGAGGAGAAACCATGACACTTCGGGCTGCCATACGAAGCCAAGACATGTACCGGGGCTAGCGGTGGTGCTCTGGTCTGGTCTGCTCACCGCCGTCTTCGCGGCCGCCACGACCTGGTTCGCGGCGAATGCGCTGACGGCCGGTCCGGAGCGGGTGGTGAACGCCGCACACGCGCTCATGGGCGTCGCGATGGTCGGGATGCTCTGGTCGTGGGGGATGGCGGTGCCCGGCTGGCTGGAGGCGCCGGTACTCGGGACGGTGGCGATCTGCTTCCTGCGGCGTACCGGGGCCGATTCGCTGCACCACGCGCTCACCGCCGCCACGATGACCTGGATGGTCGCGGCGATGTCGACCGCTGGGATGCCGGCGTCCGGCGGAGGTCTGATGGCCGTGCTGGGCGTACCGCTCGCCGGGTACTTCCTGGTCAGTGGTCCACTGTGGATGGTGCTGCGCCGGAACCGGGCTCGGCTCGACGCGCTCAGCCACGCCGCGATGAGCCTCGGCATGGCCGGAGTCCTGATCGGCCTGTGCTAGACGTCCCCGGCCCGCAAATCCCCGCCCGCAAGATCCCCGGCCCGCAAGATCCCCGAAACTTCATTGAAGTTGCGGGGATACGGCGACCCTAACCCCGCAACTTCAATGAAGTTGCGGAGGACCGGGCAAGATCACGGGGGAGTGGGGGCGTGCGTAGCGGGCGGCGGAGCGGCGGGATCAGGCGCCGAGGGCGTCGGAGAGGGACTGCACGGTC
>JBPYFB010000588.1:0-10178 GCA_051986465.1 Rugosimonospora sp.
GCCGGTGGCGGCCGAGGTCGAGATGTGGCCCACCGGGTACCGGCTGCGCCGCGGCCACCGGATCCGGTTGCAGGTCAGCGGCGGCGGGTTCCCCCGGTTCCAGCGCAATCACGGTACCGGCGAGCCGGTCGCGGACGCGGTGGCGATGGTCCCCTGCCGGCAGGAGGTGTACCGGGATCCGGCGCACCCCTCGCACGTGGTGCTGCCCGTACTAACCTGAGTAGAACGCCGGCCGCGGCGCCAGTTCGACCTTCTGGGCGGTACCCGACTCCAGCGCCGCCACGCCCGCCCGCGCCACCACGGTCGCCGCGTACCCGTCCCACGCGCTCGCTCCGCTCGGCGCCCGGCCGGTACCGATGGCGTCCACCCAGTCCTGCAGCTCCCGCCGGTACGCCTCGGCGAAGCGGGGCCGCCAGTCCATCGGCAGCACCCGCGCCACGCCCGCGTCCCGGCGCAGTACGGTGGCGGCGGGCGCGTCGAGGCTCACCGTTCCCTGCTCGCCGACGAGTTCGCAGCGCACGTCGTACCCGTACCGCGCGTGTACGAACACCTCGATGTCGACCAGCGTTCCGCCCGCCGACTCGAGCACGATGAGCTGGGGGTCCTGCGTCTGGTCCGCCGCCGCGGCGCGACGCGGGGCGTGTACCGCCACCCACGCGATCTCCTCGCCGAGCAGCCAGCGGACGAGGTCCAGTTCGTGTACGCCCGAGTTGGTGATGAGCGCGGAGCTGGGCAGGCCGGGCGGGGCGCTCGGGTTGCGGTGTACGCAGTGCAGCAGCAGCGGCGCGCCGACGTGCCCGCTGTCGAAGGTGTCCTTCATCGCCAGGTACCCGGGGTCGTAGCGGCGCATGAAGCCCACCGTGACCAGCCGGTGCCCGCCCGCCGTCTCGGCGTCGACGATCCGCCGGCAACCGTCCACATTGGGCGACAGCGGCTTCTCGCACAGCACCGGCTTGCCTTCGGCGAGGCAGGCCAGCACGTACTCCTCGTGCGTGTCGTCGGAGGAGGCGACGAGGACGGCGTCGACGTCGCGTACCACGGACAGCGGATCGGTCGCGACGCGTACGCCCGGGTGGGCGCCGGCGACCGCGCGCGCCCGGTCGAGGTCCACATCGGACACCAGGGTCAGCTCGGCACCGGCAACGGTCGTGGCGAGCAGCCGGGCGTGGTCCCCGCCCATGACTCCGGTACCGATGATGCCCACTCTCACGATGCGGGCACCCCCACGCGCTCGAAGCCGTAGTGACTCACGCAACCGCCTTCCGGAGGAACTCGACGCTGCGCCGGACGTCGGATACCGGTCCGGCGCCCGGGGCTGGCGCACCGTCCAGCGCGGTGTCCTGCTCCAGCACGTACCAGCCCCGGTACCCGGAGCGCTCCAGCGCCCGTACGACTCCCGCGATGTCGATGTCGCCCTCGCCCAGCGGCGCGTACAGGCCCGCCCGTACCGCGGCGAGGTAGCTCGCCTCGCCGGTCGAGACGCTCGCCGCGACCGCGGTGCGTACGTCCTTGAGGTGTACGTGCGCGATCCGGTCGGCGGCCCGCTCCACCAGTTCCAGCGGTTCGGTGCCGCCGATGAGCAGGTGTCCGGTGTCGAGGCACAGCGGTACGTCGCTGTCGTCCAGCAGGCGCAGCACGGTGGCGCGATCCTCGACGGCGGTACCCACGTGCGGGTGCAGTGACGGCGCCAACCCGCGCTCGCGCGCCTCCCGGCACAGTTCGTCCAGTGTGGACAGCAGCACGCCCCACTCGCCGCCGGACAGCCGCACCTTCCGCTCGTAGCTGCCGTCCGAGGACCGGGCGGCGAGCACCACCACCTCCGCCCCGGCATCGGCGAGCGTCGCGATCGCGGTACGCGCCTCTGCCAGGTCGTCGGGGCTCGGCGCGTGCATCGGTACGGGCAGGAAGCCGCCGACCAGGCGCAGCCCGTACCGGTCCAGCCGGGCCCGTACCTCCGCCGGCCGCTGCCCGAGGTATCCGGTCGGGCCCAGCTCGGTCGCGGCCAGCCCGAGGTCGCGCATCTCGCCGAGCACCTCGTCGGGCGGCAGCTCGTACCCCCAACCGGGTGCCTCACACACGCCCCACGAAATCGGCGCCCCCGCGATCTTCACTCTGCCTCCTCGAACGGGATCTGGGTGTGGTATCCGCGTTGGGACTGCTTGGCCTTTTCGTAGTCGGCGCGCGGCTGCCTGGTGCTGTCCAGAGTGGACACCTCGGCGACCGGTACGTCCCACCACGCGTCGCTGTCCGGCGCCCCGGGCAGCGGGTCCACATCCACGTGCACGACGGTGGTCCGGTCGGCCGCCTTCGCGTCGGCGAGCGCGGCGCGCAGTTCGTCGACGGTACGGGCCCGCAGCACCCGGGCGCCCAGGCTCTGCGCGTTGGCGGCGAGGTCGACCGGCAGCAGGTCGCCGTCGAGCCGGCCGCTCGCCCCCCGGTACCGGTACGCGGTGCCGAACCGCTGGCCGCCGACCGACTCGGACAGCCGCCCGATGGAGGCGAAGCCGTGGTTCTGCACCAGCACCACGATGAGCTTGACGCCCTCCTGTACCGCGGTGACCAGCTCCTGCGCCATCATCAGGTAGGAGCCGTCGCCGACGAGCACGTACACCTCGCGGTCGGGCGCGGCGAGCTTCACCCCCAGCCCGCCGGCGATCTCGTACCCCATGCAGGAGTACCCGTACTCGACGTGGTACCCCTTCGGGTCCCGGGTGCGCCACAGCTTGTGCAGGTCGCCGGGCATCGAGCCGGCCGCGCACACCACCACGTCGCGCGCCCCGGTCGCCTCGTTCACCGCGCCCAGCACCTCGGACTGCGCCGGCAGCGGGGAGTTACCGAGATGGTATGCACGCTCCACAGTGGAGTCCCAGTCCCGGGCGAGCGCGGCGGCCCGCTGCCGGTACTCCGCGCCCGTGCCCCACCCGGCGAGCGCCGCGGTGAGTGCGTCCAATGTGGACCGCGCATCGGCGACAAGCGACACGCCCGCGTGCTTGGCCGCGTCGAAGGCGGCCACGTTGACGTTGACGAAGCGCACGCCCGGCGCGGCGAAGACGGTACGCGAGGCGGTGGTGAAGTCGCTCCACCGGGTACCGATGCCGAGCACCACATCCGCCTCGCGCGCCAGGGTGTTCGCGGCCGTGCTGCCGGTCGCGCCGATCGCGCCGACCGACAGCGGATGGTCGTACGGCAGCGAACCCTTGCCCGCCTGGGTCTCGGCCACCGGCACCCCGGTCGCCTCGGCGAAGCGGCGCAGCGCCTCGGTCGCCTCGGCGTAGATGACACCGCCCCCGGCCACGATCAGCGGGCGCCGCGCGGCCCGCAGGACGGCGACCGCGCGGGCCAGCGCCGCCGGTTCGGGTACCGGCCGCGGCACGTACCAGACCCGCTCCTCGAACAGCTCGTCCGGGAACGGGTACGCCTCGGCCTGCACGTCCTGCGGCAGCGCGAGCGTGACGGCGCCGGTCTCGGCCGGGTCGGTGAGCACTCGCATCGCCGACAGCAGCGCGGCCGGCAACTGCTCGGCACGCCACACCCGGTCGAAGAAGCGCGATACCGGGCGCAGCGCCTCGTTGACGCTGACGTCGCCGTACCGGGGGTCCTCGAGTTCCTGGAGCACCGGGTTGGCGACCCGGGTGGCGAAGACGTCGCCGGGCAGCAGCAGTACGGGCAGCCGGTTCACCGTGGCGAGCGCGGCGCCGGTCACCATGTTGGTCGCACCCGGCCCGATCGAGCTGGTACAGGCCAATGTGGACAGCCGGTTGCGCATCCGGGCGAAGCCGGCAGCGGCGTGCACCATGCCCTGCTCGTTGCGCCCCTGGTAGTAGCGGAGCGGGGCGCGCGCCTCGTCGAGCTCGGCTTCGAGGAGGGCTTCGCCGATGCCGGCGACGTTTCCGTGCCCGAAGATGCCGAAGCACCCTTCGATCAGGCGGTGCCGCACCCCGTCGCGCTCGCTGTACTGCGCCGCGAGAAACCGCACCACCGCCTGGCCAACCGTGAGTCTCATGCCGAACCTCCCATCGGCGCGACGATCGGCAGGCGGGGATCGACGGCCTGGTGCGCCCAGGTGTCGCGGATCCAGGCGTGCGCGGGGTCGTCGTGGATGAGCCAGGCCCGCTCCCCCGGCCCGGCCATCACGTTGAGGTAGTACAGGTCGTAGCCGGGTACCGCCATCGACGGCCCGTGCCACCCGTGCGGTATCAGCACCACGTCGCCGGTGCGCACCTCGGCGAGCAGGTCGGCCGGGCGTTGCGGCGTGCCGTACACGCGCTGGTACGCCATGCCGCCACCGGCCACCTCGTAGTAGTAGATCTCCTCCAGTACCGCCTCGCCGGGACACTCCTCGTCGTGCTTGTGCGGCGGGTACGAGGACCAGTTGCCGGCCGGGGTGAGCACCTCGCAGGCGATCAGCCGATCGGCCTCCAGCGCCTGCGGCGTGCCGAAGTTGTGTACCTGCCGGGAGCACGCCCCGGCGCCGCGCAACTCCACCGGCACATCCTCCGCCGGCACGTACCGGAACGGGAACCGCCGCTCGGCACGGGCGGTACACAGCGCGAACCGGCCACCGTCGCGTGTGGACAGTGCCAGCTCACTCTCGCGCGGCACGTACGCGTAGTCGGTCACGCCGGCGAAGACGCTCGCCCGGCCGGCCAGCTCGGCCCGGTGCGCACCGCCGCCCGCGTCCACTGTGCACGCTCCGGACAGGGGCAGCACCAGGATTTCGTCCTCCCCGGTACCGCCGCGCCAGCTCCCACCGGCGGGAAGCGACAGGATGCGCAGCCCCGAGTAGCCCCAGCCGGCCTCCTCCGGGGTCACCGAGCCGCACCCGCGAAGATGCCGTGCGGTCATCGCCGGGCTCCGGCCGGCGACCGCACCAGAGACACCGCCGTATCCACGGCACCCGCCACGTCGCCGTCGCCCGGGTACAGCAGGGTGCGCCCGACGACGAGCCCGCGCACGCCCGGTACCGCCAGCGCCTCACTCCACTGCGCCATCGTCTCCTCCCAGTGCCCGGTGGGGTCGCCGCCCAGCAGCAACGTGGGGAGTGTGGTGGCCGCCATCACCCGCGCCATCTCCGGCACCACCGGCAGCTTCAGCCACGTGTACGCGCTCGTCACGCCGAGCCCGCTCGCGATCGTCACGGAGCGCGCCACAGCCTCGGTGCTCAGGTCGTTGACGACGCGGCCCTCCGCCCGGCGGGACAGGAACGGCTCCACCAGCGCCATGGCACCGCGGGTGGCCAGCTCGCTGACGGCCCGGGCGCTCGCCTCCAATGTGGACACCGTGCCCGGGTCGGACAGGTCGACACGGGTGAGCATCTTCCCGCCCTCGAAGCGCATGGCCGCGATCGTCGCCGCGTCGTACCCGGTGAACCGGTCGTCGAGTTCGAAGACCGAGCCGTGCAGGCCGCCCCGGTTCATCGAGCCGATCACCACCTTGCCGTCCAGCGCCCCGAGCAGCAGCAGGTCCTCGAGGATGTCCGGGGTACCGAGCACGCCGTCCACCCCGGGCCGGCGCAGCGCGGTGACCAGCCGGCGCAGCAGGTCGTACCGGTCGGCCATGGCGTCGGCGACGGAGCGCACGCCCAGCACGCCGCGGGCCGTGTGGTCGGCGGCGACGATCAGCAGCCGGCCATCCGGCCCGAGCAGGGGCCGGCGGGTCCGCGCCGCCGCCGCTTCCGCGACCGCCGCAGGCCGGGTCGCCCGCACCTCGCGCAGCTCCTCGAAGTCCAGGTTCTCGAAGTTCGGGTCAAACACGCTGCAGGTACTCCTCGACCTCGGCGGTGGTCGGCATCGCCGTCGAGCACTCCAGGCGGCTGGCGACGATGGCGCCGGCGGCGTTGGCGAAGCGCAGCACGCGGGCGAGCGGCCAGCCGGCGAGCAGCCCGTGGCACAGCGCGCCGCCGAAGCCGTCGCCGGCGCCCAGGCCGTTGACGACGTCGACCGGCACGGGCGGTACCTCGACCGTCTCGTCGCGGCTGCGTGCCAGTACCCCCTTGGGACCCTGCTTGACCACGGCGAGTTCGACGCCCGCGTCGAGCAGCGCGGCGGCGGCCCGATGCGGCTCCCGCTCGCCGACCGCGACCTCCACCTCGTCGAGGTTGCCCACCGCGACGGTGACCTGCGGCAGCGCCGCCCGCACCTGCTGGGCGGCGGCCGCCGCCGACGCCCAGAACATCGGCCGGTAGTCCAGGTCGAGCACGGTCAGCCCGCGCCGGGCCCGGGCCGCCCACGCGGCGTGGTGCGCGCCGCGGCTGGGCTCCTGCGACAGCCCGGTCACCGTCGCCCAGAAGATTCCGGCGGTACGGACGGCCTCGAGATCCAGTTCGGCGGCCTCGATCGCGAGGTCGGGTGCCTTCGGGAAGCGGTAGAAGTACAGCGGGAAGTGGTCGGGCGGGAAGATCTCGCAGAACGTGACCGGGGTGGGCAGGCCGGGTACGGCGCTGACGTACCGGTCGTCCACGCCGAGCTCGGTGAGGGCGCGGTGCACGTACCGGCCGAACGGGTCGGCTCCGGTACGGGTGATCACGGCGGTACGCCGGCCGTGCCGGGCGGCCGCGACCGCGACGTTGGTGGCGCTACCGCCGAGGAACTTGCCGAACGTCGAGACGTCCTCCAGCGCCGCGCCGACCTGCAGCGGGTAGATGTCCACCCCGACGCGGCCGATCGTGATGACGTCGTACCCGTTCACGCGCTTGACTGTACTTCCAGGTCAGCGCGGTGATCCCGGGGCCCGGGGTCACGGCACCCGCGCGACCACCGCCCAGATGTTGGCGTCCTCGCGCGGCGCGACCGGCTCGCCGTCCCGGCTGCGCCATTCGGAGACCGGCACCATGCCGGGCTCGACCAGCGGCAGGTCGCCGAGGAACCGGCGGACGGAGTCCTGGTCGCGGAAGTGGAACTCCATCCGGTGCGTCCGGTTCGTCTCGTTGACCTCGGCCACCCGGGCCGGGTCCCAGAAGTCGCCGGTGGCGTGCGAGAGCACCACGTAGCTGCCGGGTGCCAGGGCGCGGAGCAGGCTCGACACCGCCGGGTACGCGAGGTCGTCGGCGACGAAGTGCAGCACCGCGACCATCATGAGCGCGACCGGCTGGGACAGGTCGATGGTCTCGCGCAGCTTCGGCGCGTTCAGGATGGCGTCCGGGTCCCGCAGGTCACCCTCGATGTAGGCGGTCTTCCCCTCCTGGCTGCTGGTCAGCAGCGCCCGGGCGTGGACCATGACCATGGGGTCGTTGTCGACGTAGACGATGCGCGACTCGGGCGCGATGGACTGCGCGACCTCGTGCGTGTTGCCGGCGGTGGGCAGCCCGGTACCGACGTCGAGGAACTGCCGGATGCCGGCGTCGGCGAGCACCCGGACCGCGCGGCCGAGGAAGCCCCGGTTCTCGATGGCCGCGGTGCGGATGTTCGGCGAGGTACGGGCGACCGCGTCGCCGTACTCGCGGTCGGCGGCGAAGTTGTCCTTGCCGCCCAGCCAGTAGTTGTAGACCCTGGCCGAAAAGACCCGCTCGGTGTCTATCTTCGGCTCCGGCTCAGCCATGCCGCATCACCGGTAGTCGATTAGCACACATGTACGATAGACTCCTCCCATGGGCACACCCAACGACTCCTCCCGGCGCGTGGCCGTGGCCCAACTCTTCCGCATCGCGGCCCAATACGCGAGTGGCCGCCGCGATCTGTCACGAGAACGGGCCCTCACTGAGTTGGCGGCGGTCTCCGCCGACCCCGCCGCCCTGTCCGAGGCCGCCGCGGCGCACGCGATGGCGGAGGACTGGTACGCGATCAACGCGGTGGACCTGCTGATGGACGCGGGCGCCGAGCGCGGGCTCATCCAGCGGTACGCGGGACTGTTCGGTCCGGCACGGCTGGAAGAGCCACCGCCCCGGGCCGAAGCCGCGAGCTAGCCTTCGGAATCCGCGACCCTCGCGTCACTCCTCCAGGGCCTCGTCGAGCGGGACGAGGCCCTGCTGCAGGCCGAAGATGGCGGCCTGGGTGCGGTCGGCGAGGCGCAGCTTGGCGAGAATGCTCGACACGTGCGCCTTGACCGTGTCGTCGCTGATCCCGAGCGCCTTGGCGATCTCCCGGTTGGACCGGCCGCGGGCCAGCACCGCCAGTACCTCCACCTCGCGCGGGGACAGCGGGTCCAGCGGGCGGCGGCGCGGCATCGCCTCGCGGACCTCGCGTACAAGGCGGGCGGCGATACGCGGTTCCAGCAGGCTCTCCCCGCGGGCGGCGGCCAGTACCGACGCGACGACCTGGTCGACGCCGGCGGTCTTCGGCAGGTACGCGAGCGCGCCCGCCCGTACCGCCGCCAGCAGGTGTTCGTCCGCTGTGGACGAGGTGAGCATCAGCACCTCGGTACCGGGCCGCTCCCGCTTGATCGCGGCCAGCGCGGACAGGCCGCCCTCGCCCGGCATGAACAGGTCGAGCAGCACCACGGTCGGCTCGAGGGTACGCACCGCCCGTACCGCGGTCGCCCCGTCCGCGCACTCGCCGACCACCTCGATACCGTCCTCCTGCTCCAGCAGAAAGCGCAGCCCCTGCCGGACCACCTTGTGGTCATCAACGATCAGCACCTTGATCATGAGGGCACCGTGATTCTGACGGAGGTGCCCTGGCCGGGGGCGGACTCGATCTCGAATGCGCCGCCCAGTTCCGCCACGCGTTCGCGCATCAGCTCCAGTCCCATGCCGTGGCGCCCGGCCGCGTCGGCCGGGTCGAAGCCGGTACCGTCGTCGGTCACGGTCACCACCACCCGGCCGTCCTCGGCGCGCAGCCGCAGCGCGATCCGGGCCGGCCGGGCGTGCTTGGCCGCGTTGGCGAACGCCTCCTGGACGATGCGCAGCACGTGCGGCTCGGCGGCGGGGTCCAGCTCGACCGGTTCCAGGTCGGCGTCGACGGTGACCCCGAGCCGGTCGCGGTACGCCTGGCTCAGCTCGCGCAGGGCCGGTACGAGTCCGGCGCCGCGCAGCGCCACCGGGCGCAGCTCCAGCAGCAGCGCCTGCATCTCGTCGGCGGTACCGGCGGCGGTGCGCTCCATCTCCTCGACGCTCGCGCGCAGCGGCGAGCTGGCCGGCAGGGCGCGGCGCAGCCCGCCGGCGAGCAGCCGCAGCGAGAAGAGGTCCTGGGAGATCGAGTCGTGCAGTTCCCGCGCGATGCGGGCCCGCTCGCTGGCGCCGGCGAGCTGCCGCTGCGCCGCCATCGCCTCGGCCAGCCGCTCCGCCATCCGGTTGAAGTTCGCCTCCAGCGTGGCGACCTCGTCGGTCCCGGAGACCGGTACCCGGTGCTGGTAGTCACCGCCGGCCACGGCGAGGGTGCTGGCGCCGAGGTGGCGTAGCCGGCGGATGAGCCGCCGCGTGGAGAACAGCCCGAACACCGCACCAACCGGCAGCGCGGCGAGCAGCACCAGCAGCCCGACGGCGAGCTGCGCGTTGAGGCTGTTCCACAGTGCCGCGCCGGTGCCCTTACCCGCGCGGACCGGCAGCTTGGCGCCCGCCGGTACCTGCACGTAGATCAGGCCGACGGGGGCCATCAACTGGGACTTGTCCGTACCCACCGCCCCGACCTCCATCCGCGCCAAGGTCACCGGGGCCACCGCCCAGAACACCTTGCCGGCCGCCGTGCCGGCGATGCCCGAATCGCCCTTCGGCAGCATCCCCAGCTTGGCGACGAGGTCGGCGATGGGTCCCGACTCGGCCGGGACCGGCCGGCCGACCGGGTACCGCGCCGGGTACGAACTGGCGGCGATCGTCCCGAACGGATCGACCAGCAGCGCCATCGACATCGGCTGGGTGTCGTCCTGTGCGGTCGTCACGTACGGGATCCGCACCCCGTTGCCGTCCTGGGTGGCCCGCGCCTCGCCGGGCGCCATGACGAGCCCGGGCTCGCCGAGCGGGAACTCCTTGGCCTGGGGCAACCGGCCCAGCTGCGCCGTCGCGCTGGCGGCGGAGGCCGCGTAGTCGCGCGCGGTCAGGTCCACCAGCAGCGTCCGGTTGTCGCCACCGTTGAGCAGCCCGGGTATCACGAGGACGAGCACGACGATCTCCATGACCGCGACGGCCGCGGCGGTCACCAACACGTACGAGCCGGCCATCTTGGCCCGCAGCCCCCATCGCCTTCCCATCGCAGCTCACCGTACTGCTCAGGTGGCCCGCAGCGCGTCGGTCGGGGCGAGCCGGGCCG
>JBPYFB010000589.1:0-19331 GCA_051986465.1 Rugosimonospora sp.
GCGTCAGCGGCGTCGGCGTGCCGTAGTAGTCGATCATGATCTTGGAGAACATCGCGGGGGTGGCGCGACCGGTACGGATGGCCGCGAACTCCTCCTTGGCGAACTCGATCGCCCGCTCCATCCTCTCCTCGGCCTCGAAGAGCGTCTCGTCGATCACGTGCTTCGTCGCCTCCTTCGGGCGCTCGTCTGATGTGTGCGGACCGTCCTGTCAGGCCGCCGTGATCAGAGTTCCGATCTTGTCGCCGCTGACCGCCCTGATGATCGTGTCCTCGCCCTCGGCGCCGAACACCAGCATCGGCAGACGGTTGTCCATGCAGAGACTGAACGCCGCCGCGTCGGCAACGCGCAACCCCTCCCGGAGCGCCTCGTCGAAGGTGACCGTGTCCAACTTGACCGCGGTGGGATCGGTGTTCGGGTCGGCGGTGTAGACACCGTCCACACCATTCTTGCTCATCAATACGATATCGGCATGGATCTCCAGGGCGCGCTGGACCGCCACGGTATCGGTGGAGAAGTAGGGCATGCCCGCGCCGGCGCCGAAGATCACCACGCGCCCCTTTTCCAGGTGGCGGATGGCCCGCAAGGGGATGTAGGGCTCGGCCACCTGGGCCATGGTGATGGCCGTCTGTACCCGCGTGTCGATCTTCAGCTTCTCCAGGAAGTCCTGCAGCGCGAGGCAGTTCATGACCGTGGCGATCATGCCCATGTAGTCGGCGCGGGACCGGTCCATGCCACGCCGCTCCAGCTCTACACCGCGGAAGAAGTTGCCGCCGCCCACCACGACGGCCACCTGCACGCCCAGCTGGACGACGTGGGCGATCTGCCGGGCGAGCTCCTGTACGACGTCGGGATCCACGCCCACCGCGCCGCCACCGAACACCTCGCCGGACAGCTTCAGCACCACCCGGCGCGGCTGCGGTCCACCGCCCCCCACCGCCAACTGCTGGCCGCCCGGGACGGTCGCGACCCCCGCATACGTGTTCGTCATTGGCACACGCCTCCCGGTTAGCTCTTGAATGACTCTGTCATGTTTCCACGTCGCCGGGCATCCCCGCGCATGCAGGAGATACACGGCGGGGAGGCCGCGACGGGCATCGTCGGCAGCCTCCCCAACACATGCGCTGTGCCCGTACTCAGGCCTGGCCCACCTCGAACCGGACGAACCGGGTCACCGTGAGCCCCGCCTCCTTCAGTACCTGCTGGACCGACTTCTTCTGGTCCTGTACCGACGGCTGCTCGACCAGGACGAAGTCCTTGAAGAACGCGCCGACGCGGCCCTCGATGATCTTCGGCAGCGCCTGCTCGGGCTTGCCCTCCTCGCGGGCGGTCTGCTCGGCGATGCGCCGCTCGGACTCGACGACGTCGACGGGTACCTCGTCGCGGGTCAGGTACTTCGGGCGCATCGCGGCGATCTGCATCGCCACCGCGCGCGCGTCGGCGTCGCCGGCCTCGTCCTCATTGCCGGCGTACTCGACGAGCACCCCGACCTGCGGCGGCAGGTCCGGGCTCTTGCGGTGCAGGTACACGGCGACGTCGCCGTTGAGCACCGCGAAGCGGTTCACGACGAGCTTCTCGCCGATCTTCGCGGACTGCTCCTCGATGGCGGCGGCGACGCTGCGCCCGTCGGGCAGCTTCGAGGCGAGCAGCGCCTCGAGGTCGGCCGGCTTGGTCGCGGCAATGTGCTCGACCAGGGCCTGCGCCAGCCCGACGAAGTCGGCGTTCTTGGCGACAAAGTCGGTCTCGCAGTTCAGCTCGAGCAGCGCCTTACCGCTGTGTGCCACGAGGCCGTTGGCCGTGGTGCGCCCGGCGCGCTTGCCGACGTCCTTGGCACCCTTGATGCGCAGCAGCTCGATTGCCTTGTCGAAGTCGCCGTCGGCCTCGGTCAACGCCTTCTTGCTGTCCATCATGCCGGCGCCGGTCAGATCGCGGAGCCTCTTGACATCCGCGGCGGTGAAGTCTGGCATCTTCTCTCTCTCAGCTTCCAGTGCGGGACGGTCAGGTGCCGGTATCACTCGGCGGCGGGTGCCGGCGCCGGCGACTCCTCGCTCTTGTTGCCCTCCAGCAGCTCGCGCTCCCACTCGGCCAGCGGCTCGTCGGCGGCGACCACACCCGGCTCCGGCTTCTCGTCGGCCGCGGTGGCCCGCGTCGCCTTGCCGGAGCGCGCGATCAGGCCGTCGGCCACCGCGTCGGCGATGACCCGGGTCAGCAGGGCCGCCGAGCGGATCGCGTCGTCGTTGCCGGGGATCGGGAAGTCCACCTCGTCCGGGTCGCAGTTGGTGTCCAGCACCGCGATCACCGGAATACCGAGCTTGCGCGCCTCGTCGACGGCGATGTGCTCCTTCTTGGTGTCGACCACCCAGATCGCGGCCGGTACCCGCTGCATGTCGCGCAGGCCGCCCAGCGTGCGGGTCAGCTTGTCCTTCTCGCGGGCCAGCTGCAGGGTCTCCTTCTTGGTGTACCCCTGCGCGGCACCGGTCTGCTCGATGGACTCCAGCTCCTTCATCCGCTGCAGCCGCTTGTGCACGGTCTGGAAGTTGGTGAGCATCCCGCCCAGCCAACGGTGGTTCACGTACGGCATGCCGACCCGGGCGGCCTGCTCGGCGATCGCCTCCTGCGCCTGCTTCTTGGTGCCCACGAACAGGACGCTGCCGCCCTCGGCGACCGTGTTCTTGACGAAGTCGTAGGCCTTCTCGATGTAGTCGAGGCTCTGCCGCAGGTCGATGATGTAGATGCCGTTGCGCTCGGTGAAAATGAATCGCTTCATCTTCGGGTTCCAACGCCGGGTCTGGTGTCCGAAGTGGACACCGCTTTCCAGCAGTTGGCGCATTGTTACCACTGGCATGTGTGGTCGCTCCTTGACGCGTCCTGGTTGTCCCGGTGCCCCGGTCGGAGCGCCGGCCTGGCGCCTGGTCGCCGGCCGACCGCCCGGCGGATACTCACCACCGGGACCAGGGCGGCCGCCGCCCCACCGATGTGGGTGGGGAAGGCGCGCGAAGTCGACCACGCAAGGTGGTCGCGGTTAACCAGTGTACGCGCCCGGGTGGGCGCCCTTCTCAGGGACCTCTTCGGGCTGCCGGACCGCCTCGGGCTGTAGCCCGGCCCCGCCCTCTTCGGGTTAGCGGACCGCCAGCGCCGCGGCCAGCAGGAGGACCAGGCCGACGGGGAGGTATCCGAGCGGCACGCGCAGCCACTGCCGGCCCGGCGAGTTGCCGGCCGACGCGGCTCCGGCGGCCAGGCCGTGCAGTCCCCGGGCGACCAGCGGTACCCCGGCCAGCGCGAACAGCCCGGCCAGTACCCCGCCGGAGCTGGCCTTGTCACCGAACTCGCCGACGATCAACACCCGGAGCAGCAGGATTTCCGCGAGGATCGAGCCGACGATCAGTACGATCGCGGCCCCGGCCCGGCGGGTGCGGTAGACATTGGCGCCCGGATCGGTGGGCGGCGGGCCCGCCGGTACCGGTCCCGGCGGCACCGCACCCGGGCCGGGCGGCGCGAGCGGCGGCATCGGCGCGGACATGCCGGGCGACGTGGGTCCGGAGAACCCGGTCGAGACCGGCTGGGTCGGGTACCGCTCGGGCTCCTCCCGCGCTGGCGGCGGGAGTTCCTGGCTGGTGCGGGGTACGGATTCTCCCGCGGTGTCGAACGCCCACCCTCGCTGCTCCTCGTACCGAGGGTCAGGTACCCGATACCCGTCGTAACGGTCATCACCTTCGCGTGGGTACCGATCGGAGTACCAGCGCTGCTCAGGCTCGTCGGGGTAGTTGCGCACACCATCCACGTCCCTGCACGCTAGGCGACGGCGGGGGCACGCCGCTAGACCCCCCGGAGTGTGCGGCGGTCCGGTGGGTGGTGTACCAGCGGATCTGCTGGCAGCAGCCGGCAACCACCACCGCACTAAAGTCGGGGCCATGGACCCACTCGTTGAGCGCATGCGACCATTCGGCACCACCATCTTCGCGGAGATGTCGGCGCTGGCCGTGCGTACCGGATCGGTCAATCTCGGCCAGGGCTTCCCGGACACGGATGGACCGGCGTCGATGCTTGAGGCCGCCACCGACGCGCTCCACAGTGGACAGAACCAGTACCCGCCCGGGCCCGGCATCCCGGCACTGCGCTCCGCGATCGCCGCACACCAGGAGGACTTCTGGGGCCTGCGGTACGACCCCGACGGCGAGGTACTGGTCACCGCCGGCGCGACCGAGGCGATCACCGCGGCGATCCTCGCCCTGTGCGAGCCGGGTGACGAGGTGGTCTGCTTCGAGCCGTACTACGACTCGTACGCCGCCGCGATCGCCTTGGCCCATGCGGTACGCCGCCCGGTCACCCTGCGCCCCGGCGCCGACGGGCGGTACCACTTCGACGAGGCCGCACTGCGTGCCGCGTTCGGCCCGCGTACCCGCCTGGTCCTGCTCAACTCCCCGCACAACCCGACCGGCAAGGTGTTCACCCGCGAGGAACTGGCGCTGGTCGCCGAGGCATGCGTGGCGCACGACGCATACGCCGTCACCGACGAGGTGTACGAGCACCTCATCTTCGACGGCGGCGAGCACATACCCTTGGCGACCCTGCCGGGCATGCGCGAGCGGACCATCCAGATCTCCTCAGCGGGCAAGACATTTTCGTGTACCGGTTGGAAGGTGGGCTGGGCGTGCGGGCCGGCGCCGCTCGTCTCGGCGGTGCTGCGCGTCAAGCAGTTCCTCACGTTCGTCAACGCCAGTCCGCTGCAGCCGGCGGTGGCCCACGCGCTGTCCCTGCCCCGCGACTACTACGACTCGTTCCGCGCCGACCTGCAGGCCAAGCGGGACCTGCTGGCCACCGGGCTGACCGAGGCCGGCTTCGCCGTACTGGTACCCGAGGGCACGTACTTCGTCACCGCGGACATCACCCCGCTCGGCGGTACCGACGGGATGGCCTTCTGCCGCGCGCTGCCCGAACGCTGCGGCGTGGTCGCGGTACCCACGCAGGTCTTCTACGACGACGAGGCGGCCGGCGCGCACCTGGTCCGGTTCGCCTTCTGCAAGCGACCGGAGGTACTGGCGGAGGCGGTCAGCCGGCTGCGGTCATCCACAAGCACCCTCGCTGTCCACATGTGAATCTTGCGGGGCTGGCACACGGCGCCGCCCCTCGCCACCCTTGCGCCCATGGGACGGGCCAAGGACAGCGTCGGGTCGTACGGCGAGCGCGTCGCCGTGGCCTACCTGGTCGCGCAGGGCATGGTGCTGCTGGACCGCAACTGGCGATGCGCGGCCGGCGAGATCGACGCGATCCTTCGCGACGGTGACGTCCTGGTCATCGCCGAGGTGAAGACCAGGCGTGGCGAGGCGTTCGGCCCGCCGGCCGCGGCTGTCGTGCCGGCGAAGGTGGCGAGGCTGCGCCGGCTGGCGGTGCTGTGGCTGGCGCAGTCCCGGATACGCCCGCGCGAGGTGCGCTTCGACGTGATCAGCGTGCGCCCCGGTCGGCGTGGCGCCGCCGCAGTCGAGCACCTGCGCGGGGCGTTCTGATGTCCTACGCCAAGGCGCTCGCGGTCGGGCTGACCGGCCTCGCCGGCCAGCTCGTTGAGGTCGAGGCCGATCTCGCCGCCGGTTTGCCCGGCCTCGCGCTGACCGGGCTGCCTGACGCCGCGCTCAACGAGGCCCGGGACCGGGTGCGCGCCGCGCTCGTCAACTCCGGCGAGACCTGGCCCAACCGGCGGATCACCGTCAACCTGCTCCCCGCCACGCTGCCCAAGCACGGTTCCGCCTTTGATCTGGCGATCGCCTGCGTGGTGCTCGCCGGCGCTGGGGTGCTGCCGCTCGCGCCGCTACAGGGCGTCGTACTCCTCGGCGAGCTGGGACTCGACGGGACCGTCCGGCCGGTACGGGGCGTGCTGCCCAGCGTGCTCGCGGCGGTACGGGCCGGCATCCGCCGGGTGGTCGTACCGCTGGCCAACGCCCGCGAGGCGGCGCTGGTACCCGACGTGACCGTACGGGCCGCCGACACCCTGCGGGTACTCATCGACTTCGTACGCGGCCGCGGCCAGCTGCTCGACCCGCCGCCGGTGACCGAGGCGCCCCCACCCACCGGCCCGGACCTCGCCGAAGTGGTCGGTCAGGAGCTGGGCCGGCGGGCCCTGGAGCTCGCCGCTGCCGGCGGCCACCACCTGTTCCTCCTCGGCCCGCCAGGTGCCGGTAAGACCATGCTCGCCCAGCGCCTGCCGTCGATCCTTCCGCCACTCTCCGACGAGGAGGCGCTCGAGGTGACCGCCGTGCACTCGGTCGCGGGTGCGCTGGCTTCGGGGACGGGCATGCTGCGCCGCCCGCCCTTCCAGGCGCCACACCACACCGCGAGCGTGGCCGCACTGGTCGGCGGCGGCTCCGGACTCGCCCGGCCGGGAGCCGTGTCGCTCGCCCACCGAGGCGTGCTGCTGCTGGATGAGGCACCCGAATATTCGGTACGCGCGCTGGAGGCGCTGCGCCAACCGCTGGAGGAGGGGCACGTGCTGCTCGCCCGCGCCCGTGGCAGCACCCGCTACCCGGCCAAGTTCGAACTGGTCCTCGCCGCCAACCCATGCCCGTGCGCGCAGCCGGCCGGCGAGGCCTACTGCCAGTGCCCGCCACCGGTACGCCGCCGCTACCTGGGCCGGCTGTCCGGGCCGCTGATGGACCGGGTCGACCTGCAGGTACGGCTGGCGCCGGTGACGGCCGCCCAGTTGCTCGACGACGACGCCGGCCCGGAGAGCTCGGCGACAGTCGCCGACCGGGTCGCCCGCGCCCGCGCCGCCGCTGCCGAGCGCTGGGCGGCACAGGGCAGGCGCACCAACGCCGAGGTACCGGGCGCGAGCCTGCGCCAGCGGCCGTGGCGGCTGCCCGGCGCGGTGACCCGGCCGCTCGCCGACTCCCTCAACAGCGGCCTGCTCTCGGCGCGCGGCTACGACCGGGTGCTGCGCGTCGCATGGACCATCGCCGACCTGGACGGGCGGGCGCGACCCGACGCGGGCGACATCAGCGAGGCGCTCGCCCTGCGAACCGGGCGGGCCCTATGACCGCCGAGGATCGGATACGACTCGCCCGAGCCGCGCTGGCCTGCCTGTTCGAGCCGGGCAGCCGGCCGGTACACGACCTCGTCGCGGAGCGGGGTCCGGCCGGAGCGCTCGACGCCATCGCCGAGGGGAGCGCGGATCCCGGTCTGGTGGAGACCGCGGCGAGCCGGCTGACCGGCAACGATCCGATGCGGCTCGCCGAGACGGTACTCGCCCGCACCGTTCGGTTGGGCGCGCGCCTCGTGGTACCCGAAGATCCCGAATGGCCCGCGCAACTCGGCGAGCTGAGGCTGATCGGTCGCTCCACCGGCGCACGCGTCGACCGCGACACGTACCCACCCCTCTGCCTGTGGGTACGGGGCGGGGTACCGCTGGCCGAGGCGCTCGACCGCTCGGTGGCCGTGGTGGGCTCGCGGGCGGCCACCTCGTACGGCAACCACGTCGCCACGGAACTCGGGTACGGGTTGGCCACGCGAGGCTGGACGGTCGTCTCCGGCGGCGCGTACGGGATCGACGCCGCCGTGCACCGCGGTGCCCTCTCCGGCGGCGGGGTGACAGCCGCCGTACTCGCCTGCGGGGTCGACCGCCCGTACCCGATCGGGAACGCCAACCTCTTCGAGCGCATCGCCGAGGAGGGCCTGCTGCTGAGCGAATGGCCGCCCGGGGCCGATCCGCACCGCTACCGCTTCCTGGTCCGCAACCGGGTCATCGCCGCACTGACCCGGGGCACGGTGATGGTGGAGGCCAACGCGCGCAGCGGTGCCCGGCAGACGCTCGGGCGGGCGGCGGCACTGCGCCGGCCCGCGATGGTGATACCCGGCCCGGTCACCTCGGCGATGTCGGTCGGGTGCCATCAGGCGATCCGGGCCGGCGCCCGGCTCGTCACCAGCTTCGAGGAGGTACTGGAGGAGGTCGGGCGGATCGGGGACGACCTGGCGCCGGTACCGCGGGGACCCGAGGACGCCCGGGACCGGCTGGGCGCCTCGCTGGCCCGGGTACTCGACGCGGTACCGCTGCGCCGGTGCGCCGACGCCGGTGCGATCGCCGCCGCGGCGGGCGTGTCCCTGCGTGAGGCGCTCCGGGCACTGCCCCAGTTGCGGGTGGGCGGCTTCGTCGTCGAGCGCGACGAAGGCTGGACCCTGGCCCGGCCGGCTCCGGCACCGCCACCAGACCCGGCACCGCCACCAGACCCCGGCGCGGCGGCTTGACCGGCGCGGTGACCCGTGCACCGTTGGCTCTATGCGGAAGCCCGGCGCGTCGCCGCCCAGCCGGAGGCGGGAGGCCATGCTCGCCGCGCTGCCGGAGCCGATGCAAGCCGCGGTGGCAGGCTTCGCGCGCCACCTCGCGGGCGAGCGCAACCGGTCGGAGCACACCGTCCGGGCCTACCTCGGCGATGTCACGTCCCTGCTCGACCACGCGGTACGGCTCGGCCGTACCGCCCCGGACGGCATCGACCTCACGGTGCTCCGCAGTTGGCTGGCGCGGCTGCGCACGACGGGCGCGGCGCGTACCTCGCAGGCGCGGCGGGCGGCGGCGGCGCGCACGTTCACCGCCTGGGCACACCGGCAGGGCCTGCTCGCGACCGACCCGGGTACCCGGCTGGCGAGCCCGGTGCCGCGCCGCGACCTCCCGGCGGTGCTGCGTACCGATCAGGCCGCCGAACTCGTCACCGCCGCCACCGGAGAGGATCCGGTACCGCTGCGTGACAGGCTGATCCTGGAACTGCTGTATGCCACCGGAATCCGGGTCGGCGAGCTGTGCGGGCTCGATCTGTCCGATGTGGACCGTGGCCGCCGGGTCGTACGGGTACTCGGCAAGGGCGCGAAGGAGCGCTCCGTCCCTTATGGACTCCCCGCGGAGCGGGCGCTCGACGCCTGGCTGCGGTACGGGCGACCGGCTCTCGCGGGTCCGCGCAGCGGCTCCGCCCTGCTGCTGGGTGCCCGAGGCGCACGGCTACAGCAGGGCGTGGCCAGGCAGGTGGTCAACGGGTACGCGCGCGCGGCGGGCCTGCCGCACACCTCACCGCACGGGCTGCGCCACTCGGCCGCCACGCATCTCCTGGAAGGCGGCGCGGACCTGCGCTCGGTCCAGGAGCTCCTGGGACACGCGACCCTGTCCAGCACGCAGATCTACACGCACGTCTCCATCGAGCGGCTGCGTACGGCGTACCGCCTGGCCCATCCCCGCGCCGGTTCCGATTCAGACCATCCAGATCGGCGAGGGTGACCGGGGCGCCGCGAGCGGGAGCAGCCGCACCCGGGCGTACCCGAGCAGGGCGAGCGGATCCAGGTAGGTCGAGCCGCGGCGCAGTCCCCAGTGCAGGCACGCGGCGACGGGGCAGCCCGGGTGCCCGGCAAGCAGCAGGCCGATCGGCTGGCCGGCGTGCACCGACTGGCCGGCCCGTACGAGCGGCGTCACCGGTTCGTATGTGGTGCGCAGCCCGCCGGGATGATCGATGCTGACGACCGCGACACCGGCGACCAGGCCGGCGAACGCGACCGTGCCCGCTCCGGCGGCGTAGACCACCCGGGCCGGGTTTGCCCCTAGGTCGACGCCCCGGTGGCCGGGCAGCCATGGCTGGGGTGGCGGCTGGAACGGGCGGGTCACCGGGTGCGGCGCGGCCAGGGGCCACTGGTACGAGGCGGGTGCCGGCGGCGCGGCTGGACGCTCGGGTACCGGCTGTGCCCGGGCCGACCCGGCCGGCAGCAGGCATCCGGCGGCGAGCAGCAGCATCGAGAGGCCGACGGTCCAACGGGAGGTCATGCCGGGCAGCGTCCCGCCCGGGTACCGCACCGGCAAGGCGGACCATGCCGATCTGTGGACGGCGAGGGTGGTTGTGGAAATCAGGGACTTTCACCCTGGTCAGCGCTGGCTGCCGCCGCGCACCATCAAGCTATGGAAAACAGTCACGGACTGCGCAACTTCATCCTGGTGGTGGTCGGCCTCGTCGTGGTCGGCGCGCTCGCCTGGTGGTTGCTCGCGCACATCATCACCCTGATCATCTACATCGCCGTCGGCGCACTGGTCGTGGGCGGAGCCGTCTACATCTACGGCAAGGCGAAGCGCTCGATCACCGGCGGCGGCCGCCGCAGCATCCGCCGCTAAACGACGGCTACCGGGGCCGCGCTCTCTCAGGGGCGCAGGCGCCCGGAACGCCTCCTCGGGGCCGGAAGGCTCAGCCGGCCCCGAGCGCTCACCCGCCGAATCCGGAGTCGGTCGGCAGGGAGATGTCCGGCTTCTCCAACTCCTCGACGTTGACGTCCTTGAAGGTCATCACGCGTACGTTCTTGACGAAGCGCGCTGGCCGGTACATGTCCCAGACCCAGGCGTCGTGCATCTCGACCTCGAAGTACACCTCGCCGTCGGAGTTGCGTACGTGCAGGTCAACCTGGTTGGCGAGGTAGAACCTGCGCTCCGTCTCCACGACGTAGGAGAACTGGCGGACGATGTCGCGGTACTCCCGGTAGAGCTGCAGCTCCATCTCGGTCTCGTACTTCTCGAGATCTTCCGCGCTCATCCCGCC
Organism: Rugosimonospora sp.; assembly: GCA_051986465.1. Classification (GTDB taxonomy): domain Bacteria; phylum Actinomycetota; class Actinomycetes; order Mycobacteriales; family Micromonosporaceae; genus DATEJJ01. The sequence continues at coordinate 10,542 of JBPYFB010000589.1, forward strand.
CCGCTCTCCAAACCACTCATCCCATTCTCGCCCAGCGACGCCGGCTGCGGTACGTGCTCGCGCGACGCCACGCTGACCGTACCGCGCCGACCGGTCCGCGCAGCAGCGGCCGCCACGTTCACATATGAGAACCGGTGCTGCCGGCACGGTCCGTGGAGCTCCAGGGCGGCCGAGTGCTCGGGTGTTACATACCCTTTGTGCTCGGCAAAGCCGTAGTCCGGATGGTCGAGATCCAGCTCACACATGATCCGGTCCCGGGTGACCTTGGCCACGACGCTCGCCGCGGCCACGCACGCCGCGACCAGGTCGCCCTTCCAGACGGCCAGCCCCGGTACGCCCAGGCCGTCCACGGGGAAGCCGTCGGTGAGCACGTAGTCCGGCCGGGTCGACAGGCTGGCCAGGGCGCGGCGCATGGCGGCCAGGTTGCAGACGTGCAGCCCGCGCGTGTCCACCTCGCCGGGTGGAATGATCACAGCACGGTAGGTGATCGCCCGCTTCACAACCTCGGCGTAGATCCGCTCGCGCGCCTGCGGAGTGAGCAGCTTGGAGTCGGTAAGGCCGTCGATCTCGCCCCGGCGGCCGGGCGGGAGGATCACCGCCGCGGCCACCAGCGGCCCGGCGCAGGCGCCCCGACCGGCCTCGTCCGCGCCGGCCACCAGCGCGAAGCCGCGGCGGCGCAGCGTGCGCTCCAGGGCGTAGATGCCGTCGGCGCGGGTGACGATGGAGCGGCTTGGCGGGAGCATCACACCTCTACCAGCGAACGTAACAAGGTGGGTAGTTCCGCAGGGTAGTACCGATCGGAGGTGGCTTCGAGCTCGGCCACGCTCCACCACCGGTACCCGTCGATGTAGCCAGTCTCGATCTCATTGAAGCCGGACGAGTCCACCTGCCAGGAGTCGACCCTGAGCAGGAAGTAGTCCTGGCTCTGCCGGTACCGGCGGCCGTCGAACGGGAACTCGGTCACCTCGTGCCAGACCGGCTCGCCCAGCTTGGCCGGGTCGACCGCGAGTCCGGCCTCCTCGAACAGCTCGCGCGCCGCCCCGGCGGCCGTGTCTTCGCCAGGGTCGAGGCCGCCTCCGGGGGTGAACCAGTATTGGTGCCCGGGGCGGCCGGGATCTCGGCCGTGGAAGAGCAGCACCCGCCCCACGATATCGACGAGGAGTACCCGCCCGGCCCGCCGGGCGATCGCGTCGTCGGTCACGCCCCGAGACTAGTCCGATCAGCCGGCTAGCTTCCGGCCCCGTTCGGTATGGCGTCGAAACCCTTCGGTACCGACAGCCAGCCGGCCCGATTGAACGGCCAGAAGATCACGAAAGCCCGCCCCACCACGGCGTTCACCGAGATCGTCGAGGCGACCGGGTCATGGGTGTGGATGTACTGCTCCCGCGAGTCGCCCGAGTGAAACCGGTTGTCGCCCATCACCCACAGCCGGCCCTTGGGCACGATGACGTCGAACGTGTCCGGGCTGGACGGCATCCCGCTCCCGCCGTCCGGGTCGAGGTACGGCTCGTCCAGCGGGTGGCCGTTGACCTCCAGCCGGTGCTTGGCGTCGCAGCACACGACATGATCGCCGCCGACCCCGATGACACGCTTGATGAAGTCGGTCTCGCTCGGGTCGCCGCGCCAGGAGTCCGGAGAGTTGAAGACGATGATCTCGCCCCGGTGCGGATCGCGGAAATCGTAGACGAGCTTGTTGACGAGTACCCGGTCGTTGATGTTGAGGGTGTGCTCCATCGATTCGGACGGGATCCAGAACGTCTGCAGTACGAAGGCGCGAACCAGTATCGCCACAACGATCGCGACACCGAGAAGAATGGGGAGTTCCCGCCAGAACGTACTGCGACGTTGTTGGGTCGGCTGCTCGTCAATCACACGCGGAGCCTACGTCGTGTACGCCGCCGGATGAGTCGGGTACGCGCCGGAAGGGCCAAAGACGCGAGGATTGGGAGAAACAGCGTCACGTCCGCCACGCCGTGCACCGGCACGGGTTGCGTCGATGCTGCTCGATACGGTCGCGGCACCTGGCCGAATGTCGGCGGTACCCCCAGAGTCGTCCAATGGTTGCGCGGCCAGACGACCACGAACGCCTTGCCGATGATGTTGTTGATCGGCACTTGGCCCTGGCAGCGCGAGTCCTGCGATACCAGTCGATGATCGCCCATCACCCACATGTTGCCCGGCGCGACCGTGATCGGGCCGAATTTGCGCGGACCGCACCTGTTCATCGCGGGGTCCTCGTCGAGGGGCGAGTTCTCGGTGACGTACGGCTCGACCAGCGGCTCGCCGTTGACCATGACCCGCCCCTGCGCGTCGCAGCACTGCACCGTATCGCCGGGGAGTCCGATGATCCGCTTGATGAAGTCCTTCTCGCCCGGCTGCCCCATCCCTACAAGATCGGCGACGGTGCGGCCGACCTTGGCGAGCATGCCGGTGTTGGTCGGGCCGGCCTGCATCTCGGGCACCCAGTTGTTGGGGCCCTTGAACACGATGATCTCGCCGCGCTCCGGCTGCCGGATGTTGTAGACAACCTTGTTGACCAGCACCCGATCGCCGATCATCAGGGTGTTCTCCATCGACCCTGACGGGATGAAGAAGGCCTGGAGCAGGAAGGTCCGGATCAGCACCGCGAGGCCGAACGCGACCAGGAGCAGCAGCGGCAACTCCTGCCACAACGGCATCTGCTTGCGCTTGCGCAGTCCACGGTGGCGCGAAGACGTTCGTGGCGGGGCCTCGAACCTGGTCGCGCTCATTGTGCTGCGCAAGTCATCTCCCCGATAAGCGCGACTACCGCCCGGAGGTATCTGCTCCGCGCGGTAGTACGTTGATGAACGGCCGCCTTCCACCCTTCCTTGAGGGTACGGGGGTCGGTCGACTTTGGGGAGTCCAAGGTTGCGTACGTGTTTCTTAACAGTCGCTGCCGCCCAGGTCAGCTGGGCTGCTTCTCGCGCTTCTCCTTGATCTTCGCCTTCTTGCCGCGCAACTCACGCAGGTAGTAGAGCTTGGCGCGGCGCACGTCGCCACGGGTCACGACCTCGATCCGGTCGAGTACGGGCGTATTGAGCGGGTACGTCCGCTCGACGCCCACGCCGAAGCTCACCTTGCGTACGGTGAAAGTCTCTCGCAGTCCAGAGCCCTGCCTACGGATCACCACGCCCTGGAAGACCTGGATCCGGGAGCGGTTACCCTCGATAACTCGGGCGTGCACCTTGAGCGTGTCGCCGGCCCGGAAGTCGGGGAGGTCGGTCCGCTGCGACTGGGCGTCCAGAGCGTCCAGCGTGTTCATCGCTGCTTCCTTGGGGACTCAAGGCACACCGCCGCACGGTGCGCAGATGGATGATCTTTGTGGTTACGCGCGAGGAACGGCCCGGCGCGGCAACCCCTCTACTTTGCCACATCCGGACGCTCGATCTGAAATCAGGTCTCGCCCGTGTCGCCTGGAAGCAGGTCGGGCCGGCGCTGCCTGGTCCTGGACAGGCTCTGCGCGCGCCGCCAGGCGGCGATCCTGGCGTGGTCCCCGGAGCGCAGCACCTCCGGTACGAGCAGCCCGCGCCACTCCTGCGGCTTCGTGTACAGGGGCGCCTCCAGCAGGCCGTCCGCGTGTGACTCCTCGACCAGCGAGTCCGCGTTGCCCAGTACGCCCGGCAACAGGCGCACCACGGCCTCCAGGATCACCAGTACCGCGACCTCGCCGCCGAAGAGCACGTAGTCACCGAGCGACACCTCGTCCACCGGCATGCGCGTCGCCGCCCAGTCCAGTACCCGCTGGTCGATCCCCTCGTACCGGCCACAGGCAAAGATCAGGTGCGGCTCCTCGGCCAGCTCCTGCGCCTTCGCCTGGGTGAACGGCACCCCGGCCGGGGAGGGTACGACGAGCCTTGCCGGCGGGCGGCGGGCAAACCGCCCCTGCCCGAGCGTGGGAGCCAGTTCGTCCAGCGCCTCGCCCCACGGCTCGGGGCGCATCACCATGCCCGGACCGCCGCCGTACGGCGTGTCGTCGACCGTACGGTGCACGTCGTGCGTCCAGTGCCGCAGGTCATGCACGTTCAGGCCGATCACGCCGGCAGCCTGGGCACGGCCGATCAGCGACAGTGACAGCGGCGCCAGGTACTCGGGAAAGATCGTGACGACATCGATCTTCACAGCTCCAGCAGCCCTCCAGGCGGCGTGAGCACCACCCGCCCCGCGGCCAGGTCGACCTCGGGGACGATCGCCTTGACGAACGGCACGAGCGCCTCCCGCCCCTCGGGCAACCGCAGAATGAGCAGGTCGGCGGCTGGCCCGTGCTGGATGCGTACCACCTCGCCCAGCCGCTGCCCGTCCCGGTCGACGGCGGCAAGCCCGATGAGCTGGTAGTCGCTGAACTCGTCGGGGTCCTCGGACTCGGGGATGTCCGCCGAGTCGACGCACAGCTTCACCCCGCGCAGGAGCTGGGCCTCGTTGCGGTCGGCGACCCCCTCGAACACGACGAGCAGCCGGCCCTGGTGCGGGCGGACCGCCTCGATCGTGAGCGGGCCGGCGTCCGGCGGGTCGGTGGCGAGGGCCGTACCGACCACGAACCGGGCCGCCGGCTCGTCAGTTGTGACGTCGACCACGATTTCGCCACGCACCCCGTGCGGGCGCACGATCACCCCGACGACGAGCTGCATGGGAGGGTCAGTACGCGTCCACGATGTCGACGCGTACCCCACGACCGCCGATCGAGGTGATCACCTGGCGCAGCGCCTTCGCGGTGCGACCGCCGCGCCCGATGACGGTGCCGAGGTCCTCGGGGTGTACCCGGACCTCCAGCCGCTGGCCACGGCGACCGTCGATCATCCGTACCCGAACCTCGTCCGGATGATCGACGATCCCCTTGACCAGGTGCTCCAGCGCCGGCCGGAGCGTCGCGTCAGGCTTGCGTACCGTCGTCGGCAACGGCCGGCTCCTTGGTCTCCGCGGCGGGTTCCTCGGCCGCGGCCGCCTTCTTCGCGGCGGGTTCCTCGGCTGCGGCCGCCTTCTTCGCGGTCTTCTTCGCCGCCTTTGCCGGCGCCGGGGTCGGCGCGGCAACCCCCGCGGCCGCCTGGGCCTCAGCCTCGTAGACAGCCTTGCGGTCGGTGCGGGCCGGCGCCACCTTCAGCGGCTCCGGAGCCGGCAGGCCCTTGAACTTCTGCCAGTCACCGGTCTTTTCCAGAATTCGCTGGACCGGTTCGCTGGGCTGCGCCCCCACCGAGAGCCAGTACTGCGCCCGCTCGGAGTTGACCTCGATCAGCGAGGGCTCCTCCTTGGGCTGGTAGACCCCGATGTACTCGATAGCCCGGCCGTCGCGCTTGGTGCGCGAGTCGGCGACGACAATGCGGTACTGCGGGTTGCGGATCTTACCCATCCGCAGAAGCCGGATCTTTACGGCCACTGTGTGCTCGCTCCTGTGTCTGTCATTGCGCGTCGCCCGCGACACCGTGGGGCGGATGCCATGAGGCGTTGCATGGACTGGCTACGTGCCCAGGGTTAGAGGGCGCTGGACGCGTGCCGGATACCAACCAGCCATTGTGCCAGATGGCGCCGGGGACTCACCAACCGCGGGGGCGGTCCCAGCCGGCCGGGATCTCCGCCGGTACGCCCCAGGTCGGGTCGGGGACGAAATCGGTGAAGGAGCCGTCGAAGGGGTACTCCCCCGCCTCGATCAACTTGACCACCCGCCGCCCCTCGGCCCGTACCGCCTCCGCGTCGTCACACCAGTACACGTCGGGGTGGGCGAGGTGGTACGCGAACTCGTCCTCGTCCTTCCAGCGCCATCTCAGGTCCGGGGAGACCACGATGTCGAGGTCGTAGTCGAGGGTGTCGACGCCCGCAGTGCCGCCGTCGTCCCAGCGCGCCACCGGCCGCTCCAGGTTCACGTACCAGGAGCGGAACTCACCGCCCGGCCCGAAGAACAGCCACAGCGAGTAGTCCCCCTCGGGAGGGTGCAGCATGAGCACCGAGCTCTTCCAGCTCAACCGGTTCAGGCGCTTCGGGGTGCCCGGCCACTCGCCGAACGGCACTTCCCGGAAGGTACGCCCATCGGCCGCGCCCACGTCCAGGTAGGCGGCGCCGTCCGGGATCCACAGGCACAGGCCCCGCTCGTCGTCGGAGACCACCCGCCCAACCCAGACCCGCCCGATGAGCTGGCCGCGGTGGAACTGGCGCCGGACGGCGTCGCGACCGGGGCGCAGCCGTGCCATCAGTACGCGCGCGCCAGGTAGGCGACGAGGTCGGGTTCGTCCTCGGAGTCGGGCACGCCCCCGTCGGACCGGGTCAGGCACCGTACCGTCACGCCCTCGGCATTCGCCCGGGCCTCGCCGTCGACGCCCACCGCCGCCCAAGGGACGCGGGCCCAGCCGGTACCGGCGGCGGCAATCGCCGACTCCACTGTGGACACATCAACGGTCTGGTCGAGCCGGCGCGTCAACGCCTCGTCGTACAGCGCCTTCTGGTCGGCCTCCAGCGCCGCGCCAACCGCCGACACCGCATCGGCCAGCGGTACCGGCGTCTTGGTTCCGTCGAAGCGCCGCACCAGGGTCACGTTGCCGCCGGCGAGGTCGCGCGGGCCGACCTCGATGCGTACCGGATACCCCTTCAGCTCAGCGTCGACCGCCCGCCGCCCGAACGGCGTGTCGACCCGGTCGTCGAAGCCGACCCGTACACCCGCGTCCACAAGGGACGATCGCAGCGTCGAAGCCGCCTCCAGTACGCCGTCCCCGGCCTTGACCACGGTCACGTACACCTGGATCGGCGCCAGGTGCGGCGGTACCCGAAGGCCACTGTCGTCGCCGTGGCACATGATCAGGCCGCCCACCATCCGGGTCGACGAACCCCAGGACGTGGTCCAGGCGTGCTCCAGCCCGCCCGAGGCGGACGAGTACGTGATGTCGAAGGCGCGGGCGAAGTTCTGGCCCAGCTCGTGCGAGGTGCCCATCTGCAGTGCCTTGCCGTCGCCCATCATGGCTTCGAGCGTGTACGTGCGGGTGGCGCCGGCGAACCGCTCGCGCGCCGTCTTCAGCCCCACCACGACCGGTATCGCGAGCACGTTGACCATGAGGTCCTCGTACGCCTCGTGCAGGATCCGCCGGGCGTATGCGCGCGCGTCCGCCTCGGTCGCGTGCGCGGTGTGCCCCTCCTGCCACAGGAACTCGCTGGTACGCAGGAAGATCCTCGGCCGCAGCTCCCAGCGCACCACGTTGGCCCACTGGTTGAGCAGCAACGGCAGGTCCCGGTACGAGTCGATCCACTTGGCCATGAACTCGCCGATGACGGTCTCGCTCGTCGGGCGCACCACGACCGGCTCGGCCAACTGCTTGCCGCCGCCGTGCGTGACCACCGCGAGCTCCGGCGAGAAGCCCTCCACGTGCTCGGCCTCGCGGTGCAGGTAGGACTCGGGGATGAACAGCGGGAAGTACGCGTTCTGCGCGCCGGCCGCCTTGATCCGCGCGTCCATCTCGCCCTGGATGCGCTCCCAGATCGCATATCCGGCCGGTCGGATGACCATGGTGCCGCGGACCGGGCCGTTGTCGGCCAGCTCGGCCTTGGCGATCAGATCCTGGTACCAGCGGGGGAAGTCCTCCGCCCGCGGAGTCAGCACACGCGCCATGAGACCTCCGGTTCGCTCACGCGCGTCATCCTATGTCAAGCCCGGATCTGGCCGCGCAGCACGATCCGGCGAGGCGCCAGGAGCGCGTTGAGCTCCTCGCGCGGGTCGGACTCGTACACGACGAGATCCGCGAGGCCGCCCTCGACCAGGCCAGGGAAGCCGAGCCACTCGCGGGCACCCCAGGAACCCGCGCGCAGTACGTCCAGCGGTGCCATGCCGCCCCACTCGCGCAGCGCCAGCATCTCCCGGGCGGCCAACCCGTGCGACAGCCCGCCACCCGCGTCCGAGCCGACGTAGATCGGCACCCCGGCCTCGTACGCGGCCCGTACCACCGGCGGGAAGCCGGCCTTCAGCGCGCGCATGTGCGCCGCGTACCGCGGGAACTTCTCCTCGGCCTGCGCCGCGATCTCGTCGAAGCGATCGATGTTGATCATCGTGGGTACCAGCGCGGTGCCCCGCTCGGCCATCGTCGCGATCAGGTCGCCGGACAGCCCCGTGCCGTGCTCGACCGAGTCGACGCCGGCCCGTACCAGCATCGCCACGGCCTCCTCGCTGAACGTGTGCACCGCTACCCGCGCCCCCTCGCCGTGCGCCGCGGCGACGGCCGCGTCGAACTCGCCGGCGGTGAAGGCGGGCGCGAGGTCGCCCACGCCCCGGTCGATCCAGTCGCCGACCAGCTTGACCCAGCCGTTGCCGGCGCGCGCCTGTGCCGAGGCCGCCGCCGCCAGCTCGGTGCCGTCCACCTCCAGGCCGATGTCGCGCAGGTAGCGCTTGACGGGCGCGAGATGGCGGCCTGCGCGGGCGAGGCGCGGCACGTCGGGGTCATCGTCCAGTTGGGGGTACGGGTACGGCGAGCCCGCGTCGCGAATCGCCAGTACGCCCGCGTCCCGGTCGACGGCGGCGAGCGCCTTGGCCTGCTCCACGGAGGTGATCGGCGCGCCACCGGGCTCGATGCCGATGTGGCAGTGCGCGTCCACGAGACCCGGCAGGATGAACCCCCGGTCGGCGATCGTCTCGGCCCCGGCGACCGGTTCGAGGGTGATCCGGTCGCCGACCAACCAGAGATCGCGTACCTCGTCGTCGGGCAGTACCACGCCCCGCACATGCAGTGCCATCCGCCCAGTTAACCAGCCGTACGTCCCCTACTCGCCGCTCCGGCGGCGGCCCCGCAGTGCGGCCAGGCCCGT
>JBPYFB010000590.1:0-6628 GCA_051986465.1 Rugosimonospora sp.
GGGCGGAGAGCACGTGGGTACCGGTGAGCGTCGCATGTGGACCATCGAGCGAGACGCCGAACGCGCCGCCGGTGACGGTACCGCCACTGATCTGCGCGCCGGTCGCCGCCCGCAGTACGTGCACCCCGGTACCGCCACCGGCTACCGTTACCACCATCCCGGTGACGTGGGCGTTCGCGGCCGCCACCTCGATACCGGTATCCACGCCGTCGACCGTGCCGTCGCGTACCGTCGCACCCGCGGCGGAGGCGGCGAACCGCACGCCCACCTGGTCCGCCATCGAGGCGACGCCCGCGAGGGTACAGCCGGAGCAGCCGGTCAGGTCGACGCCGGCCGTGGTGTTATGGCTGGTGGCCACCGGGCCGAGCGGCCGGGTGCCCAGCGCGCTGAGCTCCACGCCCACGCCGTTCGCGCTGGCGGCGACGTTCGCCATGCGCAGCGTGCCGAGCGGGCCGCGCAGCACCAGCCCGATCGTGTTGTGATCGGTGCTGACCCCGGTAAGCGAGGCATCGGGCGCCCGGACCAGCGTGATACCCGCACCGCCGTTGCCCGTCGCGGTGACCCGGGTCAGCGCGAGTCGGGCCGGTGTATCGGCGTAGAGCCCGCGACCACCGTCGGCGAACGTGGTGTCGGTCGCGGTGAGCGTGCTGCCCGCGCCGACCCCGAAGCCCGAGTGTATCGGCGCCGAACGGGTACCGAGCCCGCGGAACGTGGACTTCGTGATGGTGATGGACATGTGCGGGTACCACAGGTACGGGCGGTGGTTGGATTCGGCCGCGGTACCGGTACCGGTGCCGGTAGCGCTCCGTACAGTCACGCCGGTGAAGGTGACGCTCGCGCCGGTACCGGTGAGATAGACCGGTTGGCCCACCGAATCCACCAGGAGCACCGTGGTCACCGGGCTCTCCACGAGCAGCGTGGTCCCGGGCCGTTGCATCAGCGCGGCCCGGAGCGTGGCGACACCGTCCGACAGCGACGCCCAGCGCTCGTCCCCGATCGCCCGGATCAGGCCGCCGATGCTGACCGGACCGCTGAAGATCGGTATAAACCGCTGCACGACCCGGTTGCGTACGAGATCAATGCGATGCAGCCGCAACACGATTATCGGTTCGGGGCCGATGCCCGCCGGGGCCCGGACATTGTGCGGCTGGCTCCAACTGGCGAGCGCGGTGCCGGCCAGCACTGCCGGGGCGAGAAGCGCGGCGAGCGCGGCGAGCACGAACAGCAGGCGACGAACTGGCATCCTCATACCGACTCCAGAGTCTGGTCACCGGTGCGCACCACGGCACCGTCCACCACCTCGACCGGCCGGGTGAGCCAGCGTTGCCGGCGCACCGTCACCAGCGCGGCGAGCCGCACCACCGCCATCACGAAGGACAGCAGCACGAATGGTGGGATGATGAATATCGACAGCGGTCGGCGGCGCAGGTGCGGCAGCATCTTGACGGCGCGGGAAAGCCACCACCAGCCCGCCAGCAGCATCACGAACGTCCAGTCCCGCCGGATGATGGCGAGTGTCATGAACGTGGGCGCGGCGAGCAGGGTGAAGCTGCCCACCGCCTTGTCCACCATCGTGTACGCGAGGAACGGGTACCGCCACACCCATCCGTCCAGCAGCAGCGCACGCAGGTCCGAGCGCCAACTGTTGCGCGACCAGCGCATCCGTTGCTTGAAGAAGACGCCGATCCGGCCCGGGAAGGTGGACCACACGCGCGCCGAGCGCTGCAGGACAGCACGGTGTCCACGTTGGAGGATCAGCGACGTGAGGCGCTTGTCGTCGCCGGACATGCACAATATGCCGAGGAACCTCTCGGACATGAAGTCATCGCTGATCTCCAGCAGCAGCCTGCGCCGGTACACCGCGGTACGGCCGGAGATGCACGAGACCGCGCCACCCATCACGGTCTGCGCCGCGTTCTCGTCGAAGTACCGGTAGTCCAGGTACATGTCGTTGACGCGCTGCAGGAAGCCACGCGGGTTGTAGACGTTCTGCCGGGTACTCACGCCACCGACCGACGGATCGGCGAACGGCATGGCCACCCGAACCGCCACATCCTTGGCCCATATGGTGTCCGAGTCCACCAGCGCGACCAGCGGGGTGCGGGCCGCCTCCCAGCCACGCCGCAGCGCGTCCCGCTTGCCAGGCACGTCGGTCACGATGAGGGTGACCGGATATTGTCGCGCGACGCGTTGGCAGGGCAGGTCGCTCGCGTCGATGACGAGGATGATCTCCGCCACCTCGTTGGCGAGCCAGGACTCGATGGCCTTACCGAAGATGACCGGGTCCTCCTGGTACACCGGCACAACCACCGTCATGTGTTCGAAGTGGTTGTTGTGCCACGGACGGTACATGGCAGCGGGAATCCGCCGGATCAGCCAGCTGATCCAGCGGATCATCCCGAGGACGCCGAGCGGTACGTAGTAGAGCCAGTCGGTGAAGACATGGATGTAGCCGCGCATGGTGGCCTTTCGCGTCTAGCTCAGCTGAGTCGGGGATTGACCGAGGGATTGGTGATGCCCGTAGGGTCGGTGTACTCGTGCGCCGAGGAGCTCTGCGGCACGTGTTCCCAGTCGGCGAACTCGGCCGCCACCAGCGTCGCCATCTGCTCGTTGACCCGTACCACCGCGTCAAGGAGCGGCATGCTGAGGTTGCGCGAGGCGGCGAAGCCGAGGAATCCGTTGGTGTCCTTGGGCAGGCAGGCGCCACCGTACGGCGCACCGCCGCGGATGCCGTACTGCGGGTTGTAGGACGCCTCGGCGGAGCGGGCGACCGTACCGGCCACGTCGTCGTGCTCGATGCCGAGGTCCTGGCAGATCCGCCACATCTCGTTCCAGAAGCTGATCTTGGTGGCGTTGAAGATGTTGTGCGCGCACTTGATCATCTCTACCGTCACGGTGTTGTCGAAGACCCGCAACTCGCCACCGAACGGCGAGAGCAGTGCGGCCAGCCGCTCCCGCACCCGCGTGCTGCGCGCCCCGATCACCGTCATCCACGGCCACCGGAAGTCATCCTCGGCCGACGCGGCGCGCAGAAACTCCGGGTTGCTGGCGAGCGCGAAACCCACACCCTCCCGCTTGCCGGAGGCCTCCTCCAGCAGTGGCTTGACCACATCGTCCGTGGTGCGCGGCGGTACCGTCGACCGCACCACGACGGTGTGTACCGCGTCCGCCTGGCCCAGGACCCGGCCCACACTCCGTACCCCACGCTCCAACGCCGAGAGGTCGTACCGGCGCCCCACGTTGGGTGTGGGTAGCGTGAGGAACAGATACGACTCAGGCACGCCGGTGAGGTCCAAGCCGATTTGCGCCTGTAGACCTTCGGCGCGTAACGCCTCGATCCGCTCGGGTACGACATCGACCACTGTCACATCGTGACCCATACGTGAAAAGCCTTGTGCCGTCGCCTTTCCGACGACTCCACCGCCAATGATGAAGATTCGCTCCACTATGCAGTACCCCCTCCAGGTTCGATAACGAATCGGGAGTCGGGCCCGTGACGCAGCTCGGGGATAGTGCTTTTGTACTAGTCAAACCGGGGCCTTACGGCGCGTTAAGACTAGCGAGCGGCGGGGCGCCGACGAGCAAATATTGATGCTTTTAAAATCGTTCAATCGACGGGCGACGCGATCCGCGGAGGCTTTCCGAAATGAACTCACAAATACGGACCGCCAGATCGGCGGTGATACTGGCCGGATCTGGGCTCTGGCGATTGACCGGGTGGGCTGACAAGCGAGCGGGTTGATAGTCTGCGGCCGTGCCGATCACCGCCCGCCCCGCCGCCGCGTCCGACACACCATGACGCCGAACCTGCGTCCCGCCGTGCGCGCGATCATTCTCGACGAGGACGATCAAATCATGCTCTGCCGGTTCGTCTTCCCTCACCCGGCAGTGCCGGTCCAGGCGACAGCCGTGTGGGCAGCTCCAGGCGGCGGCATCGAACTCGGCGAGGACCCGCTGGCTGCCTTGCGCCGTGAGCTTCGCGAGGAAACGGGCTTGGCGATCACCGCCGACCCGCCGCACGTCTGGCACCAGGAAGTCGTGGCCGCCGGCCACGCGCCGGGCTTCGACGGCATCGTCAACGACTACTTCCTCATCCGGACGAACCATTTCGAGCCGCGTGGCGAGCTGACAGATGACGAGCTCGCCGCCGCAGAGAACCTGGCCGCGTTTCGGTGGTGGCGGCTCTCGGAGATCGCTGGTTACACCGGACCTGACCTGTTCTCGCCGCGCGACCTCTCAACGCCCTTGACGACGCTGCTCACCACGGGAACGCCGAACCAGCCGGTCCAACTTGGCCTCTAGCTAAGGCGACGACAGCAGGCCGCTGCGGCGTCGAGGGCGGCCCGCGCCTGCGATGCGCGGATTCCGCGCGATCGCCCGCAGTCCGAGCTGAGTCTAGGCTCAGGCGATGACCACACTCGATTGGCTGCTCGACTCGGACCCCGCGATCCGCTGGCAGGTGATGCGGGACCTCATCGATGCACCCGCCGACGCCGTAGCGGCGGAGCGTGCCCGGATGATCACCGAGGGGTGGGCGGCCCGGCTGCTGGCCTTGCAGGGCGAGGACGGGCAGTGGGATGGCGGTGCGTACTTCCCGGGCGGATGGTTCGAACCCGGTGGCGGCGGCCAGTCCGGCGAGAGCCAGGGCCAACCCTGGACCGCCACGCTCCATACCCTCCACCTGCTGCTCGACTTCGGCGTCGATCCGGCTGGTGAACCTGTGCGCCGGGCGGTCGCGCTGGTCGCGGAGCACTGCCGCTGGGAGAACGCGGGGCAGCCGTTCTTCAGCGGCGAGACCGAACCGTGCATCAACGGCAGTGCCCTGGCGGTCGGCGTCTACTTTGGACAACATGACAACGGACAGGACGTCGACGGCCTAGTCGCGCGGCTGCTGGGTGGGCAGCTCGCGGACGGCGGCTGGAACTGCTGGACGGACTCCGGTTCGGTCCGTTCGTCGTTCGCGACCACGATCTGCGTACTGGAAGGGCTGCTGGCGTACGAGCGTGCCACGGGCGGCTCGGCGGAGTCGATCGCGGCCCGGCGCCGGGGCGAGGAGTACCTCCTCGACCGAAAGCTGTTCCGGCGCAAGAGCACCGGCGAGATCGTGGACCCGACCTGGTTGCAATTCTCGTATCCACCGCATTGGCATTACGACGTGCTACGTTGCCTGGACTATTTCCGGGCGGCGGGGAATTCACCCGACCAGCGGGTGGACGAGGCGATCGCGCTGCTGCGGTCCAAGCGGCAATCCGACGGTACCTGGCTGCTGGAGAACACCCACCCGGGGAAGACCCACTTCGCAATCGACGACGGCGACGGCCGCCCCAGCCGGTGGAACACACTGCGGGCGCTGCGCGTACTCAAGTGGTACGACGCCTAGGGCGACGGCAGCAGGCCGGCTGCGGCGTCGAAGGCGGCGCGCGCCTCGCCGGCGAGCAGCCGCACCAGATCCCCGGCGGGGATCCGGCGGGTGAGCGGATACGCCTCCCCCGCCCACAGGTTGACCAGATCGCGGTCGCCCCGCTCGCGGGCCGCCTGCCGCAGCGGCGCGGTGAGGTGGTGTATCTCCGGATACGCCCGCGGAGCCTCGGCGGTGTATCCGTCGAGGAACCTGTTGCGGATGCCACGCGCCGTCCGGCCGGTGAAGGCGCGCGTGAACGCGGTTTCGCCGGGGCTGTGCAGGGCGTCGCGGTGAACCGGTGACGTGCCGGCCTCGGGACAGTCGAGGAAGGCGGTGCCGAGCGCGGCGGCCCTGGCTCCGCAGGCGAGAACCGCCGCGATCGCGGCACCGGTCGCGATGCCGCCGGTTGCCACCAGAGGTTGGTGCACGCGGGCCCGGCAAAGCTGGAGAAGTGCGAGCAGTCCGGTGGCGCGCCGCGGATCGTCGTCGAGACCGCCGCGATGCCCGCCGGCCTCGGCTCCCTGTACCACCAACACATCGGCGCCCACCGCCGCGGCCGCGACGGCATCTGGGACGCTGGTGACGGTGATCCAGACTTCGCTGCCGGCCTCGTGCAACTGCTCGACGACCGGCGCCGCGGGCAGGCCGAAGGTGAACGAGACCACCGCAACCGGATCGGCGGCCAGTACCCCGATCTTCGCGGCCCAGTCGTCGTCGTCGTGGCGCGGCGTTCCGAGTGCCCCGCCGGCCGCGTCCGCCTCCACGCGCAGCCGTTCCGCGTAGGCAAGGATCTCTTCAGCCCCCGCCGGCGCGTCCGGAGTGGAAGGTACGAACATGTTGACGCCGAACGCCTCCGCGGTCTGCTGGCGGGTGGTGGCGAGCCGCTCGGCCAGCACCCGCGCCGAGAGATAGCCGGCTGCCAGGAAACCGAGCCCGCCCGCGTTGCTCACCGCCGCCGCCAACTCGGGTGTCGACGCCCCGCCGGCCAGCGGCGCCAGGACGATGGGAAAGGTGCGCTGCTCAAGAATCATCACTGCCTGCCGCTTCCCGAGGGTGGCCTCGCGGGTCAACGAGGCTGGGAATCGTACTTTAGGTCGAAGGCGGGTCGCTCGGAGCGGATGCGGGGCATGCGGTCGAAGTTGCGCAGCGGCGGTGGGCAGGTGGTCGCCCACTCCAGCGAGTTGCCGAAGCCCCACGGGTCGTCGACGAGTACCCGGGCGCCGAAGC
>JBPYFB010000591.1:0-6043 GCA_051986465.1 Rugosimonospora sp.
CGAGCGCAGCACCGGTCCGTCCCAGGGCACCAGCAACCCCTCGCCGGACTCCCGCCGGCCGGTGTCCCACACCAGCCGGTCCGGCTCGTCCAGGTCCGCGGCACGCTGCGCGGCGGTGATGCGGTACGCGCTCTGTGCCGCTCCCCGGCGAGCGCAGGCCAGCTTCCAGGACAGGCGCGGCTGACCTACGCCGAGGCCGAGCGGCTCGGTGCGCTGCTCGGTCTGCAGCCCGTAGGGGCGCAGCACGTCATCGTCCACAGTGGACGTCATCCCTTCAGCCCTCCGGCGAAACCGTTGATGATGCTGCGTTGTAGCGCGAAGTAGACGGCAAGAATCGGTACGATGCTGGTCACGAGGGCCGCGAAGATGAGGTTCCAGTCGGTGACGTACTGACCGACGAAGCCCGAGATCGCGACCGGGATGGTCTGCTGGCTGCTGCCGCTGAGGTACAGCAGCGGCGTGAAGAAGTCGTTCCAGACGAAGATGGCGTTGAGCACCAACGCGGTCACCGTGATCGGCTTGAGCATCGGGAACACCACCAGGCGGAACACCTGCAGGGGTGTACAGCCGTCGATGCGCGCGGCGTCCTCGAAGTCGGTGGGAAGCACGCGCAGGAAGCCCACGTACAGGAAGGTGGTGAAGGGTACCTGCAGGCCCGAGTAGAACAGCACCAGAGCCCATACGCTGCCCAGCAGCCCGAGGTCGCGCATGGTCTGGTACAGCGGCAGCGCGGCCAACTGGAACGGCAGCATCAGGCCCAGCATGATCAGCAGGTACATGCCCCGCGACCACCGCGCGCTGGCGCGGGCCAACGGGTACGCGGCAAGCGACGACACCGCCAGGACGATGACGACGCTCACCGCGGTCACCACCGCGCTGTTGAGCAACGCCCCGCCCAGCCGGCCCCGCTGCCACGCCTCGGTGAAGTTCGCCAGCGTCGGTGACATGGTGGGCCGGATCGGCGAGGAGAGGTCCGAGGCGGGCCGCACGGCGAGGTTGATCAGGACGTACACCGGAAACCCGACGACCAGGGCGGCGGCGACCATGACGAGTTCGAGCCCGAAGGTGCGCAAGCGGTAGCGGTTCATTGTGCGGCCCGTTCGTTTCGGGCCAGCAGGACGTACTGGCCGCTGGAGACGACCGCCACGATGATCGTGAGCACCACGGCCAGAGCGATGCTGTAGCCGAACTCGCCGAGGGTGAAGGCGTCCTTGTAAATCAACGTCGACATGGTGTCGGTTGCGTGCCCGGGGCCGCCGCCGGTCAGCGCGTACACCTGGTCGAACAGCTTGATCCCGCCGATGATCGACAACATCAGGTTGATGGTGAACGCGGGTCCGAGCAGCGGCCGGGTGACCGACCAGAACCGCCGGATCGTGCCGCCGCCGTCGATCGCCGCCGCTTCGTAGATGTCCCTGGATATCGACTGCAGCCCGGCCAGGAAGATCACCATGGAGTATCCGCAGAACTGCCACACGATGACGCCGACCACCGACCACAGGGCAAGTTGCGGGTTGCCCAGCCAGTCCTGTTGCCACGAGTCCAGACCGACCGCGCCCAGCAGACTGTTGACCGCACCGTCCGGGCCGAGCAGGTTGCGCCACAGGTAGGCGGTCACGATCGGGGTGACCACCGCGGGCGCGAACAGGAACACCCGCAGCACGTTGCGCGACTTGATCATGCTGTTCACGCCCAGCGCCAGCAGCAGCCCGATGCCGTTCTGCACGACCGTGATGGCGACCGCGATCAGCAGCGTGTGCGTGATCACCTGCGTCGCCTGGGGATCGCGGAACAGTTGGCTGAAGTTGGCCAGGCCGTTGACGGAGACGTCCGGATCGAGGCCGTCCCAGTTGGTGAACGCGTAGTACACGCCGCGGGCGCTGGGCACCAGCACGACGAAGGCGAACAGCAGCAAGGCAGGCAGGGCGAACCACCACGGTGCGGCGCCGCCGTGGCGCCGGCGTCTCAACATGCCCGACGCTGGTGCAGGGGACCGGCCCGCGGCCAGTTCACCCCGATCCGACGACCGCTTGTAAGGAAGGACCGTCACCGTTGACCTCATCGTTTGAATCGTTTCATCGAGTCGCTGTTAACGGCCACGCGCGCTCGGCATGCAGCGACCTGCTCGGCCTCATGCCGCCCGGGCCCCCGACATCTGGCAGGCGTCGTCGGGGATGTGGGCAACGTTTCTCAAATTCTTGCGGCCGACTCTAGGTTTGCGACCACACCAAGTCAAGAGGTGCCACCGGGAGAAGCTGCTGACCAGGCAATGGTCAACTGCGCGGCGAAACCCTACAGTTGGGGAACGTTTTCTATGTGGTAGGAGTGAGGGCGTGGAGTCAGCAGCACCGGCGCGTCGGGTCACCATCGTCGACGTCGCACGTCATGCCCAGGTGTCCACCACCACCGTGTCGAAGGTGCTGCGCAACGCGTACGGAGCCAGTCCCGCCATGCGGGTGCGGGTCCGGCAAGCCATGGCGGAGCTCGGGTACCGGCCGCACGCCGCGGCCCGGGGCATGCGCGGCCAGACGTACACCATCGGCCTGATGCTGCCCGACATCCGTAACCCGTTCTTCGCCGACATCCTCGACGGGCTCGGCGACTGGCTTCACAACACCGACTACCAGGTCCTGCTCGGGGTCGGCGGCAACACCGAGGACTCCGAGGCCCGGGTCGTCGAGGCGATGGTCGACCGCCGCATGGACGGGCTGGTCCTCATCGCGCCGCTCGCCTCCCGTGCCGACCTCGAACGCATCGCCACGCTCGTACCGACCGTGGTCGTCGGCCGGCACGGTCGCTCACCCGCCTTCGACGTGGTGGCCGACGACGACTACGCGGGCGCCGGGTTGGTCGTGGGTCACCTCGCCGACCTCGGGCACCGCCGCATCGCCCATATCGACCACCGCGAGACCGACCCCGACCGGCTGGCCGAGATGCCCAACGCGATCCGCGCGGAAGGATACCGGCAGGCCATGCGTGCCCGCG
Source organism: Rugosimonospora sp. (assembly GCA_051986465.1). Classification (GTDB taxonomy): domain Bacteria; phylum Actinomycetota; class Actinomycetes; order Mycobacteriales; family Micromonosporaceae; genus DATEJJ01. Next base: position 2,986 of record JBPYFB010000591.1, read on the forward strand.
GTCTCGCGGACGAGATCGACGTCGTGGTGACTAGCTACACCCGGGACGGCGGCTACCTGGGAGCCAAGCAGCTGCTCGGCCGCCGGCAGCGCCCCACCGCGATCTTCGCGGGTGCGGACTTCGTCGCCATGGGCGTGCTCGACGCGGTCGCCGAGGCCGGGCTGCGCGTCCCGGGCGACATCTCCGTCGCCGGCTACGACAACACCACCTTCGCCGCGTTCAGCCCGATATCCCTGACCACCGTCGACCAGGCCGGCCGCCAGATGGGCAGCGACACGGGACGCCTCCTGCTGGAGCGCATCGCCGACCGGCAGAGAAGGTCGGTCCACATCAACATCTCCCCGACCCTCGTCGTACGCGGAAGCACCGCGCCGCCGCCCGCCTGAACCGGTACCGCGGCCGCAGTCCCCCGGCGGTCCCGCGCTGAACGCATCGACGAGCGTTGGCCGGATCCGGTCAAATCCTTGCCTCGCTGATTCGACCGGTCTTACGTTGCCGGCAAACGTCCTTTTTGCTCCCCGGATCAACGAGGTGACGTCTTGAAACGTTCCACGATGCTTCGACGACCGGGCGCGGCGGCCACGGTCGCGGTCCTCGCGGCACTCGCGATCCAGACCGGTCCGGCTTCGGCAAGCACGGCTTCGGCAAGCACAGCGGCCTGGCAGCGCTACGTCCTCGGCCCGTCGTCCCCCCAGGTCTCCCCGGTCGAGGTCGACGGCCGCGGGGCCGTGTCCAACCCGCACACCCTGGTCAACGGTAAGGGCAAGCCGACGACGCTGACCACGGTCGCCGGCGGCACCCCCGCCTCGGTACTGCTCGACTTCGGCAAGGACATCGCCGGTACCCCGTTCTTCGACGTCACCGCGGCCACCGGCGCACCGACCCTCACCTTGGTGACCGCCGAGGCCCGGCAGTTCATCCGCCGGCCGGCCGCCACGACCGTCGCCGCCGCCGCGCCAGCCGGCGCGAATCAGGTCACCCTCGCCTCGACCGCCAACGTCGAGGTCGGAAACACCGTCACCTTCGGCGACAGCACCACCGGTCAGACCCGTGCCATCACCGCGTTCGACACGACAAGCACCACCGTCACGTTCACCCCGGGGCTGTCCGGCGATGTGCCGGCGGGAACGGCGGTATCCACCTCGCCCGGCGCGCCGAGTTCCGACGAGTCCCGGGGTCTGGCCGGGGTCGGCGGGCCTGACACCCTGCAGCCCACCGCCGCCGGCCGGGTGTCCGGCAGCTTCCACGGCGGGTTCCGCTTCGTACTGCTCACGCTGTCCTCGCCGGGCAGTGTGTCCATCGCCTCGGCCGGCGTCGACTTCCAGGCATACCAGGCGACCGCCAAGGACTACCGCGGCTGGTTCCTGTCCAGCGACGACCAGCTCAACCGGATGTGGTACTCCGGCGCCTACACCCTGCAACTGGACATGAAGCCGGCCGGCATCAACTCGCTACCCGACCTGCGCATCTTCGACGGCGCGAAGCGCGACCGGAGCATCTGGACCGGCGACATGCTCGTCCAGGGTCCCACCGCGATCGGCACGCTGGGCGAACCGGGCGCCGCCTACGTGAAGTCGACGCTCAACGTCCTGCTCGCGACCCAGCGCGCCGACGGAGCACTGCCCGGCTCCCCCGACTTCGCCAAGGGCCGCTCCCCCGCCGGGTTCCCGCTGTTCTACTCCGACAACTACTCGGGATACGGAGCGCGGGCGGCCATCGTGTACTACCGGTACACCGGCGACCAGGACTTCATCACCAGCGTCCTCCCCGCCCTGCGCAAGGAACTCGCCTACAACGACACCTTCCTCGACGCCAACAACCTGGTCGTCTCCAACGACCGCGACTACTGGCAAGCCACGCAGACCGGCGAGGTCACCAAGTACAGCATCGACTACTACGCCCTGCTGCGTGACATGGCGTGGCTGGAGCGCCAGGTCGGCTCGCCGGCCGCGGCGACCGCCGACGACGCGAAGGCCGACGCCGTCAAGGCCGCCATCAACGGCCGACTGTGGAACCCGCAGCTCGGCGCGTACGGCCAGAGCAGCGACCACCCCGACGTCCTGGTCGAGGATGCCAACGCCCTGGCCCTGCAGTACGACATCGCGCCGGCCGACCACCGGGCGAGCGTGCTGGCCGCGCTGAAGCAGCTGTGGACGCCGTACGGCGCCATCATCGGGCCGGGCCTGGCCGATCCCACCGGTCACACCATCGAACCGTTCGCCAACGGCATGGAGACCGCCGGCCGCTTCACCGTGGGCGACACGAGCGGCGCGCTCGACCTCATGCGGCTGATGTGGGGCCAGATGGTCGACCCGGACGACCCGCTCTACACCGGCGGTGTCTGGGAATTCAAGAACAACAACGGCGGGGTCAACCGGGCGACCGCGAGCCTGGCGCACGGGTGGGCAGCTTCGCCCACGGTACAGCTGACCGAGCAGGTGCTCGGCGTGTCGCCGGTCGGTCCGGGGTACGCCACCTGGAGTGTCAAGCCGCACCCCGGTGACCTCCGGTGGGCACAGGGTGTCGTCCCGACCAGGTACGGCGACATCGCGGTGAACTGGTCGGCCAACGACGACGTGTTCCGCCTGCACGCCGATACCCCCCGCGGTACCACCGGCACCATCGCCGTCCTGGTCACCGGCGAGGACCTCGTCACGGTCAACGGGCACACGGTGTGCGCCCGTGGCCGGTGCGAAGGCTACGGTGCCCACGCGGAGGACGGATACGTCGTGCTGACCGTACCCGGCGGGAGCTACGACATCACGGTCAACCGCGACTGACCGGCGAAAGGGCGAATACCCGCTCAAGGCGCCCGGAGGTCCGCTGCTCGGGGGCCTCCGGGCGTCTTTACCGCTCCGGTGTCGCTTCGCGGGTTACTGGTCGTTCGCCTTCCGGTATTGCTCGTCCGGTACGGGTTCCAGCCAGGTGGTGGGGTCTCCCCCGTCGGGCCGGCTTTCCAGCATGGCGAGGTGGCTCATGAACGTGTCGGTGGCGGCGCCGTGCCAGTGGTCTTCGCCGGGTGGGCAGATGACGGTGTCACCGGCGCGGACCCGCAGCA
>JBPYFB010000592.1:0-14468 GCA_051986465.1 Rugosimonospora sp.
CCAGTCGACCATCGCGCGCAGCGTTCGGTGCCGCGGCAACGCGGTACGGCTACCGCCGGTCAGCAGACGGAACCGGTCGTCGAGCCGGTTGGCGAGCTGATCCATGGACATGGTGCGCAACCTGGCCGCAGCGAGTTCGATCGCCAGGGGCATCCCGTCCAGCGCGCGGCAGATGCGGGCCATCGTCGCCATCGTGTGGGCGTCGGCCGGGAGATCCCGGCGGACCGCCCCGGCCCGGTCCCGCAGCAACTGGACGGCCGGGGATGCCTCGATCTCGCCGGGGTCGGCGGCCCCGGCCGGCAGGGCCAGCGGCACGACCGGCCACAGCACCTCACCGGTGATGCCGAGCGGTTCCCGGCTCGTCGCCAGGATCCGCAGCCGCTGGCACTCGCCGAGCACCCGGTGGGCGAACGCCGCGGCCGACTCGATGACGTGTTCGCAGTTGTCCAGAATCAGCAGCGCCTCCCGGTCGCGGATCGCGGCGATCAGCCGCTCCGTCAGGTCCGCGTGCGGTGCCGCGCCTAGCAGGGCATCCCGCAGGCCGAGGCCGGCAAGGGTCGCCTGGGCCACGTCACCATCCGCGCCGATGGCGGCGAGCTCCACGAGCCAGGCCCCGTCCGGCAGATCGCCGAGCAGCGTACGCGCGGTCTCCGTGGCCAGCCGGGTCTTCCCCGAGCCGCCCGGCCCGATCAGGGTGGTGAGCCGATGTTCGGCGATGAGTTCGCGGAGCTCGGCGACGTCGGCGTCCTTGCCGATGAAGCTGGTCAGCTCGGCGCGCAGGTTGGTCTTCCGGTTCTCCTCCCGCGCTCCCAACTCGCCCCGCATCAACGCGACATGCAATGCGGACAGCTCCGGGGAGGGGTCCACGCCCAGCGCGTCGGCGAGGCTTTCTCGGGTGCGCTGGTACACGAGCAGTGCCTCGGTGCCCCGGCCGGTCGCGATGAGGGCGCGCATCAACGCGGCGACAAGCCGTTCCCGTAGCGGATGCGCGGCCACCAGGTCGGTCAGCTCGGTGACCAGCTCCGCGCCGTGGCCGAGGCTGATCTCCGCGTCGAACCGGTCTTCCAGGGCGGTCAGGCGTAGCCCTTCGAGCCTGGTGACCGCCGCGTCAAACGCCGCGCTGTCGGGCAAACCGACATCCTGCATGGCGGTACCGCGCCACATGGCGAGCGCCTCGCGCAGCCGCCGTACCCGCCGCGGGTCATCGTCATCGCGGGCCTGGCCGACGAGGCGTTCGAACCGTACGGCGTCGACCGCCTCGGGTTCGACCCGCAACCGGTACCCGTCCGTGTGCCCCTCGACCAACCCGGCCGGCAAGGCCTTGCGCAGCCGGGAAACCAAGCGCTGCAAGGCATTCGCCGCATCGGACGGCGGCTGCTCACCCCAGATCCAGTCGACGAGCGTCGCCTTCGGGACTACGTGACCCGGTTCGAGCGCGAGGGCGACCAGGAGCCCGCGCAGCCGGGCGCCCGGCACGTCGGCAAGCGCGCCGCCGTCCGTACGAACCTCGAATGGTCCGAGTATCCCGATCTGCACCTCAGCGATTTTGCCATGGGCCACCCCGCGTCGTTTGAGGGTGGTGCGGGTCACACCGGTTCGAGCGCCTCGTCGTCCACAAAGGACACTCGTACCGCGGCGGGGTCGTCGCGCAGCCGCGGCACGGCGAAGACCGCGGTTGCCGACTGGTTCCGGTACCTGGCCGCGTAGCACACGATGCGCCACTCGCCGGTGTCCCAGTACTCGCGTACGTCCGAGGTGAGCAGGGCCGCCACTTCCCGGTACGCCTGGCTGCGCTGCAACTGGGTGACGGTGGCGTGTAGCGGTACCTCGTCGGACGCGCCGGCCAGCGGGCGGGTTATCCGGACCCGTAGCCGGCGCAACGGTAGGAGCCAGTACCGGTCCAGTTCCGCGGAGAGCATCACGAACAGTGCGGCCTCGCCCGTCAGTAGTGTGCCGGTACCGGCCGGGCGGATCCCGGACCACCAGGCGGTATCGGCGGCGATGCCACCGAGGGCGGCCAATAGCAGTAGCCCGGCCCGGGCGAAGGCTCGCCAGGACAGCGGGGCCCGGCTCTTGCCCAGACAACCGCAGGACGCTTTGGGCGTGGCGACCGCGGCATAGCCCAGGTAGCCGAGGAACCCGCTCGCGAGTACTGCGGCGGCCACCGCGCCGGCCGGCCCGGGCAGCGCGAGCAGCGCGACCGCGACGGCCAGTTCGACCGCGCCGACCGCCCGATACGCCGGTACCGCGAGCCGGGCGCCCACCAACCGGTGCAGGGCCGAACCGGCGACCCGGGCGCCACCGGCCAGCTTCGCGGTGCCGGACCAACCCAGCACCGCGGCGAGGAAGACGGGCTGGATCGCGAGGATCCACGTCATGGCAACCTCCTACACCGCGGTGTACAGCGTTGCGATGTCAATCTCGTTGGAGTCCGGATGCCAGGCACCGATGACGTGTACGTGGCGGCCGATCTGGACCATCGACATGTCGGAGATGGCCGGGGTGCCGTTGTAGACCGCGGCGCTGCGCCCGGGTACCACGTGGCCGACCACGGGGCTGCCCTTGTGGTCCACGTGTACGGCGTTGCGGTGCACGGTTGCCACGTGACCGTGGAGGCTCACGATGTTCACCCAGATCGAGTCCGCGGCCAGGGTACCGTCGGGCAGCCGCAGCCCGCGGGCGTAGAGACCGTCGCCGGGCGCTACCGCGTCGACGGTGGTGGGGAACAGCTTCCAGATGCTGGTCGCCACGGTGGCCTGGATGCGGTGCAGCGTCCCGTCCGAACCGTTGGCGAAGATGACGGTACCGTCGATGCTGGTGACCCGGCCCTCGACGAAGTTGGGGTCGATCCCACCCGGCAGTACCTGTGGTGTGGCCCTGACACCGAACGCGGCCTCGGGCGCGAGCGAGCCGAGCGCGGTCGCGCCGACGAGACCCGCCGCGCCGAGCGCGGCACTGGTGAGGACCGTACGGCGATCCATATCGCGTGTCATCGTCGCTCCTCAGCTGGTGTTGACCGAGCACGGCCGCAGGCCGGCGGAGAGGCTGCCGATGGCGCTGAACGCCGATGGCGTCAGGTCGATCACCCGGTTGGTACCGCAGGTCGACCCGCAGCACCTTCGCTCGCCGCAGAACAGGTGGGTGTTGGGTCCGCAGTCGGCGATGGAGGTGCTGACCCGCCGGCCGGTGCAGAGGTTGGTGGTGTAGTGCACGAAACCGCATCCGCGCTGCTTCAGATGCAGCCCGCACCGGTCGGGCCGGGTGATGTTGAAGCAGCGGGACGACATGTTCGGCCACGCGTGCTGGTGTTGGTTTGAGTTGCAGGTACCGCAGGCACCATGGCCCGCGGAACCGCACGGACCCCAAGCGTTGCCGCAGCAGAACCACGACACTTCGCCGGTGACAGCCGCCATTTATTCCCCCTGTAGAGTGAGTGCTTTGCTTTTTGGGCCAGTTGAAGAACCGGACGTGGTAAGTACCAGATACGGGTGAGGCCCAGACGGGGTGGCGTATCTCCATCGACACCGGCGACTCTATGATGTTTAGGAGAGATGCTAGTCGTAAATAACTTCAGAGGTTGACGCTTCGCCAAATCCATATCGCTTTATCGCTGTGGCTCTAGTGTCCACTGTAAACATCGGGTGGCGAGTTGATGGTCGATGAGGCGCTGGCAGTCCGGATCCGCCGCGGTGATTAAGGTGACGAGTTCGCGAACGCGAGCCGGAGTCCGAATCCGGTAAGGACGCAGCCGGCGAGACCGTCGATGGCGCGGCGTACCCGCGGCCTGTCCAGCAGCCGGCGAGCCTTGGCGATTGCCGCGCTGTACCCGGCGAGCCAGGCGAAGGTGAGCCCGCAGAAGAGAAATCCGAGCAGCAGGGACGCCAGCACGGCGCTACCGCCCTGCGCGGTCGGTACGAACTGGGGTAGCAGGCTCATGAAGAATGCGGCCATCTTGGGATTGCCGAGATCGTTGAGCAAGCCTTGCCGGAACGCCCGCACCGGCGTCGGGCCGGCAGCCTTCCGGACCGCGACGGGCTCGTGTGGGCGTTTGGCGAATGCCGCGCGCAGTGACTGGATGCCGAGGTAGACCAGGTAACCGGCGCCAAGCAGCTTGAGTGCGAGGAAGGCGGGTGCGGAGGCGTGCAGCAGGCTGGCGACACCGACGCTGGCCGCCACCGTCCATACCGCCTGACCCGCGGCTACGCCAGCCGCCGTCCAGATCCCGCCGGACCGGCCGCCCATGAGCGCGTTGCGGATGGTCAACGCGGTATCGGGTCCCGGTGTGCAGATCACCACGGCGGACACGGCGAGGAACGCGAGCAGATGGCCCATCATGCGTTGAGCCAAGCCCTCGCTTCGCAGCGGCCGCAACCGAGTTCTCAGCATGGCGATGGGTGAACCGAGCGGGCCGAGCGGGGCTGGGACTGGTCACGCCTCGGGTCGCGAAGTGAGGTCGCCGACGGCGTCGGCGTAGAAGGTGTTGTCGAGGTGGAAGGCGACCTGCCGCAACGTCCAGGCGTCACCGTCAACCCGGTCGAGGCGCTCGTCGTCGAGCGCGCGCAGGCGCAGCGACCAGATCTGTGCCAACCGGGTCAGCCGACTGCGCGCCTCGTTCAGATCCTCGGGGGTGAAGGGTGCGAGGTCGGCCGGGGTGGTGATGGCGGAGGCGTGCCAGTGGTCGGGCAGGGGTGGTTGCCCTGCCAGCCGCGCCTCAAGCTCGGCGAGGTGGTCCAGAAGATGGTCGGCGAGGCGGCGAATCGCCTTGTGTGGGGTGTAGACGCGATCCTCGGCGGGGATGGGCTGCCCGTCCAACGCCGTCCACGTGTCGGCCAGTCGCAGGGCGTACGCGACGGCGTCCTCGATGACTTGTGCGGGGTTGCGGTCGTCGGTGACGGGTGCGTCGTCGCTCATCGGCCTGTTCCTCTCGCAGGAACCCAGGAACGCGTCATCGTGACGATCCGTTCGGCTACGGCATCGGGGTCGACGACCTGGTGCAGGTGCTCGCCGGGCAGGTGGGACACGAGCCAGCCGCGCCGCGCCGCCTCTTCGGCCTCCGGGGCGTACGCCTCGCTGAATCGTAGGTAGCCGCACGGCTTCGCATCCCAGCCGGGCGGCAGCGGGATCTGCTCCTCGAAGTACCCCATCGGCAGCCGGGGCATCTCGGCGCAGACCGCGGCGCGGGTCGGTCCGTCCGGGATCAGCGGTGTCAGGTCGGCGTCGCCCCACCATTCGCTCCAGGGCGGCAGCAGGCCGTCATCGCGCACCATGCGCCGCAGGGAGTCGTGCACGCGGTTCGCGTATCCGGGCAGGCGGCCGTCGACGATGAGGCATCCGGCGACCGGGGCGGCTTCCGCAATCACCGGTACGAAGAGGCCGGCGTTGCTGTGCGCGACCAGGATCGCCGGTTCGGTGATGGCGGCGGCGGCCCTCTCGGCGATCGAGCGCCAGTACGGCGGGCTCAGGTCCACAAAGGACGGAACCACTGCGTCCAGCCGGTCCGCCACCGGCCCCCAGGTCAGCGGACCGACCAAGGGGCTGTGTATCAGAGCGAACATCTCACCTCGCCGATCACTTCGCCGATCACTTCGCCGAGCACCTCGCCGATCACCTCGCCGACCACTGAGGACACGACCCGGGGCGGATTCCTCGGGGACCACAACGAAGATACTCGCCTGCCGAGGCGCTGCGAGTCTCGGCGCTTAACGCCGCTCCGAGTCTTGACGCTCAAATTGGTCTATGCAAACGTGATCACTAACCGACCATTTGAAGTCTCGGGCGAAACGGACGTTCCGCGCACGGGCGCTCCGGTGGCCCCCGACTGTGCGAGGAGGACGGCAATGGCTATCAGCGACGGTTCCGGTGGCGCCCCAAGCCACTTCGACGCGTCTACGGGAACCGGCAACCGGAGCGTCGGCAGGCGCGGTCTGCTCGTTGGAGGGGCGGCCGCCCTGCTCGCCGGCGCCGGGCTCATGCAGCCGGCGCGGGCATTCGCCGACAGCTCGACGGATGCGGCGAGTAACGGGTTGGGTGCCGATCCGTTTGGGCTTACCCCGGCGCAGCAGGCCGGGCAGCGGGTGATCTGGTCCTATCCCGGCCTGACGCCGCCGCAGGCGCTCTTCGACGCCATCCGTGCCGGCCTGGTCGGCGGGGTGATTTTCTTCGGCGAGAACATCAACCGCAACGACCGCAGCCAGATTCAAGCGGTGACCAGCGCGTTGACGCAGGCGCAGGTGGACAGCGGAATCGGGTACCCGCTGCTGCTGATGACCGACCAGGAGGGCGGAATCGTACAGCGGCTTCCCGGCCTCCCTGGGATCACCGAGAAGCAGATCGGCCAGTCCGCGGACCCGGTTGGTACGGCGCAGACCGCGGGTACCGGCGCGGCGCAGAACCTGCTCAACGCCGGGATGAACTGCAACCTCGCGCCGGTACTCGATGTCTACCGGGAAGCCGGCAACTTCGACGACCGGTTCGGGCGCTCGTACAGCATGGATCCGGTCGTCTGCGGTGAGTGCGGTGCCGCCTCCATCGCCGCGCAGCAGGCGCTCGGCGTGGCCACAAGCGCCAAACACTTCCCCGGCCTCGGTGTCGCGGCGCGCGCCGAGAACACGGACCTCGGACCGGTGGTGATTGACCGGTCGCTGGCGGAGCTGCGCGGCATCGACGAGTTGCCCTTCACATACGCCATCGACGCCAATGTGGACATGGTGATGACGTCGTGGGCGACCTACCCGGCGCTCGATCCTGACCTGCCGTCCGGGCTGTCACCGAGAATTGTGCACGGCGAGCTTCGCGGGCGCCTGAACTTCCGCGGGGTGACGATCACCGACGCGCTTGAGGCCGGCGCGTTGCAGAGCTTCGGCGGTACCGGTGCGCGCGCGGTGGCGGCAGCGGCGGCGGGCATGGACATCATCCTCTGCTCGGCGCGCGACCTCACGCAGGGCCAGGACGCGGTCGACGCGATCCAGGCGGCGGTCGCCGACGGGCAGCTCGATCGGGGCGCGGCCCTCCACGCACTGGGGCGCGTCCTCGAAATGCGCGGCAAGCTTGGCTGAGGCGCCCACCAGATCGCTGGGGAAACCCCCGATCGCCAGCGATCGCGGCGCGGCACAAGGCACCCGCCCGCGTACTCCTCTGAGTACGCGGGCGGGTGTTTGTCTGCGGGCCGGACGAGAGCCTTCCAGTCCGCGATCCTCCAATGTGGACCATTTGGGTGCGGGTTCAGCGCGCTGTGCAGGCGGTGCCGTTGAGCGTGAACGAGGTGGGCGTGGCGTCACTCGCGTGCCAGGTCCCCTGGAAGCCGAAGCTGACCGTACCGCCGGCTGCGATATGCCCGTCCCAACTGGCATTGCGGGCGGTCGCGACGGCACCCGACTGTGTCACGGTCGCGCCCCAGGCGTTCGTGACCACCTGGTCACCGCCGAAGGTGAAGCCGAGTGTCCAACCGTCGATGGCGGTGGTTGCGCCGTTCGTGATGGTGACGTTGGAGACGAACCCGCCGCCCCACTCGCTCTGCCGGGTGTACGCGACCGAACACGTTGGCGGTGGCGGGGTGTTGCCGGTGATGGTCAGTACCGCCGATTGCTCGACCGTGCCGCTGCCGGTGATCAGGAGTGACCCGGTGACGCGAAGGCTGGTGGCGGTGCAGCCGGTGAACACCTGGAACCCGAAGCTCGTGGTCAACACTCCGGTCGCCGGCAGGGTGAGGTACTGCAGGATCGGGTCGATCGCGGGACAGCCCGGCGGTATTCCGGTGCCGCTGCTGCCCTGGAAGATGCCGTACCACTGCACGTGGACCGGCTGGCTCTGGCCGGTACAGCTCTGTGCGACCAGGGTGGCGGTGGACGTCTGTCCCTGTGTTGCGGTGGGCGGGTCGAGGGTGAGGCTGACGATCTGCGCCGTACCGGTGCAATCGGCGGCGGCGGTACCGCTTGCCGCGTTCGCGGTGCCCGTGACGCCGGCACCGATGACCGCGGCGAAGGCGAGCAGCCCTGCCGCGCGGACCAGTGTGAAAACCATGAATCAACGGTTGCCGCCCGGCCGGGTCCGGGGCAACCCCGTACCGCCGTCATCGCGTTGACCTCTAGCGTTTTGGCTGAGCGCAAGGAAATTTACGCTCATCACTCCATAGTGTCCGGAGGGCTTGCGGCGGCCCCATCGACCAGAAGCTGCAGCAGTCGACCGGCGGCGGCGAGCAGTGGACCGGCCATTTGATCGGTGCTCAAGCCCTTGACGGGTCCTTCGCCGAAGTAGAGTCCACCGGCACACAACATGCTCAATCGCAGCAAGCCTGGCTTCAGTGCTGGCCGAGGTCCGTGCCATGGCCCTATCCGGGCGACGATGTCGCGTCCAGCGCCGAGCATGTACTGGATCATCGCGTCGATCTCTCCGTCCTGGGACTCCCAGACGAGCACCTTGCCGCTGAAATTGAGGTATCGCGCGGATCCGTCCTCGTATGCGGCGAGCGTGTCGAGGCCGGCTTTGACCGGCATGTCGACAACGACTCCGTAGAGCCGGCCCGGATCCTCGGGCTGTTCACCGAGCGCTCGCAGTTCATGCCACGCCTGGAGGTAGTCCCGCGACGCGCGCGCAGGCTCCCGCACGATTCGGTGCAACGTATCGCGGGCAGCCGACGTGTCCCCGGCGTCCAGCGCGGCACGTACCGCTTGGAATTCATCGTTGCCGGGCGCCCACCGAGCCAGCGGAGCATCCCCGTACAGCAATTCGCGCAAGTCGTCGCTTGCGCTCCCGGAAGTGGCCATGGGTCAGGGTAACGGCTGTGCGAGGTGAGCGCCGCCCGGGAGTGGACTCAGCGGCTGACCGCGGTCTCCCGCTCGACATGGGACAGCTTCTCCGGGTTGCGTACGGCGTAGAGCCCGGTGACGAGTCCGTCGTCGATGCGTACCGCGAGGACGGTGTCGATTTCGCCGTCGAGGCGGAGGATCAGCGCCGGATAACCGTTGACCTGTACCGGCTCCAGCGACGCGGTGGTGGGGATCCTGGGCAGCCCGGCGGAGAGCAGGCGGGCTACCCGCTCGGCGCCCACGACGGGTCGCGCCACCGCCTGCACGACTCCGCCACCGTCGCCCAGGAAGACGACGTCCGGCGCGAGGATGTCCAGCAGGTGCTGTAGGTCGCCGGTTTCGACGGCCCGCTGGAAGGCGGCCAGCGCGTCTCTGGTCTGGGCCTGCGAAACGACCCCGCGGGGCCGGCGCGCGGCGACGTGCCCCCGTGCCCGGTGCGCGATCTGGCGTACCGCGGTGGGGGTCTTGCCGATCGCCTCCGCGATTTCGTCGTACTCCAGGTCGAACACCTCGCGCAGGACGAACACCGCCCGCTCGGTTGGCGTGAGAGTCTCCAGTACCAGCAGCATCGCCATCGATACGCCCTCGGCCAGCTCGATGTCCTCGGCCACGTCGGGCGCGGTCAGCAGCGGCTCGGGCAGCCAGGGACCGACGTAGGACTCCTTGCGCCGGCGCAGCGTACGCAGCCGGCTCAGGGCTTGGCGGGTCGTGATGCGGACCAGGTACGCGCGCGGGTCCCGTACCGTGGCGAGGTCCACGCCCACCCATCGCAGCCAGGTCTCCTGCAGTACGTCTTCCGCGTCGGCGGCCGAGCCGAGCATCTCGTACGCGACCGTGAAAAGCAGATTGCGATGGGTGAGGAACGCCTCGGTGGCGGAGTCCATCGGAGCGTCATGACCGGGCGCGCCGCCGGGGTCCGTCGTCCGCTCGTCACGCCGGCTCATGCCTCGCCTCCCTGCTCGTTTCTTCTGAACCCGTATCACACAAGACGCCGGTACCCGCCGCGGTGTGACACCACTTCAGGTGGCTCCGGTCACATCATCGCCCTGTCACAAGGCCCGGGTCGCCGGCATCTCGTGTTCGTCCTGACGAAGACGGTAGGAGTCTGTTGATGAACGAGAGCACCACCCACCAGAACATCGTGCTGATTACCGGAGCGAACAAGGGGATCGGCCGGGCGGCGGCCGAGCACCTCGCCGCGTTGGGCATGACGGTTCTGGTCGGCGCGCGAAACCCGAGCCATGGCGAGCAGGTCGCCGCCGCGCTGCGAACGGCGGGCGGCGACGCGTACCCGGTCACCGTCGACGTCACCGATCCGGCCACCGTCGAGGCGGCCGCGCGGTGGGTGGATGAGCGCTTCGGCCACCTGGACGTGCTGATCAACAACGCCGGCATCACCGGTTCCGGGCAGGTCTCGCCTAACGACGCGCACGATCAGGTCCCGAGTACGGTAGCCGTGGACATGGTCCGGGCGGTGTTCGAGACGAACGTCTTCGGGGTGATCGCGGTGACCAACGCCATGCTCCCGTTGCTGCGGCGGTCGCCGGCTCCGCGCATCGTCAACGTCAGCAGCGCCGCCGGATCGCTGACCATCGCCAGTGACCCGGACGGCCCGCTCGCGGGACTGCTGGCCTCGGCCGCGTACTCGCCGTCGAAGACCGCGCTGAACGCACTCACCGTGCAGTACGCGAACGAGCTACGGAAGGACGGAATCCTCGTCAACGCCGCCGACCCTGGCTTCGTCGACACGGACCTCAACAACCACGCCGGATACCTCACGCCCGCGCAGGGCGCCGCGGTCGTGGTGCGCCTGGCCACGCTCGGCGCGGACGGGCCGACCGCCGGATTCTTCAGCGAGAACGGCCCGGTGCCCTGGTAGCACAGAGTTCGCGGGGCTGGGCTGACCGGCTCGCTGGGCGGCTACGCGGCCAGGGCCATGGTGCCCGCGCACCGGTCCCAGAAGCGGCGCAGTTCCGTCGCCACGCGCTCGGGCTGGCCGGTGTTGTCGGGTGCGGTATGCCCGACCCCGGCCAGCTCGACGCGCATCGCGTTGGGCAGTACCCGCTGCAGCGCGCCGAGGGAGCCGGACAGGTAGCCAACGCTTCCCCGGCCGCCCAGCAGCAGGACGGGCAGCTTGAGGGTCGCGTACTCGGGCAAGGTTCCCTCGCTCTCGGCGATCAGTCGCGCGTCGTACTGCATCGTGGGTACCAGCTCGCGCATCGGGACATCCTCGACTCTATCCACTGTGGACTCCCGGATGGTACGGGACTCGGCCCGCATGCCCGCCCTCATCGCGACCGTGAGCAGCGGCCTGGGTACCAGCCGTACCGCGAGACTCGCGGTGCGGATTCCGCGGATCGCGGTGACCGCCGCCCCGGCGACGTCACCGCGGGCCAGTTCCCGTTGGTAGCGCGGCAACCAGCCCAGCGGTGTGGAGTGGTTGACCGACAGCGGTGGCTCGTACACCGCCGCACTGTGGATACCGGGCAGCGTCCGGGCGGCGGACAGCGCGATGATCCCGCCCGAACTCAGCCCGAACAGATGTACCGCGCCGCCGCGTTCGACCAGCGCGGCGAGGTCGTCGCGCTCGGTGGCCAGCCCGTACCGGTCGCCCGGCGGCCCGCTGCGCCCACGGCCGCGCCGGTCAGGTACCCAGACGACGTACGAGTCCGCCAGTGCGACCGCCAGGCGGTGGAGGTTCTGTGCCGCCTGGCCGCCGCCGTGAACCAGTACCACTCCCGGACCGGTGGTGCCGTATCGGCGATAACCGATGCTGGTCCCATCCGCCGAGAGCACTTCTCCGCTACGCCAGGCGCTGCTTGTCGCCATGTCCAACCTCCCCCGTCGTCATGCCAGACATCCACATAAGACCAGGTCCGACGCGTCAAGTGTAATTGACAGAGCCTCGTTGTCAACCCAGCCTGACACCCGGCTGCGAGGGTGCTGCAACCTCGTCGCCGTGCGAGGTGTCTTGATGGTGAGGGGAGGACGCGATGAGAGGTACGGTGTGCGCGGCCGGACTGGGGCTGCTGCTCGCGCTCTGCGGATGTACCGGCAGGGCCGCGCCGGTGGGCGCCCCGGTGGCGACGCGCCAACCGTCGCCGCCCCGCGGCCTGGAGGTCGCGGGCGGCTGCGGGGATACCCCGGTGCGCCGGGGCGGTATGCCGGAGTGGACGTCCAGCGCCGGCTCCATCCCCGACCTTCCCTATGTGGTATCGGTCGAGGGGAACCTCGTCGGTGTGTTGTTCGGCGCGCCGCTGCACGTACGGCCGGCACCGGACGGGCGCAGCAACAAGATTCTCTGGATCAGTCGGGAACCGCGCAACAGCCAGCCGCTGGGGCTGACCGCGACGCTGGCCGGCCGGCCCGCGGTCACCACCAGCCAGCCGGCGAACTCGGGGCCGGGCGAGATCTATCCGTCTATTGTGGACGTACCGGTCCCGGGTTGCTGGCACGTGACCGCGACCTGGAACGGGAACACGGCGACCCTCGACCTCAGCTACCCGAGCTGATTCAGTAGGGCAGCACGGCGGATACCGTGAAACCCTTACCGGGCCGGGGTCCGGCAGCGAACGAGCCGGCGTGTGCCAGGGCCCGCTCGCGCATGCCGACGATGCCGAGCCCAGCGCCGCGGGGTTGGTCGCCGCGGCCTTGGTGGCGCGGTGTTTCGGGGCCGTCGTCGTCGACCTGGATGCGTACCCGATCGGCTTCGGCGGCCACCGTGACCCGGCAGCGGGTCGGCGCCGCGTGCCGTACGACGTTGGTAAGCGCCTCCTGGACGATCCGGAACGCCGACAGCGCCACGCCCTCGGGCACCGTATCGTCGCTGGGCGCGCAGAGCTCGACCCGTACCCCCGCGGCCTCGGCCGACTTCGCCAACTCGCAGAGGTCGGACAGGCGCGGCGGCGGGCGCAGGCCCGCGGCGGCCGCACCGTCGCCGCGCAGTACCGTCAGCATGGTTCGCATCTCGCGCAGCGCGGTCCGGCTCATCGTCTCGATGTCCTGCAGCGCCGCGCGCGCCTCCTGCGGTTGCTCGTCGGCCACGTGGTTCGCGACACCGGCCTTGACCGCGATCAGCCCGACGCCGTGGGTCACCACATCGTGCAGCTCCCGCGCGATGGCAAGCCGTTCCTCGGCCCGGGCACGCGCCACCGTCTCGGTCGTGGCGCGCGCGGCGCGATCGCGGCGCTCGCTGACCGCACGCCCGGCGGCCCAGCCGAGTGCCAGTACCACCATGCCCAGGACGAGTTGGCCGGCGGGGAATCCGCCCGGTGCGGGCGCACCGATCGCGACGAGGCCGACCGCCATCGTGACGGCGGCGCCGGCGACCGGCATGGGGGAGTACCACCGGCGCGGCTGCCGGGCGGCGGCCACCGGATACAGGGCGAAGCCGGCGGCGAGGAACGAGGCGGGGCCGAGGCTGAGCACCGCCGCGGCACCGGAGAGGCCTAGCACCACCAGGAACACCGGTACGGGCCAGCGGCGCCGCACGGCAATCGGTAGCGCCGCGGCCGCGAGCAGGAGGCCGGCGCGCGGGTCGGGGGTACCGGTCGGCTGGAGCGCGGCGACCTGGGGCAGCAGGGCGAACCCCAGGGCCGCGAGGGCGTCGAGGATCAGCGACCGCCGTTCCACTCCGGTGCGCACCGCTCCACGGTATCGCCCGCGCCATCGTCCTCGGGGACGTCGTTCGCGAGTATGACCGCGCCCGCGCACGTTCGACCCGAGCCCGATTGTCCGGCGCGCCAAGCCAATCGACGATGGGTGGGTGATCGAGACTACGGATCTGACCAAGAGCTACCGGGGCAACCTCGCGGTCGATTCCCTGACGTTCGCGGTCCGCCCCGGCGCCGTCACCGGCTTTCTCGGCCCCAACGGCGCCGGCAAGACGACCGCGATCCGGATGATGCTGGGCCTCGCCAAACCCGACCGGGGGTGGGCGCGGATCTGCGGCCGGCCCTTCCGCGAGCTGAAGGAGCCGATCCGGTACGTGGGCGCGGTACTGGAGTCGGCCGGGCCGCACCGGGACCGCAGCGCGTACCACCATCTACTGTGGATCGCGCAGAGCAACCGGATCGACCGGCGCCGGGTGGCCGAGGTCCTACGCCTGGTGGACCTGGAGGCGGTGGCCGACCAGCGGGTGCGCGGCTTCTCCTTCGGCATGCGGCAGCGACTCGGGCTCGCCGCCGCCCTGCTCGGCGACCCGCCGGTGCTCGTACTCGACGAGCCGGCCAACGGGCTGGACGCGGAGGGTATCCGTTGGCTGCGCGGGTTCCTACGCCAGCTCGCCGGGCAGGGCCGTACCGTGTTCGTCTCCAGCCACCTGATGGCCGAGATGGCACAGACCGCGGACCACCTGATCGTCATCCACAAGGGACAGTTGATGGCGGACGCCGGTACCGCGGAATTCATCGGCGCCCATCCGTCCCTTGAGGACGCCTTCCTCACCCGTATCGGCAGCGGGGTACGGTCGTGATCGCGGCGGTACGGGCCGAGTTCACGAAGCTGCGTACGATCCGGCTGACGCTCGTCGCACTCGCCTCGTTCGCGCTGATCAGCCTCGCCATCGGCGGGCTGGAAGGCTGGTCGGTGCGGCAGGCGATCGACACGCACAGTCCCATGTTGGCGCCGGACTTCTCCGCCGCGCAGGCCGGCTTCGACGGAATG
>JBPYFB010000593.1:0-6719 GCA_051986465.1 Rugosimonospora sp.
CGGACTTCGACGGCATGGAGGTGCTGCGCCGGATGCGCAGCAGCGACCCCGGCGTCCCCGTGCTGTTCCTCACCGCGCGCGACTCCGTCGAGGACCGCATCTCCGGCCTCACCGTGGGCGGCGACGACTACGTCACCAAGCCGTTCAGCCTGGAGGAGGTGGTGCTGCGCATCCGGGCGATCCTGCGCCGGTGCAACACGGCGCCCCAGCCGGCCGACGACGCCGTACTGCGCTACGCCGACCTCGAGCTCAACGAGGACGCGCACGAGGTGCGCCGCGGCGGCAAGCTGGTCGAGTTGTCCCCCACCGAGTTCAAGCTGCTGCGGTACCTGCTGGCCAACGCGGGCCGGGTGGTGAGCAAGGCGCAGATCCTCGACCGGGTGTGGAGCTACGACTTCGGTGGCGAGGGGCGCATCGTCGAGTCGTACGTGTACTACCTGCGTCGCAAGATCGACAAGCTCGGTCCGGCGCTGATCCACACGGTCCGCGGCGTCGGGTACTCGCTGCGGCTGCCGCGGGCCAACGAGGAGTGACCCCGCCGCGTTCGCGGTGGACGCTGCGGTTGCGGATGGTCGTGGCGATCGCGACGCTGGCCGGGTTCGGTCTCGTGATCGCGGACGTGGCCGGGCTGGCCCTGCTGCGCTCGTACCTGACGAGCCGCCTCGACCGCCAGTTGACGGCGGCCGCTACCGGCTTCGCCCATATCCCGGGCGGCAGCCAGCCGCCCCGGTTCGGCCCGCGCCCGGACTACCTGCGCAACCCCGAAACGGACGTCTGGGTTGCAATTTACGACGCCACCGGTACCCGCCTCGACCCCGGCGAAGCCGGCGCCGGACCGGCCCTCACGTACCAGGACGTGCGCGCGCATGTCGACGGTGGACCGTACACAGTGGACAGTAGGCGGGGCGCCTGGCGGGTCGTGGTGACGCAGCGCGGCTCCGGCAGCCAGACGCTGGTGGCCGCGCTGTCGCTGCGGCAGGTGACGGCGACCGCCGACCGGCTGCTCGCCATCGACGTGGCCGTCAGCATGCTGGTCCTTCTGGTACTCGGCTCTGCCGCCGCGTACGTGGTGCGGGCCGGCCTCTCGCCGCTGACCCGCATGGAGTCCACCGCCCAGCAGATCGCCGACGGCGACCTGTCGCAACGCGTCACCGATGTCGACCCGCACACCGAGGCCGGCCGGCTGGGCCTCGCACTGAACGCGATGCTCGGCCGAATCCAGTCCGCGCTGCACGACCGGGCCGCCTCCGAACTGCGGCTGCGCCAGTTCCTCGCGGACGCCTCGCACGAACTGCGCACACCGCTGACCTCGATCCAGGGCTTCGCCGAGCTGTACCGGCGCGGCGGCGTACGGCCCGGAGCGCAGCTGGACGAGGCGATGGGGCGCATCGAGGCGGAGGCGGCCCGGATGGCGGTACTCGTGGGCGACCTGCTGCTGCTCGCCCGCCTCGACGAGGAGCGGCCGATGGAGCGCGTCGAGGTGGACCTGTTCACCGTCGCCGCGGACGCGATACGCGACGCCCGGGCCCGGGCACCGCAGCGCACGGTACGCCTCGAAGAGCTCGCCACCGCCGCGCCTGAGTCCGGACCGCCGGCGGTCTTCGGCGACGAGGCCCGGCTGCACCAGGTCGCCACGAACCTCGTCACGAACGCGCTCGTACACACGCCCGCGACGGCCCGGATCGTGGTACGGGTCGGCCGCGCCACCGCCGGCCAGCTCGAGGACCAGGGACCGGAGCCGGTCTCGGTGGGCGCGGCGCCGGCCCGTGACGCGCCGCTCGCCGTGCTCGAGGTCGTCGACGACGGCCCCGGCATGGCGCCGGAGCAGGCCGCGGGCGCGTTCGAGCGGCTGTTCCGGGCCGACCCGTCACGCCAGCGCGGTACCGACGGTGTGGGCGGCGCCGGGCTCGGGCTGTCCATCGTGGCCGCCATCGTGACCGCGCACGGTGGGCGGGTGGAACTCCGTACGATACCGGGTGGTGTAGGGACAAGTTTCCGGGTGTTGCTTCCGGCGATCGTGCCGTCCGATGACGCTGCTATTACGGAGCGGGAAATCCTCGACGTCCAGGCGGACGTGTCTCTTGCCCGACAACCAACCGGTACGCCATAGTGGCGCGGTGTACAGGTTGCCGATCGGCACCGCCATCGACCGTCGCTTCGTCCTCTTAGGACCAATCGGCTACGGCGGCTTGTCCGTGGTGTATCAGGCCATCGACGCTCTTCGTGGTCGGACGGTCGCGCTCAAGCTGCTCGCGCCGAGATTCGCCGACGACCCGGACGCGCGCTGGAAGGTGTACCGCGAGGCGCTCATCACCGACCGGTTGCGCAGCCCCAGCGTGCCGCGCATCTACGACTACGGAGACGCGCGCCTGCCCGACGGCGCGTGTGTGGCGTATGTGTCGATGGAGCTGCTGCGCGGTGCCATGCTCGCCGGCCGGCTGGCTGGCGGCCCGCTGCCGTGGCTGGAGGCGGCGAAGGTCGGCGCCACCGTCGCCGACGTGCTGGCGATCGCGCACCGGCGGGGCGTGGTGCACCGGGACCTGACGCCGGAGAACATCATGATGACCGCGACGGGTGCGAAGATCGTCGACTTCGGTGAGGCCACCACGGTCGAGGGCACGTCGCAGTCGTACGGGCGGCCGCTACCCGCCCGCCGGGTCTCCAGCGGCGGCACCCCCGGCGACGACGTGTACGCGCTCGGCGTGCTGCTGTACCAGATGCTGACCGGCGGGTCCCCGTACAGCGGCTCGCTCTCCGGCGGCCCGCCCGCGCCCCGCAACCCGCGGGCGGCGCCAACGCCCGTGCTGCTGGTACCCGGCATGCCGCGGGTGCTGGCCGAGATATGCCGCGCGTGCATGGCGAAGCGGGTCGAGGAACGCCCGGACAGTGCGCGCGTGGCGATCGACCTATGGCGGGTGCTGTTCCGGAACACCGCCACCAACACCGAGGCCGCGTGCACCTTCAAGCCGCGGCGACGGACGGTGACCTCGGGACGCGGCCGATCGGCGGCGCATTCCAGCGCACTGCGTTGACTGTCCGTCAGCCGACCGTAATCGTCCCGCAAGGCCACACACGACAGTCGGCTGGCGGGCTTCCCGGATGCGCGAGTTGGTGCATACTGCTTGGGCACAACACCACGTCGTGTCCCACATCATTCATCGCCCCGGAGACTTCATATGCAGCCACCACCTCCCGGCCAGCCCTATGGCGCCCCCGCCGCTGCCGGCAACGACCGCACCACGCTCTTCGGCTGGCTCGGCATCGTCATTGGATTCCTGTGCTGCCCGCTGGTCGGCATCGTGTTCGGCGTGCTCTCGATCAACCAGGCCAAGAAGAACCAGAACTCGCCCACCCTTGGCTACGTCGCGATCGCGCTCAGCATCGTGTCGTTGATCATTGCCATCATCTACCAGGTCGCGTTCCGCAAGTAGGCTGTGCGGCATGCGGGTGTCCGTCCTCGCCGCGACCCACGGCGCGCAGTCCCTTGTCGGCGTGCGGCTGTTGGGCGTGGTCCTCGGACTGCTCCTGCTCGCGGCGGCCATCCGCGCGATGTTCGGCGGAGGCAAGAAGCGTAAATGAACGCTGCTCACCCGGGGTGCTCGGACGACTGTCCGCGCCCCGGGTGAGCAGCGTCCGCTACTCATCCGGACGGGTACGGAATCCGACCGTTCACACGCGAGCCATAGACCGGGTCTATGTCGTATTAGTAGAACGAGAGGGTCGCACAACTCATCGACGAGTGTTCCTCGGCTCGTGGATGCGCGCGGGACCCGCGTTCCATGAAGTCATTCTGGCACCGCAATCCAGAAAGAAGGCCCGATGACCGACGTCGCCTCGCGCCCTGGTCGCGCCCGACGTATGCCGGTCGAGCCGCAATGGTACAAGCGAGCCGTCTTCTACGAGATGCTCGTCCAGGCCGGATACGACTCCAACGGCGACGGGTACGGTGACCTGCCCGGGCTCATCTCCAAACTCGACTATTACCAGTGGTTGGGCGTGGACTGTCTGTGGTTGCCTCCGTTCTTCGACTCGCCGCGGCGCGACGGCGGGTACGACATCCGCGACTTCTACAAGATCGCCCCGGAATACGGCACCATCGACGACTTCGTGGCCCTGCTCGACGCGGCACACTCGCGCGGCATCCGGGTCATCACCGACCTCGTACTCAACCACACCTCGGACAGCCACGACTGGTTCCAGCAGTCCCGGCACGACCCGACCGGCCCGTACGGCGACTTCTACGTGTGGCGGGACACCGACACCGAGTACGCGGGCGTGCGGGTCATCTTCAGCGACACCGAGCCGTCCAACTGGACCTACGACCCGGTGCGGCAGCAGTTCTACTGGCACCGCTTCTACTCCCACCAGCCCGACCTGAATTACGACAGCCCGGCCGTACAGGAGGCGATGCTGTCGGTTGTGCGGTTCTGGCTGGAGTTGGGTGTTGACGGTTTCCGGCTGGACGCCGCGACCTACCTGTACGAGCGCGAGGATACCGACTGCGCCGGCCTGCCCGAGACGCACGCGTACCTCAAGCGCCTGCGGAAGGTCATCGACGACGAGTACCCCGGCTGCGTGCTGCTCGCCGAGGCCAACCTCTGGCCGGCCGACCTCGTGGAGTACTTCGGCGAGCCCAGCGTGGGCGGCGACGAGTGCCACATGGCCTTCCACTTCCCGCTGATGCCGCGCATCTTCATGGCGGTGCGCCGCGAGTCCCGCCACCCGATCACCGAGATCCTGGCGCAGACCCCGCCGATCCCGGCCCAGGGCCAGTGGGGCACGTTCCTGCGCAACCACGACGAGCTGACCCTGGAGATGGTCACCGACGAGGAGCGGGACTACCTGTACTCCGAGTACGCGCGCGACCCCAGGATGCGGCTCAACGCCGGGATCCGGCGGCGGCTGGCCCCGATGGTCGCCAACGACCGCAACCAGATCGAGCTGTTCACCGCGCTGCTGCTGTCGCTGCCCGGCTCGCCGGTCATCTACTACGGCGACGAGATCGGCATGGGCGACAACGTCTACCTCGGCGACCGGGACGGGGTACGCACGCCGATGCAGTGGACGGTCGACCGCAACGGTGGCTTCTCCCGGTGCGACCCGAGCCAGCTGTACCTGCCGGTCAACGCCGGCTGGGTGTACGGGTTCCAGGCGGTCAACGTGGAACGCCAGCAGGACCAGCCCGCCTCGCTGCTGCAGTGGACCCGGCGGATGATCGAGGTACGCAAGCGGCACCCCGCCCTGGCGCTCGGCGAGTTCCACGACCTGGGCGGCTCCAACCCGGCGGTACTGGCGTTCCTGCGCGAGTACGTGCCGGGCGAGGGGCAGCCGCTCGCGAACACGCCGGACGGCAGCGAGGTCATCCTCTGCGTACACAACCTGTCGCAGCACCCGCAGCCGGTACAGCTCGGGCTCGGCCAGCGCTTCCACGGCCAGGTGCCGATCGAGTTGACCGGCAGCACGGTGTTCCCGGCGATCGGGCTGCGCCCGTACCTGCTGACCCTGCCCGGGTACGGCTCGTACTGGTTCCGGATCGTCCCGTCGCGCAAGCGCAACCGCCAGGTGACCGTACCGGTCGCACCCGCGACGCCCAACCCGGCACGGCTGTAACCGCGGCCCGGTAAAGGCGTAGCGGCGGTCAGCGGTCGCGGACCTCGAGGCCGAGGGTCTGCGCGAGCACGACCGCCTGCGCCACGTCGATGAGCGCACCGGCGAGCTCGACGGTGCCGGGTACCAGCGCGCTCAGGTCGCTGCCGCGCAGGTCGCACCCGCCCAGCTTGGCCGCGCGCAGTTGCGCGCCGGACAGGTCCACATCCGTGAGCACGGCCTCCCGGCAGTCCGCGCCGGCGAGGTCGACCTCGCGCATGCGCACCTCGCGCAGCACCACGCCGCGCAGGTCCGCGCCGGCGAGGCTCGCGAACGACCAGTCGCCGCCGGTCACCGCCAGCGGGCGCAGGGCGCATTCGAGGAAGCTGCTGCCGACCAGCTTGCAGCCGGTGAACTCCGCCTCGAACAGGTTGCAGCGCTTGAAGGTGCAGCGGATGAAGGCCGAGTCGGTGTGGCGCGACGCGTTGAACCGCACGTTGCCGAAGGTGCACTCGGTGAAGACCACACCCTGGCTCTGCGCCTCGGTGAGGTCGGCGTCGAAGAACTGGCAGCGCCGGTACTCCCGATCGGCGAGCTGCTCGCCGTACCAGTCGACGCCGCTGAAGGACTCCTCCGCCACCTCGCTTGTCATGCCGCCACCCTAGGGCCGGCAGCGCCGCCGGTTCCACCCGACTCCGACGCGCCGCCGGGCTCGGCGAACCGGGCCAGAACCAGCGCGCCGACGACCGACAGCACGAACCCCGCGACCGCCGCCGGTACCATGCCGGGTCGGGTACGGTCGCCGAGAGCGAGTACGCCCACCAGCGCCGGTACCGCCGTCTCGGCCACCACCACGGAGGCGGCCACCGCGGTGACCGAGGCCCGTTGCAGGCCGGTGGTGAAGAACAGGAACGCGAGGACGCCGCCGACGGCGAGGGCGTACGCGCTCGGGTCGCGCAGCAGGTGCGCCGGCGACAGGCTGGTGAGGGTACGGGCGGCCACCGCGACGGCGCCGAAGCCGAGTCCGGCCACCACACCCAGCACGGCGGGCTGCGCGCCAGCCGGCAGCCGCCCGGCCGCGAAGCCGGCCGCGCCGATCAGCACGGCCGCGCCGAGCAGGATGAGGCGCGCAC
>JBPYFB010000594.1:0-5092 GCA_051986465.1 Rugosimonospora sp.
GAGCCGCCGCGACGGCCGCGGGCGACAAGGAGGGGTCGGCCAGGTTGCTTTCGATGAAGGCGGTGATCCGGCCGACCAGCTCCCGGGCACGGCTCTCGGGTGCGAGCGCTTCCTCGGTCCGGCACGCGCGGGCCAGCAGCGCCGCCGCCAACTCGGCGGCGGCCTGACCCACGTGGGCCGCCTCATCCTGACCGAACTCGTCGCCGAAGGCGAGAGCATCGGTCAGCAGCCGGGCCAACATTGCGCCGGTCGCGCCCGCCGGGGGCAGGCTGTGGCCGAGCAACGGGTCGACGAAACGGTGCGGTAGTGACAGACAGTTGCGCGGGATATGGAGCATCACGTGCGCGGGAACGCCGACGTAGCCGGGGGCGCCGGCGTGTTGCCCCCGCCCGTGGTCCCGCGCCGTGCGTTCAGGACGGTCCAGCTTAGTGATCTTGCCAGGGTGCCAGGTGTCGAAGAGTAGCCAGCCGCCAGGAGCGGCGGAGCTCTGCTCGCGGCGGCAATCGGCCACCATGGTGCCGCGGAGAGTCAAAGACAGGCAGTAAAGCCCCGGGTCCGCGCGGCGCACGTGGACAGGATCCCGGATGGCGATCAGCGGCGCGTGCCGCAGACTGGTGATCTGGACGTTGCCCAGAGTCAGAAGCCTCAACTCGCCGCGGAAGGTCTCGGGCCGCTGGGTAGCGACGCGGCTGGGCATCAGGACACGATTGACCACCTCGCACCACTGGCCGAAGGCTTCCGCAGGAGGAAGGTCCTGGCTGCGGAAGAGTGTCTGCACTGCCATGAGCGCTCCAAGGGTCAGGATGGTGGGGCTCTCAGCCGACGGCGACACGCTAACCCAGCCGCCGTTTCCGCAGTGTTATCCCGGGTGCCAGTCTCGCTATGCGTACGACGAGCCTGGCCGCACGTGTCAGCGGGTGCGGCGGGCGCCGAAGACCGCGTAGCCGAGCGTTCCGGCCGCGCCGAGGATCAGCGCGGCGACGGTTGCCCAGCGGGTACCGGCCGGCTGCGCGATCCAGGTGAGCATCACCCGGTATGCGGGGCGGGCCGGCGGGGTACCCAGCGGCGGGGCGAACCGCAGCACCAGCGCGGTCCAGACGACGGGGAGCAGCGGTGCCCGGTTCGCGCCCAGTACCGTCGCCCCGAGCGCGACCAGCCCGCCCAGCCCGGCGGTGTTCCGCAGGAGCTGCCCGGCGCTGCTCTGGCCGGTGAGGGCGAAGACGCCGACCAGTACCGCCCCGGCGACCACGACGTGCCCCGCTCGCCGCGGCGGCCACGCGATCGCCGCGCCCTTCTCCAGGTCGTGATCGGCGCGGGCAAGGCCCGGCGCGATCGCGGTCGTCGCGGCCAGCACGGCCGCCAGTGCGAGCAAGGCCCGCGTCTGTCCACTGTGGATGTACCGGCCGCCCCACGCGAGCCCGGCGGCGCAGCACAGTACCACGGCGAAGGTGAGCGGTACCGAGCGCGAGCGCGCGTACAGTACCCACCCGCTCACGTGATCCGCCCCGGCCCGGCGAGGATGTCCACCCGGTCTGCGGCCGTGCAGTTCAGTTCGGCCGTACGGTACGCGGTGACCCGGGCCCGCTGCTCGTCCGGCGGCAGCGCGCGCAGCGCCTCCGATACCTGCTCGACGAGGGCCACCACGGCGTCGCTGTTCTTCACGTCGGCCGAGATGCTGACCCGTACCGTGTCGTCGAGCAGCCAGCGCGCGACGGCGTACCGGGCCGCGAGGTACCGAACCTCGTACCGCACCTGGTCGACCTTGGCTCCCGTTACCGGCGGGCACGGCCAGATGCCGGCGCCGGTCAGCAGGTCGTAGTCGAGTTGCCGGCGAGACATGAGCCGGCCGCCCTCCTCCTCCCACATCGGCGCCGCCATCAGGGTGTCCGCCGGCCGCGGCCCGGCTGGCGGTCCACCTTTGTCCACTGTGTACAGCATCACCCGGGTCGGCGCCGGTGGCAGCCTCTCGCCCAGAGTCGTGACCGCGTCGTGTGCCGCCGCCCGCAGCTCGTCGAGGAACTGGGCGTGGATCCGGGGAACGCAGACGGTCGGCGCCGTGCCGGAGCAGACGAACTGGAGTGCGGCCCGGTCCGGTACCCACGCCTGGGCCAGGTGCCGGGGTGCCGCCGGTACCGCGATCGCCGCGCCGAGCACCGCGGGCAGCACCGCCGCGGCCCGGGTGCGGCGGCCGGCCGCGGCGAAAAGCACGACCCCGGTCGCGGCGACCGTGGTGAGCCACAGCGCCTGGGTCAGGCTGCCGCGCAGCGAAAGCGTCATCACCTCGATCGCGCCCTCGCGTGGTCGCTGCAGGATCGGCAGGAGCAGCGCGGTACCGGGCTTGTCCTCCTGCGGTATGAGCGTGGGTGGCAGGATCGCCAGCCCGGCAAAGCCGGCCACCACGAGCAGCGGCGGGGTCAGCGGCGACGGCAGCAGGCTGCCCACGGCCAACCCGAGCCAGACGGCGGCGACGAGCGACAGCGCGCCGATCGCGATGACCGGTACCGCCCCGACCGGGAAGTAGCTGTCCGGAAAGCGCACGTGCCCGGTCGCGGCGGCCAGCATGACGAGGTATCCGGCGAGGGCGGCGAGGCCCGTCGCGGCCAGGATCGGGGGTACCCGCAGCCAACGCGGGCGGGCGGTGCTCGCGAACAGCTCGCCGACCCGGGAGCGCCACTCGCGCAGCGCCTGCCAGGCGCCGAGACCCAGCCCCAACGGCCAGATCAGCTGCATGCCGTCGCGCTGGTCCACGACCAGGCCCATCCACGACAGGTACGGCGGTTGGCTCGCGTAGAGCAGGAACCCGCCCACGGCTGCGACGAGGACGGCGACGAGCGGGGCGCTGGAGCGACGCAGCTCGATACGGGTGATCCGGGCGTACATCACGCCTCCCCGGCCCGCTCGCGGTGCTGGCGCAGGATCGTCGAGTACCCGCGCTCGGCCGGGCTGTCCCCGGCGCCCCCTTCGTCCCGCTCGCCGCCGGCCGCCGCCAGGTCGGCTGGTACCCCTCGAAAAACCAGCCGGCCGGAGTCGATCAGCAGTACGTCGGTGCACGCCGCCACCACGTCCTCGACCAGGTGGGTGGAGACCAGCACGCAGGTGTCGACGGACAGCTCCCGCAGCAGCGCCCGAAACTGCATCCGCTGCTCCGGGTCGAGTCCCGCGGTGGGTTCGTCGAGCAGCAGGACCTGCGGGTCGTTGACGATCGCCTGGGCGATGCCGACCCGGCGCACCATGCCGCCGGAGAGCGTCTTCATGCGGTGGTCCGCGCGTTCGGTCAGGCCGACCCGGTCGATCGCGCGCTGTACCGCACCGGGTACCTCGCTCGCGGGTAACTCCTTGAGCCAGGCCAGGTACGCGACGAACTCCCGCACGGTGAACCGCCGGTAGAAGCCGAACTCCTGTGGCAGGTACCCGATCTGCCGGCGCAACCGGCGCAGGTCGATCCGGCCGGTCACGCTCTCGCCGAGCAGGTGCAGCGCCCCGCCGGCCGGGCGTAGCACGGTGGCCAGCGCCCGGACCAGCGTGGTCTTGCCGGCCCCGTTCGGGCCGAGCAGCCCATGCACGCCGGTATCCAGCGACAGGTCCAGCCCGTCGACCGCCATGCGCCGGCCGGCCCGTACCTTCAACTGTTCCGCATGGATCGCCCAGGCGTACCCCGCCGGCGCGATCTGGGCGGCGCTCACCGTTCGTACCATCAGGTCTCCTAACGTCCACTGTGGAGCGTCGTGTACTCGCCGCGCCGCAGCAGCAGCACGGCGGTGACCGCCGCACCCAACGCGGCCCAGACGGGCAGGCTCGCCGGGGCCAGCAGCGCCGGCGAGTGGGAGGTGAGCACGCTCGGCCCGATCACGAGCAGCACCCAGAGCAGCACCAGGCCGCCCGCGGCCCGGTGCAGGCCGACGACCTCCCCGAGCGCCAGCGCACCCGCGGTGAAGGCGAGGCACGGCAGCAGCCAGCGGGCCGGCGACGCGCCGACCAGCCCACCGGCGACGAACAGCAGCGGGATGACCGCGCCCAGCGCCGCGAGGGTGCGCCGCAGGATCAGGTACAGCCCGGCCCGTGGGCTCGCCACGACCATCTCGTACGCCGGATCCAGCGCGCGTGACCAGGCGGCCATGACGCCCAGCAGCGGCGCGACCGGCGCGACCAGCAACACCATGGACGGGCGCGTGCCGCCGCCTACCCTGTCGGCCACATCAAGGCCGAAGGCGACCAGGATCACGAGGACGGCCATCGCGATCCGGGGGAGCAGGGCGGGTGCGGCCGATCTGCGCCACCGGCGCGGGGCCGGCATCTGCCGGCTGCGCGCCACCTCGACGGCAAGCCGCTCCCGTACCCGCACGAGCAGGGCCGCGGTATCCGGGCTGTGCCGGGCCACCGCGTCGCCGAGCCGCGCCCGGCATCCGGGGCAGGCCTCCAGGTGAGCCTCCAGCGCCCACAGCACGTCGGCCGCCGCCGGCTCGCCCGCGGCGTACCGGTCGAGCAGCCGCCGCGATATGTGACCCACTTCGTTCACGACAGCGCCTCCCGCAACGCGTTGCGCGCCCGGCGGGCCCGCGTCTTGACGGTTCCCTCGGGCACCCCGAGCAGCACGGCGGTCTCCCGTACGGTGAGCCCGTCGAGCACCATGGCCTGCAGCACCTGGCGCAGCTCCGGCGCCAGCCGGCGCAGCGCCTGCCCCATCTCGTCGCCCAGCGCCGACCGCAGCGCCTCGTCCTCGGCCGCCGGGACGGGCGGGGCGGCCAGCGCGGCCCACGTGACCTCCGCCTCGCGGGCCCGCCGGCGGAACGCGTCCACCAGGCGGCGGGCGGCGATCGTCCACACCCAACCGACCGCGCTGCCGCCGATGCCGGATCCGGCGAACGCCGGCGCCGCCCGCCACACCGCGAGGAAGGTCTCCTGCATCACCTCGGCGACGAGCTCGTCGTCACCGCAGCGCCGGCGCAGCCGAAGCGCCAGCCACGGCGCGATCCGGCGGTACAGCTCGTCGAAGGCGGCCTGGTCACCGCCGGCGACGCGCCGGACGAGCTGCTCCTCGTCCAGCGACGTCATGACTGGCATCCTGCCCCGCACATCCAGCTAGACGGCGATC
>JBPYFB010000595.1:0-4298 GCA_051986465.1 Rugosimonospora sp.
CCTTCGCGTCTCCTCCCAGGGGAGACTCAAGCTCAGCTCGCTGTGCGTCCCACGCCGCCCGGCATGATCCAAATGTATTGGCCAACATACCGGCGACCACCTGAAGCAACGAGGCTGTCGCAGTCCAATGGCGGCCAATGGGCGACCGGCATCCGCTCTGCCGGCAGGTGCCGAGGCGTACGAGCCGCGCCTTCTGATCGTGGAATACAACGCCAGCGTGCCGCCGAACGAGGCGAGAACCGTGGCCTTGCCTGGCTCGGCCACCCGCCGACCAAGCGCGAGACGGTGGAAATCGGCGAAGACCTCGACCCGGCGAGCCGAACGATAGTTGTCATGCCCAGGTGCCGGGTGCGTGGTGGGGCAGACAGAGATCGACCGAGACTCCGTAGTGGTCACTCGCCTGGATCCCGTCGACCGGCTCGGTGAAGATCAGGCGGCAGTTGCGGAAGTCGAGCGGCGGGCCGTACGGACCGCTCCGGAGCATGACGTAGTCGATCCGGCGTCCGCGTTCCAGGGGCATCTGCCCGGCGCGGACAAGCGGATTGCGTGGCGTGAAGGTGTGGCCCGCCTGTTCCGGGTGGCTGGCCGTCCACGCGTCCTCGTAACGCACGCTGATGCCGTGCAACGACTGCCGTCCGGTCAGGAACCGGATGCTCGCCGCATCCCAGTCGGCATTGAGGTCACCGACCAGTACGACAGGCGTTTCAGGGCGGTCGGCGACGAGCTGCTCGACGAAACGGGCGGTCGCTACGGCCTGTCGCTCGCGTACAAGTTCCCGCTCAACGTGGTAGGTGCCCCTGTGGTGGACCACGAGCAGCGGGCCCAGCGGGGCGGGCACGAGGACCTCAGCGGCGACCGCGGTGGCACGCATCGGCTCCCGCACATTTCCCGCGATCGGCACATCCAGCGTGGAGACCTGGCCCAGGGGCCAACGGCTCGCCAGCGATTCGCCCGTACCTGTGGGTGATCTGCCGGGAAGGTCGACGACCGTGAAGTCCGGTCCGAGCAGCTCGAGGACCTGGTCGAAATCCGGACCGCGGGTCACCTCCTGCAGCGCGACGATGTCCGGACACAGCCCGCGCAGGCCCTCACGGATCACCTCCTGCCGCCGCTGGCCATCCGCGTCGGACCAGGTCAGCACGTTCAACGTGATCACGCGTGCCCGATCGGTCACGTGCTCGACTCACCTCCCCCGGTGCGCGCCAAGCTGGATACCGATACCCGGTACGCGTTCTCGCCATGCGTCCCGCGAGTGCCGGCGCGGGACCCGGCCCGGCCGCGCAGCTACCGGACGCGTTCACGGTAGGACCGCCACGCCTGGGATCGGGTCGAGATACACGCCGGCCGCCACGGTCACTTCAGGTACTTCGCGGCGTCCTCGCAGATCTGCGGGTCCGACGACGGGAACAGGCCGCCCGGAAGGGATAGCGCGCCGAACGGGATCGCCGTCGTGGTGATGGTGATCGGAGCCGTTGGCAGCGTGGTCGGCAGGCCGGCACCCTCGATGCTCTTTCTCACCTCGTCGTTCAACCGGTGCTCGTCGACCGCCTGATCGATGCACTTCTTAATCGCGTCGTACCCTTTCGGGTCAAGGGTTCGTTGGTTCTGGGCTGCCGCCAGGCTGGCCCGCACCGAATCCAGGTCGGCGGTCCGGGTGGCGACTTCCCGCTCCCGATCGGCCCTGGCCCCGGACTGCCGCAAGTAGAGCGTGGTCATCACCGCGCCGAAGACGACCAGCACGGTGAGCGCCGCCGCCAGCGCCACGAGCGGCACCCGTCCCGCATCCCTGTCCTCTTGTGCGGCTGATACATCGCCGCCGTCGGCCGCATCCTCGGTGCCGCCATCGGCGTCGTCCGCCGCCGTCCCGGCCGGTGTTGCTTCCTGATCCTCCATGGAAATCCCCCATCGGTCACGCTGGTCGACGCGGCCAGGCGGATCATGATGACACATCGGTACGGCTGTGAGGCAGTAGTTCGCGACCCCCATGCGCCGCTGGACTGCGCCCGATGGTCTACCTCCGCCACCGTGTGGCACGTTAGCTCCTTGTCGGGCTGCGAGCGGGGAAATCAGAGTGCCCTCGGCACGCTGGCGTCCCTACGATCCGGGCATGGACCTGCGCATCGTGACGACCGCCGAGCGGCCGAACTTGAAGTCCACGTTCGTGAATGCGGCGACCGATCCGTGGCCCGCCTTCATGAACGAGGATCCCATCGCCCTGCTCTACTACAGCGACAACCGCATCGCGCACCCCGAGTACGGATTGATCGCCTACGACGCGGCCGCCCCTGACCAGGCCGTCGCCCGGGCGTTCTGCGTGCCTTTCGCATGGGATGGCGACCCGGCCCTCGGTGAGCTCCCGGTAGACGGCTGGGACGGCGTGATCTGGCGCTCGGCGCGCGATCGCCAGGTCGGGCGCAAGCCGAACCTGGTATCGGCGTTGGAGATCACCGTACCCACGAATCTGCAGGGCACCGGCCTGTCCGGGAAGATGCTGGCGGCGATGCGGGACAACGTGGCACGCCTCGGGTACGAGCATCTGGTCGCCCCGGTCCGACCGACCCGCAAGCACCTGGTGCCGGATGTTCCCATCGAGGAGTATGCGGCGCTGGTCCGGGAGGACGGCCTACCCCAGGATCCGTGGCTGCGCGTCCATGTTCGGGCCGGTGGCCGGATCGTGGGCACGTGCAAGCGCGCGATGGTCATTCCCGGGACGCTTGATGAGTGGCGTACCTGGACCGGCCTGCCGTTCGATGTGTCGGGGCCGGTCGTGGTGCCGGGCGCTCTGGTGCCGGTCTATTGCAGCGTCGAACACGACTACGCGGTGTATGTCGAGCCGGGAGTGTGGGTGTACCACCGACTGTGACCCGTGGTCCCGCTCGTCGCGGCGGGGTAGGACCGCATCCCCTCTTGCCCTTCCGCCGGCTGACACGCGACGGTACATCCCGGCCGGCGTCCTACTGGCGCTGGCCTTTCTGATCCCGGCAGTATCGGCGGTGGCTCAAACGCCGTCGCCGGGGCCGGACGGACCCTGCCAAACGGACGAACACAAGGTGTACAAGGATATCCGCGAGTTCGTCAAACATCGACCTGACTACCGCCTCCGTCACCGAGCCTGTGGGGCAACGGCGCCGCGGGCTTGGCCCTATGCTCATCACCACAAGTCGATCTGGAGGTCGTCATGGGGGCGCTTCGGGTACACCGTGCCGTCCGGGTGTTCGTTGTCGCGTTACCGGTCGTCCTCGCCTGTTCCTTCGCGACGGCCTCCTCGGCCGCACGGGAACCATCGACACCGCGCACGGTCGCCCTGCCGGACCGGCCACAGACCACGGTGACATCGAAGGGCACCACGCCGGCACCGCCGCGCACCGACCCCACCCGCACCGCCGGCCCCGGCGGCACCGCTCGCGCCGCGGGCGCGGCCAACACCGCCCGCACCGCCGCCGCCACACCCGCGACGCCGACGGCAACCGGGGCGCCGGCGGCAACCCAGGTTCCGGCCCACTTCGACCTGGACGGCGACGGCCTCGACGAGATTGTGGCCAAGGCGTTCTCCGACCAGTTGGACGACTGCTTGGCCATCCGGTACTCCCGCACCGGGCGCACCGACCTCCTCGCCCCGCCGATCAGCTCGGGGACATCGCCCGGCTTCGGCGACGTGCTGACCGCCGGTGATTTCAACAATGACGGGTACGCCGACCTCGCGGCATCGGACCAGGGAGAGCCTGTGCCGGGCCAGGGCAACGCGGGCGCACTCGGCGGTGGGGTCTGGGTTTACTTCGGCGGACCGAACGGTCTCGATACGGGCAACCCGCAGCACTTCAACCTCGACACCCCTGGCATCCCGTACGACATGCAGGCCCACGGCATGTTCGGTAGTTCCCTGGCCGCCGGTGACCTGAACCGGGACGGCTACGCCGATCTGGCCATCGGCGCAGACGGTGAACAGGTCGACAACGTCACGAACGCCGGGGTGGTGATCGTGCTGTACGGCGGCCCGACCGGACTCACGACGGGCGGGGCGCAGGCGTTGGCCGAGGGCAGCGCCGGGGTACCCGGGCCGGCCCGAGCCAACGACGGATTCGGTAGTGCCGTGGCGATCGGCGATGTGACCGGCGACGGCTACGCCGACCTGGCGGTGGGAGCGCACGACGCGTGGGCGCCGGGCTGGACCGGAGCCGGGGGGAACGGCATGGTGGTGATGCTCCGCGGTTCGGCCGGTGGCATCACCGCGACCGGATCCAGCGTCGTCTACGGCGGTCAGGACGTCGCGCCCAGTACCCTCGGCGAGCAGCTCGCGA
>JBPYFB010000596.1:0-3627 GCA_051986465.1 Rugosimonospora sp.
GACGGACACCGGTGGGAGCGGATCGATGGTCGCGCAGCCCTGCGGGATGCCGGTACCCGAACCGCTGACCACGCCGTACCAGGTCAGGGACGCCTGCTGGTTCACGGCCGTGCAGTTCTGCAACACGAGAGTGGCGGTGGACGACTGCCCGGGCTGGACGCTCGCCGGACTGAAGGTGAAGCTGGCGACCTGCACCGTACCGGCACAGGTCGCCGCGTCGGCAGGGGCCATGTTGGCATTGGCCGCACCGGCTGGCAGGGCGGCGAGAGCGCCGCCGAGAAGGACGAGGATTACCGTGCGCACAAGCTTCATGGCGGTACGGTGAACCCGCGACCGGTGCCGCGGCAAGTGTCCACTGCGGACACACCTATCAGCCTTGCCCTATGCGTCGGCCCGTCCGGTAACTTTCCGTTAGAGGCGAAGCGAAGCCGCGACAAGGTCCAGCAGCTCGTCCTCGGTCATCGTCGGGTCGACGCGGATCACCGGCAGCCCGAGTCCGGTCGCCGTCGCGTCGAGGCGCTCGGTGAACATCCGGTCCCGCTCCAGCAGGTTGTGCAGCGCACGTTCGGGGTCGCCGGTCTGGCCGGCGATCAGCCACAGCCCGCCCCGGTGCTCGAACGCGTGACGGCGGAACTCGGGCGTCGGAAGAAGCCAGACGGCGTGCCATGGCTCGGTGAGCAGCGGCGCCACGAGCTCCGGCAGCAGCCGGAAGCCCTCCGCGACGACGCCCCGATCGGCGGGCAGTGCGAGCAGATCCTCGACAATGAGGTCGAAGCACTCGCCGCGGTACCAGTGAAACGTGTCCAGCATGGTCTCCGGGGACCGGTTGACCCACCGTTCGTCCATGTCCATGGCCAAGAACCGTTGGAGATACGGCGCGATCTCGGGGGCACTGCGCCGGGCGTGGTCGTGCATGACGTCGTCGGTCGCGTACACGTCCAGGTCGTACCGGCCGGCGACGCGGGCGGCGATCGTGGACTTGCCCGCGCCGCTGCCGCCGCCGATCCAGTAGACGTGCGCGAGGCGGTCCCGCTCGGCAGGGTGGTTGCGCATCGACGCCTCGTTCACGGTGAGACTGTAGTCAGTTCGGGGCCTCAAACGCGCGCATCAACAGCACGATGACTCAGATGACCTTGAACACCAAGACGGCGAGGGTGGGCACGGCGAGGATCGCGACCGCCGCCAGGACGCCGAGCAGGAGATAGAGGTGCATCGGTATGAGGCAGGCGACGCGGGTGGCTCGTTGATGACGAGCAGTCGGCGGATCCCGCTTCGTCAAGCCGAGGCATGGCCCGGTGGGCCGGGCAGGCTCCGAATACCTCGTCTTTGCCAGGCTGTCCCTGGACCGGATCCTCGGCGTGCTCGTGCTGGCCGCCCTGACCGTGCCGACCCGCCACGTGGAGGCGCTGGTGACCGACACGGCGGCAACCCCGGTGCTGGCGGTGATCGCCATCATCGACGCCCGCCGCGACCACCGACACCCGGCGCTGCAACCAACGCCACCCGTGCCCGGCCGGCCGTGACCAGAGGCGGCGGGTGCGATAGGTGCGTGCGCAGCGGCGGGTTGGTCAGTGTGGTGCGCTTTCCTTGGGAGCGCGGCCCCGGGGGATCAGTGCGAGTTGCCAGCTTCCGGGGTCGGCCAATGGCATGCCGGATTCGAGCGCGAAAGCCTCCGCTGCCGGACCGATGCGCCGGCCGTTCGGCCGGTACCCCTCGGGCGTGGTCACCGAAGCCGGTCGGGTTGCCGCGGTCAGGGCCGACCAGATCCGCCGACATTGGGAGACCAGCAGTTCAGCAGCTACCTCGTGCTCGTACCAGGACGTGGCAAGGCGGCCGACCTCGAAGACCTCGACCCCCTTGTATCGGCGCGTCCGCGACCGGAGCAGTTGCACGCTAGCCGCCAGCGGTGGTCCCGTCGGCGGCTCGACCCCGTCGGCAATACCGACCGTGTCCGGGTGCGTCGCGCCGACCGGTAACCCGAGGAATGCTTGCACCCCGCCGCCGTCGCAGGACATGGCCGCGTTGATGGTCGGGTGAAGGTGTACCGGATGAAGCTCAATGGGACCTGGCTTTGAGCACAGCCATGTCGCATGCGGGAACGACTCCAGGACGCGGGCGCCGAAGACATCCTCGTCCTCAGGAAGCATCCACATCTTCGTTACCTTGGTGCGGGATCCCTCGTACGACACACCAGGACCTTGCCACAGGATCGTGCTCGTCGCGCACCCGAGGGGCGCCGTGGGGGATTGGTACGACGACTATCTGGTACTCGTCCTCATAGATCACCTTGCCTGGCGGAGTCGGCGCCTCGACCC
The DNA here is from genome assembly GCA_051986465.1 of Rugosimonospora sp. Classification (GTDB taxonomy): domain Bacteria; phylum Actinomycetota; class Actinomycetes; order Mycobacteriales; family Micromonosporaceae; genus DATEJJ01. The sequence continues at coordinate 2,316 of JBPYFB010000596.1, forward strand.
GGACCCATGGAACTTGATGGTCGTCCAGGATTGTGAGATAGCCGTCGATGCGTACGAGCAGGTGTTGAGCGGTGGTCTTGAACCAGCCCGCCGCTCGCGGATTGATGGTGTGGTCGTAGACCGTGGGGTCGACCGCGGTGGGCTCGGGGTAGGCGGCGTCGTACCAGTCGTTGTTGGTTCGACGGAAGCGCTCTTGTTCCGGCGTGAGTTCGCCTTGTCTGGCAAGGGCGTTGACGAGACTGAAGACGCCGAGGAAACGGCCTCGATGGTCGGCGTCGCGGGCCTGGTACCGCACGAAGCCGGTCTGCGCGGTCATGGTCGGAGTCTTACATTGTTGGCGGCCTGCCCACCAGTTTCCCGTGCTCAGCCGAAGGTTGCGATCACGTGGTCGACCAGTGGCATCACGAACCGGATGACCCGTGCCCGGTCGGGAAAGTGCGCGAGCAGACTCAGCGATTCACGCAGGTAGATCAGTGGTGCCCGCTCCCGCCAACCCGGTTGCAGCGGGCTGACTTCCTCGTACGCGGTGAAGTAGCGCTCCGGCACCACCTGCCCGCGTAGGCAGTAGATCATGCTGACATCCACCTCCGCCCATCCGTACGATACGGCGGGGTCGATCAGCGCCGACCGTCCGTCCGGCGTTGCCAGGATGTTTCCCGGCGCGAGGTCGCCGTGAGTGAGCACCGGCGGCATCGGCGGCACGAGCGCCGGTAGCCGTGCGGCGATCTGCTCGATTGCGGCGAGCCGCGCACCGTCCAGTACGGCCCGGACGCCCGGCTCGGGCAGGTAGCGCACTAACCGTTGCTCGGCGTAAAACTCGTATCCATCGGCCGACCAGCCGTTGTGCTGAGGCAGCATGCCGAGCCAACCGTCGCGATGCCACCCGAAACGCTCCGCGTGCGAGCGGTGCATTCCAGCCAGCGCGCGCCCGGCCCGCTCCCAGAACTCCGGCGGCTCCGCATCACCGGGCTGTCTGGGCACGAACGCCTCCATTACCAGGTGCGTGTCGCTGACCGCCAGTACGCATGGTGCGGCCACAGCGCCAGTGCCCGCGATTGCCGCCAGCCCTTCGGCCTCCGCAGCGAACATCTGCGGGGGAACTCCGGTGGTCGTCTTGACGACCACCTGTGACCCGTCCGGTCGGGTCACCAGCCAGGTCGCGTGGATATCCCCGCCAGTGAGCTGCCGAGCCGTACGCACGTGGCCGACCCCGGCCAGCCCCTGAGGAAACGGCAACACTCATCCTTGCTGGGCTCTTCCGGAGCCCGCGGGTCAGAGGTCCTGCTGCGGGTCGGTCGGTTCGGCTGCGTCG
>JBPYFB010000597.1:0-22906 GCA_051986465.1 Rugosimonospora sp.
GCGCCATCACGATTTTCACGTGGGACGCCGGCAAGCAGGAGGCCAGCACCACCGATCCGGACGGCGTGGTCACCTTCGACGGGTACCGCGGCAACGTGCTGGTCTACAGCCAGAACGGCAACAGCGACGTCGTCAACCACCGCTACGACGCGGGGCTGCGCAAGGGCCTGGTGGTGGATCCGAAGGGCAACCAGGAGGAGACCAACCACGACGCCGAGGGCAACCCGACCGAGCGCACCGCCCCGGAACCGTTCTCGTTCACCGAGGTCAACGGGTTCGACAACCACAACAACCTGACGTCGCGCAAGGACGGCCGGGGCAACACGTGGTCGTACACGTTCAACGAGTTCAACGAGATGACCGGGCAGAAGGACCCGAAGCAGGCCACCGGGTACGTGTACGAGTACGACAACCGGGGCCTGCTGACCCGCAGCACCGACCCGCGCGGCAAGGTGACGAGGTACGAGTACGACGCGGCGGGCAACCGGACCGCGGAGATCTCGGCCACCGGGCGGCGTACCGAGTTCACCTACGACTCCACCGGCCGGATGATGTCCATTGTGGACCCGCGGGGCACGGTGGCCGGCGGCAACCGGGACGCGTTCCGGACCCGGGTCGTACACGACGCGGACAGCCAGGTCATCGAGCGCTGGCAGCCGGGGAAGTCCACTCCGTTCCGCATCACCTACGACGAGCTGGGCAACGTCACGGTGCAGACGGACCCGCTGGCCAACTCGGTGCACTACACCTATGACAAGGCCAGCCGCCTGGTCGAGACCAAGAACCCGCGCGGCGACGTCACGGCCATCACGTACACGGCCGCCGGGCGCAAGAAGTCGGTGACGGACGGCGCGGGCGACAAGACCAGCTGGACCTACGACGCGGCCGGCCGCGTCGTCACGGAGACGTCGCCCCGGGGCAACGCGAACCAGTCGCAGGCCGCCCTGTTCACCACCACGTTCCACTACGACTTCAACGGCAACCTGATCCGCGCCGACCGTCCATACGGGACGGACGGCACCCGCGTGCAGGTCGACACCGGCTTCGACGCTCTGGACCGGCCGACGGAGCAGCGGGACGAGCTGAACAACGCCACGAAGGTCGAGTACGACAACGCCGGCAACGTCGTGGGCATGACCGACGAGAACGGCGAGCAGCTCGGCTACAGCTACGACGAGGCGAACCGGCGCACCGGCGGCACCGGCACCGCGGCGGCCCAGATCGAGTACGACGAAATGGGCAACCCGACCAGGCAGACCAGCCCCACCGGTGGCACCGTCACCTGGCAGTACGACGACGACGGCCGGCCGGTCGCGGTCACCGAGCCGCGCGGCAACGTATCCGGGGCGGACCCGGCGCAGTTCACCACCCGCTACACCTACGACGCCGCCGGCAACCCGCAGACGACGACCGACCCGCTGGGCAGCGTCACCCGGTACGCGTATGACGCCAACGATCGCCTGGTCGGGCAGACCGACGCCAACGGGCACACCACCCGCTACACGTACGACGACGCCGACCGGCTCACGTCCGTCGTCGGGCCTGACGCCGCGAACGCCAACCAGGCGCTGAGCTTCAAGTACAACGCGAACGGCCAGGTCATCACGCGCACCGACCCGCTGGGGCGCAACACCTCCATGGAGTACGACCAGGCCGGCCGGCTCACCGTGTCGACCGACCCCCTCGGGCGGCGCCGCGAGTACGTGTACGACCCGGACTCCAACCTGACCGAGCTGGTCACCGCCCGGATCGTCGAGGGCGACCCCCGGGTCGACCCGAACCGGCCGGCCCGCACCATCTTCCTCGGCTACGACAACCTCAACCGGCTCACCAGCAAGAAGCTCGGCACCGGCGGGCCTACCTACGCCTTCGGCTACGACGCGAAGAACCGGTTGGTGAGCCTCGCCGACCCCGCGGGACTGCAGACCCGGTCGTACGACAAGACCGACCGCCTGATCGAGGTCGCCCGCGGTGACGAGAAGTTCCGGTACGAGTACGACAGCAGCAACAACGTCACCGCGCGGGTCTACCCGGACGGGACGCGCGTGGAGGCCACGTTCGACGACGGTGACCGGATCACCAGCCTCACCGCGAAGAACGGCGGCACCTCGGCCACGTACGGGTTCAGCTACGACGTCTCCGACAACCTCGTGCGCACCACGTTCCCGGACAGCACCGGCGTGGTCGAGGACCGGTCCTACGACCGGGCCGGCCGGCTCACGTCGGTCGCCGGCAAGAAGGGGGACCAGGTTCTCGCCGGGTACGACCTGACCCTCGACGCGGTGGGCAACCCGGCACGGGTCACCACCACGAAGGGCGCACCCGGGCAACCGACGGTGACGCAGAGCACGGCGTACCTCTACGACGCCGCCGACCGCCTCACCTCGGTCTGCTTCGGCGCCCAGTCCTGCGCGGGCACGGTCGCCGAACGCACCGACTACACCTACGATCTCGTGGGCAACCGCACCCAGCAGCGGAAGGTGGCGCCGGGGGAGAACACCACCACCGCGTACACCTACGACGGAGCGGACCAGCTCACCCGCGAGGACACCACGGGCACGGTGTCCAGCCAGCGCACGTTCGCCTACGACCTGGAAGGCAACCAGACCCGGGCCGGTACGGACACCTACAGCTACCAGATCGACCACACGATGGCCTCCGCGACGACCGGCGGCCAGACGACGACCTACGGGTACGACGCGGTGGGGAACAGGATCGCGGCGGCCAGCGGCACCGGAACCACCGCGGTGAGTCGCACCTGGAGTTGGGACGTCAACGCGCCCATGCCGCTGCTGGCTCGGGAGACGGAGAGCGGCAGCGCCGGCACCGCGTCGCGCGACTACGCGTACGACGGCACGGGTTCTCCGCTTGCGCTGCTCGCACCGGGCGCCGGCGCTGCCACCGTCCACTCGTACCTGCGCGACTGGATCGGCGGCGTGGCCGGCGTCGTATCGCCGTCGGGCACGCCGGAATGGGCGTACGACTACGACCCGTTCGGCGTGGCCCGGGGTACCGGGCTGACCGACGGCGGGCGCAAGCTCACCGAGGACGCGCCCACGAACCCGCTGCAGTACGCGGGTGGCTATCACGACCAGACGCAGGGCAACCGGTACCACCTCGGTGCGCGCAACTATGACCCGGGTACCGGCCGGTTCGACGCACAGGACCCGGCAGCGGGCGCGCCGACCGAGACGGCCGTGTCCAGTTACGCGTACGCGAACAACCAGCCCACCGTGCTCACCGACCCGTCCGGCATGACCGCGGTCGCGGCCGACGGCGGCGGCGGGGGCACCAGCACCAGCTTCGGCGACCCGAACGGGTATGCGGCCTACTACAGCTGCATGGCCAACCCCGCCTGCCGGGCGCAGCAGGAGGCCGACCAGGGTGCGGCCACGGGCGGCGACGGCTACGAGGACAACCCCGACTACGCCTCGGCCAAGAAGCTGGTTGACGAGGCCGGTGATTTCGTCAAGCGCATCGGCGACGAGATCATCAACCTGATCCTCGACCTGGTCGGTTTCAACGACGCCAAGGCGTGCGTGACCGAGGGCGACATCGTCGCGTGCATCTCGACCGCCTTGCAGGCGGTGCCCTGGGGCAAGCTGTTCAAGGCCGCCAAGGTCATGATCAAGGCGATCGGCGTGGGCCGGCGCCTGGTCGAGGCGTACGGCCGGCTCAAGGCGGCGCGCCGCGCGCTGGAGAGCATCCCGAGGTTCATCAAGAAGGCGGAAAAGGCGGCCGACGAGGCGGCGGACAGCAAGAAGTACGCCAACCAGGTCAAGGATGCCGTCTCTGACGCCAAGAGCGCCGGCGACAAGGCCAAGGACACGGCCCGGAAAGCGAGAGACGGAGCCAAACGCAAGCGGGAGGCGAACTGCAACTCCTTTGCTGCCGGCACCCTGGTGCTGATGGCCAATGGCACCACCAAGGCGATCGAGAAACTGCGGCCGGGCGACACGGTGCTGTCGACCGACCCGCAGACCGGCCAGACCCAGCCGCAGCCGGTGACCGCGACGATCACCGGTACCGGTGAGAAGCACCTGGTCGACCTCACCCTGGTCGGCGCCGGGGCCGGTGGCGGCGGTCCGCCGAGCGGTGACCAGGTCACCGCGACCGATGGGCACCCGTTCTGGACGGTGGAGCGCGGCTGGGTGACGGCCGGAGATCTCCGTGCCGGCGAGTACCTGAGGGACGAGCACGGGCGCCCGGTCCGGATCGCGGGGGTGCGCACCCGCACCGAGCACACCACCGTGCACAACCTGACGGTCAGCGATACGCACACCTACTATGTCCGGACGCCGGGCGGCACCACCGCGCTGAACCACAACGACAGCCTGCGCACCATCGCCGGCAGCGCGGAGTCCTGCCCGACCGGCGTGCACATCAAGGTGAAGTACAAGGAGGGTTGGAGCGACGCGCAGCGGGCCGCCGCGGACGCCAAGGTGGCGGCGCTGGACGACCTGGCCAAGCAGGGCAAGCTGGTGGTGACGCCGGTCAAGCGGACGACGAAGCCGCGGACCGAGTGGACCAAGGCCGGCAACTCGGTGGATGACGCCGAGGACATCGACCACCTGCAGGATCTGCAGCTCGGGGGGAAGGATACGCTCGGCAACATGTGGCCGCTGGACAGCTCCGTCAACCGCAGCCTCGGCTCGCAGATCGGTGGCTTCCTCAGACGCAACAAACTCCGCAAGGGTACCGTCATCACCGGCATATCAATCAGTTAAGGACAGGATGTTCGATCGGTTCATCGGGGCGTACGGTCCGGGAACTCCTCACCCGAAAGGGGCGGGGCAGTTCCCGGACGGCGCACCCGAGCTGATGACCAGGTTCGGTGGGTATACGTTCCGGGACGGGCTCTACCGGCTGCACACCGCCGCCTCGGCGCGGCTCGCGGACGAGCGGGTCCGGGAGGCGTGGCCGGACCGCTTCGCCGATCGGATCGCCTGTTTCGGTTTTGACTGGCGCGGCCGGCAGTTCTCCCGGGATCCGGCCCGGCGCGACGACGACGGCGAGCCCTTGGTGCTGCTGTACGAGTGGGGCACGGGCGACGCGCTGGAGATCCCGGCGACGCTGGCCGGCTTCCACGACGAGATCCTGATCGACATGGCGGAGCAGGCGGTCGAGGTGTCCGCGTTCGAGGATTGGCGGCGGGGAAACCCGGACAAGGTTCCGCTGGCCCACGAGGAGTGCGTGGGCTACCGGGTCCCGCTGTTTCTCGGTGGCGAGGACGACGCGTCGAATCTCGAGGTGTCGGACACCGATGTCTACATGTCAATCATGGGTGGTCTGGCCGTCGGCATCCGGGAGTCGGGCGCCTGAGGTCGCTTGTGCCCCGCGGTTTCCGCACGTCCGCCAAATGCGTGTGGGGGGCCAGTTCAGGGTGACGGGTCTGGCCTGCGGAGATGCGATCGGGCAGGCTCGGCGAGGTCCTGTGGTCGGTCGGGGTACAGCGGTTGCCAGTGCTTCCGCATGGACCGCTGCGTGGTCTCCGGGTGCCGGGTCAGATGCAGGAACCGGGCCTGCGGGTAGGCCCGCAGGCACCGTTCCAGGGCGGCATCTTTGTCCACAGTGTCTGGTGACTTCTCCAGGCCCTCGCGGGGTGCGACGCTGGCCAGCAGATGATCCAGCAGCTGCTGGGTTGTCCACTCCGAGCGCTGTGTCACCCACTCGTACGCGCGCCGCATGGCCGCGTTGTTCTGGTCGCCATCGTGGACCTGCGCGATCGCGCGACACAATCCGCTCAGCCGGCCGGCGGTCCAGCAGCGCGGGAAGTCCGGCCGGGCACCACGCTGGAAAGCGGCTCCGCTACGGTGTCCGCGTTGAACAGCATCAACTCGGGAAAGCCGTGGAGCCCCGGGTGCCCGGCCAGCAGTGCGAGCGCGACCGTGGAGTAGGAGCGGGCCGGCGCGAGCAGGAACACCGGCCGCCGGTGCGGTGTCATTCGGCCGCTGCCAGCGCCTGCGGGGGGCCGGCGAAGGCGCGCCTCATCCCGTCGCGTGGCAGCCGGACCCCCGCGGCATCCTCGATCAGCTCGGTGGCCCAGGTAATCTGCTGCAGCATGCTGGCGATGTGGGGTCGGGACAGCGCCTCCGGCAGCGGTACCTTGGTCCGCTCCTGCCACAGCCGGGCGTCCACTCCTTCGAACGTGCCCAATCCCTGGAAAATAAGGTGGGGGGCGCTGCCGGCCGGCAGCCGCCGGTCGGAGGCCAGCGGATCGGCGTTGTACTCGTGCAGGGCTGAGAGCGAATACCGCAGCTCGCCGTCGAGCAGCGACGAGGCGCCCGAGCCAAACCCTGCCCAATCCATCTCCAGCCGATAGTAGGCGAGATCGGCCCGGCACGGGCGCCGGCCGAAGTACCCGAACGCGTACTCGGGCAGCCCGGCCGCCTCGAACAGCTCGCTGACGCGTTCGAAGGCGGCCAACCGCTCCACATAGTCCACCACGTCAACTCCGCGGGCGAGACGCCGGTGTTCGACGGTCCCGCGAACGGGTCGGAATACGTAGAGGGAGGCGTGCGTGATCGGCAGGTCCAGCGCCGCCCTCGCCGAGAACTCGGCGTCCGCCACGGTTTCGTTGGGCAGGCCGCACATCAGGTCCACGTTGATTTCCGAGAACCCCGCGGCGTGTGCCCATCCGACCGCCTGCCTGGCCTGGTCGGCCCGGTGTGACCGGCCCTGGGCAACGAGAATGCGGTCGTCGAATGACTGCACGCCGAAGCTGACCCGGTCGAACCCGGCGTCGCGATAGGCCGCCAGCTTGTCCGGGGTAACGCTGTCCGGACTGCATTCCATGGTCGCCTCGGCCAGCCCGCTGATGTCGAAGCAGTCGCGCAGTGCTCCCATGATCTGCTGGAATTCGGCGATCGAAAGGATACTGGCCGTCCCGCCGCCCCAGTACATGATGCGCGGCCGGTAACCGCGTTCGATCAGATCCGGCGCCCAAGAGCTGATGTGACGGGTGACGGCTTCGACATAGGCCGCGCGCGGCGACTCCTGCTCGGTCAAGCGCAGGTCCCGGACCGGAATCCCGGCGACCCAAGCGCAGAAGTGGCACTTGGAAGCACAGAACGGAACGTTGACATACAACAGCAGGTCGCGCATCGGTACCTTCTCCCGTCGTGGCCTGGCGAGCGTCAGCGGGCCGGCCGGCCTCATTCGGCGTAGGGCCCGAACCCGACAGTTGCGGCCGACGGGCAGTTGGTCCGTGACCGCTTTCCTGCGCCTGTCATGGCGGTGCGCCGGCCGGTTGCCGGCCGGCGCACCACCAGGATCACTTCGTCTCAGGCGACACTGGCTCGTTGACAAGGCACAGGCCCCAGCACTCGCAGAAGCCGCCGATGCAGCTCCCGCCGCTGCAGCTGCGGGTGCCCGCCTTCGCGTTGCGCAGGTGGAGGCCGGCGAACGTGCGTACGTTCGCCAGAGTCAGGTCGTCGTCGACCGTGTTCACCCCATCGAGGTCCAGATCGGTCAGGTCAAACACTGCAGACTCCTTTCCCCAAAATAGGAGACGATGCTGACTAGCGAAGCCAATGTATGGCGCGCCTCGGGTGACCGCACCGCCAGTTAACGTTCCGCTAACGCTCTAACTCCAGTTCCTCGTCGCGACATGCGCCAGTGGTGACTCTGATATGCCATGGCGTGGTAGTTGGTCGCGCTGGCCGGTGCTTCGTGGCCAACGGCGAGGCCGCCGCCGGGCAGACCGGCCGTTGCGAGCAAAGGCTGCCCGTCCGCCTCACGAACTCGACGCGTTTCGGCTCGGCCGCCGGCCGGCCCGCCGCTCCACACGGTCAGCTCACTGCCCGCTGGAGCACCGAGCACATCGGGTCGGCCCACGACGAGGTCGAGCTGGAGGCGTTGAAGGCGGTCGGCCGCCGGCGGTTGGCCGGCGGGCAGGGCGAACTGGACCTGGGGCTGCAGCCGGAGCCGTGTGGTGGCGGGTCATTGCCGATTACGTCCTCCCGGATGGGGCACCTGTGGGACGCCCTGACGCGCGTAATGCCCGCGTCGTAGGTTCTGCATGAAGGCGTGTCCCGCGAACGATCACTTGTGCCGTCTTGTCGGTTCGTAGACCACGCATCGATCGCAGCCGGTATTTGAGTGTGAGGTCCCCGGCTGGTCCCCGTCATCCGGCAAGGGCCCAGTTCTTGACTCGCTCAGCTATCCACAGGCATCAAAATGTACTCGGCTCAGAGTCAGGCGTGATCGGCGAATGTCAGGCGGCAGGGACAGCTGACAAGGTCATTAGGGTGTGCTCCGCCGCACGTCGCTCCGAGCTGGCGGTTCGGTTCGTTCGAGACCCAATTGATGGCCGTGCGACGGATGGCGGCGTTGCCGGGGTCGGCATGCTATAGGCGAGGGAAGGAGTGCACGGACACGCCGCGTCGTACCCGCACCTACCGCAGCCATCACCTCGACAGCGTGCGGTACATGTTCATCGTCGCGCCGGACGGCGACCTAGTGCGGCAGTGCGCCTCGCTCAGTTCCGAAGGGTTTGGCTGGGCGGCTGGCCGTAGGTGCTGCGGTAGAGCGCGGTGAACCGGCTGGGGTCGGAGAATCCCCAGCGGGCGGCGATCTCGGTGATGGTGGTGCCATCACCGGGGTTGGAGGCGCGGAGTTGTTCGTGGGCGCGGTCAAGTCGGACCCGCCGCAGGTAGGCCATGGGGGTGGTGTCCAGCTGCCGGCGGAATGCGAGTTGGACGGCCCGGACGGTGACGTAAGCCGCGCGGGCGATGTCGACGATGGTGATGTCCAGGTCCGGATTGGTTTCGATGAAGGCGATGGCTCGGGTAAGGGTGGTGGCGGTGGCGGCGGTTCGGCCTTGGCGGTGTGGCTCGGTGGTCCAGGTGTTGGGGAAGGCGGTGAGTAGGGCGGCGCCGAGCAGTCTGCTGATTGCGCCGGCGATTAGGGGTTGGGCCATTGTCTCGGGGTGAGACCTCAGGGTGTGGGTGACGTAGTGGACGGTCTGCAACCAGCAGCGGGCGGAAATGGGGTCGGCGACGTGCAACGACTGGAAGCGCAGCGGGCCGAGCTCGTCGTCGGGGCGGTTGCGGGCCGCGTCAGCCAAGGCGTGCATCGGGATGACGAGAGCGCTGTAGCGAGTGGATTCGTAGCCGAGGTGCAGGTTCTGGCCGGGCTGGCCATTGAGGTAGATACAGCCGGGGCCGAGACGCACGTCGTCGTTGTTCTGGTCGGTACGCGTGCCTCGATGTATTCGGCTTATGCCGATATGGCCGGGTAGCGGATTGGCGCGTGCCTCAATGGTCGCCGTCATGTCGACAGTGCCGAATTGGACTGAGTTATAGATATGCTGGGTGATCCGGTAACGGAAGTTCTCGCGGTCGCCCCTGAACTTGACCGGGGTGCTGAAAGCCGAGCTGAGAAACGCTTCGGTCTGTGCCCTGTCGGTGCTGTCGAACACGGTCCCGTTGCGGTCGGCAAGAGCGCTAGCGGGCATGGCGCCCCCTCCCAGCGGCCGGGTCGTTTGGGTGCGCCCCCGTGTGCGAGGGTGGTTGGCCGTAGACCTCCTGGTAGGCGGCGGTGAACCTGTTCGGATTCGCGTATCCCCATCGGGCAGCTACTGCGGCGATTGTCGTTCCGTCGTCGGGCTCAGCTGCGAGGAGCTCCTCGTGGGCCTGGTTGAGCCGGACACGGCGCAGGTAGGCGAGCGGTGTGGTGTCGCGGTGGCGGCGGAAGGCGTACTGCAGGGTGCGGGGCGTGACGCCGGCAGCGGTGGCGATGTGGGTGAGCGTGAGGGGTTCGCTTGCGTGTTCGTCGATGAAGGTGATGGCTCGGCGGATGGTGGCGGGGGTAGCGGGGTCTCGGGGGGTGCGGTTTTCGATGGTCATGGTGGTGTTGGGGAAGGTGGCCAGCATGACGGTGGCGACGAGTTGTTCGGCGGCGGCGATCAGTATTGGTTGGTCGAGCGTGCGGGTGTAGATGCCGTGGCGAATGTAGTCGGCGGTGGCCAGCCAGCGGCGTTCGGCGGCCGGTGATACTGGCATTAGGCCGGTGAAGCCTACGTAGGCCTGGTCGATGCCGCTGGTCTCTTCACCGACCCGCCGCACCGCGTCTACGTTCAGGGTGATGCCATCGTGCCGTGAGTCTTCGGCGAGCAGCTCCCACGCGGTGGACGGGAACAGGATGGTCTGGCCATCGGTGACCTGGACCTCGCCGCCCTGCCACTGTATGAGGTACCGGCCGCGCACGAGTTGGCATACCGCGACGAACGGCATGGCCGGCATCAAGGTCACCACTGTTGCCGCTGCGTAGGCCGAGGTGGCGGTTGCGAGTTTGCCCAGGGGGCCGGACTCGGCGAAGTACTCGAATCCTCGGCGACGTGCCAGTATCTTCCGCTTGTATTCGGCGGAGAACTGGGCGGTGATCCAGGCTTGGAGTTCGTCGGCGTTGCGCGTGGTGATCCGGTTGATGTGCGGTGGCGGAGCCGTGCTGGCAGCGGCGTCACGTGCGCCACGCCTGCCTGGTTGAGCATCCCGATCAGGCACAGCACCTCCCACAGGCGACGCGGCCCGGGTTGACGGAGCGACGGATGTCCCCACCGGTCACGAGAGCACCACTCACCATTGCGCATCCCGGCACTCAGCGCCACCCCCGGATGGTCGCTGAGCTGCCGGTGCGATCAGGACTGCTCGAGGGCGGCCAGGGGCGGCCGGGTCCGGGACCGTCGTGGTCCGCCACCGTCTGGGCGCGCGACCACGGCGGCCGGCCAGCATAATCGGCCCGTTAGGCCGGCACGCCGACACGTATCCGACTCGCTTCCTGCATGAGGCCTGAACGACCCGGGAACCCAGCCGCTGAGAGCGGGGATCAGTTCCGCAGGGTGTCACGTGGTAGTCGACCGTACGTATGGCGGTAGAGGGCGGCGAATCGGCTGGGGTCGGCGAATCCCCAGCGGGCGGCGATGTCGGTGATGGTGGTGCCATCGCTGGGGTGGGCGGCGCGAAGCTGTTCGTGGGCGCTCTGTAGTCGGACGCGCCGCAGGTACGTCATCGGGGTGGTGCTGAGGTGGCGGCGGAAGGCGAGTTGAACGGCGCGGACGGTGACGTGGGAGGCGCGCGCGATGTCGACGACGCTGATGTCGAGGTTGGCATTGGCTTCGATGAAGGCGATGGCCCGAGTCAGGGTCGTGGTGCTGTGGCTCGGTTATCCAGCTGTTGGGGAACGTGGTCAGCAGAGTCGCGGCGAGCAGTCTGCTGGCGGCGCCGGACAGCAACGGTTGCGCCATGGTGTCGGGGAAGGCCAGCAGGTTGTCGGTGACGTAGGCCACGGTACGCAGCCAGTGGCGGCCGGCGGCCGGCTGCGTGGGGCGCATCGAGTCGAAATGCAGGGCGCCGAGGTCGTCAGCGGGACGGTTGCTTACGGCGTCTCGTGCGGCTTGCATCGGAACCATGACCATCGTCTGCTGAATGGATGCGGCGTGGAAGTGGACCGCCTGGCCCGGTTGGGAATAGAGGGAAAAGTCGCCGGGGCCGAGACGGTCATTGACGTCGACGTTCGTACGCGTTCCGCTGTCTACTATCACGACGACGAGGTACTCGGGTAGTGGATCAGAATAGGTGTCGGTGGACGGTGTGTGGTCGATGGTGACGAAGTGCAACGGGCCTGAACCGAGCCGGGCGAGTCGGAAGCGGTAGTCGTTGCCGACGTTGTTGATCCTTATGGGCATGTCGTAGGTAGCGGTGAGGAAGGCTTCGGTGGCCTCGGCGTCCGTGCTTTCGAATGACGGAACCCAGGCGCCGCGCCGGTGGCGCTGCGCTGGTCGTTCATCGTCTTCGTCGGGCATATCGATTCCCACGAGCGAGGCTCCGGTCATGAAGCCACAGCTGTCCCGTCAGCGGCAGACTTTGAAATGATCCTTGCCTACGTGGCTGGACTTCGCCACCGGAGCGCTTGTCGGCGGCGCTCAGAAGTCGCGCCGGCGCATCGCGATCATCGGCCTCGGGCAAGGCCCGATAAGAGGGCACTTCGCGACTTCTGGTTGCAGAGTTGTGTTACGGCCTGTCGCGAGGTAGTTCGTGCTGACTGCCCTGGGCGGTAAATGTTGTTGGAGTGTCGGTGATCGATAGGGTGGCGAGGTCTCCGGCAGATGGTTTCGCGGCCAAGCAGAACCCTGGACACGGGAGACCTCGCGGACGCCATAGCGGCGACGAGGCGGTTCGACCTGACTTGCGCCCAGTGGGCCAGGCTGCAGCCGTTGCTCCCACGTCCCCCTGCACGGCGGACCGCACCCGTACGCGGATACCTGCCGCACCTGATCGACCTCATCCTGCGCGGCGAGATCAACCCCGGCAAGGTCTTCGACCTCGAACTCCCTCTCAGCCAGGCCGCCGACGCCTACCGCGCCCTGGACGAGCGCCGCGCCATCAAGGTCCTTGGCTTAGTACCGCCAAGATCACTGACCGGGCTTCGGGCTGCCTGGTTCCTATCGGTAACTCCTCAGCCGCCGTGGACGTCGTGGCGGTGCGAAGCAGTTCTGCGGTGGCTGGACTGGCGGTCTGGCCGCCGCTGTCTGCTGTCGCCGCACGCTGGTTCACCGCAGCCCTTCCTCCCACAGATATCGGTGGCTGCCGGGGGTTGCCGGGTCGGCGTGGGCCGCCAGTACTTTGGCCGCGCCGGTGATCTCCAGGACCTGACGGACGAGGCCGGCCGCGCCGTACACGCTGAGCGTCAGACGATGGTTCCGGGCGTTGGTGTGCGCGGCGATGAGGGCGCCGATGCCGGCGGCGTCGAGGAATGTCACCTGGGACAGGTCAACCTCGATCGGCTTCGCGGTGGTTGCGATGGCCACCGTGAGGGCTTCCAGCAGGCGGTCGCGGCTGCTCAGGTCTACCTCGCCGCGCACGGCAACGCGCAGCACGGTGCCGGTGGTGTGGATGTCGAGGGTCATCCCGTCCATGCCTGTTCCTCGATACCGCTGGTCGTGGCCACTTCGACCGATGTGCGTTCCAGTGCTGTTGGCGGGTGCGTGCCCGTCGTAGGTGGGTGCTGCGGTGTTGTGGGTTGGAAGATCGGCAGGACGTGGTCGGTGATGAGCTGGGCGGCGTGCAGCGCGTGGGCGGCGCGTACCCGGGACTGGGCGGCGAGCTGGCTGGCCTGGTCGAGTCGCTGCTGGAACCGTTGTTGGGCGGCCGCGTATGCGTGCAGCTGCGACACCGCCGTCCAGAGCGCGTCGTCGATCCCGTCGACGGGGACGGGGACGCGGGGCGCATTCCCGTGGGATGGGTGGGGCGCGGGCGGGCGGAGCAGGTCGGCGATGGCCGGGCCGAGCTTGGCGGCTGGCCAGGCGGTGGCGGCGGGGACCTGGCCGAGGGTGGCGAGCGGCATGCTGGGGTAGCGGGCGTCGGCGGGGTCCTGGACCAGGACCTTGCCTCCGGCAGCGGCCACGGCGGCAGCGCCGTCGGCGCCGTCGCGTAGCTGCCCGGACAGGATGACGGCGATCGCCCGGTGGCCGCAGACGCGGGCGGCGCTGTGCAGTAGCGGGTCGATGGCGGGGCGGTTGCGGTGGACGGTCGGGCCGTGGTGCAGGCGCAGCACGTCCCCGGCGGTGAGGATCAGGTGGTGCTGGGGTGGGGCGATGGTCAGCAGGCCGGGGGTCAGCCGCTGGCCGGGTACGGCGTGTGCGGCCGGCAGCGGCCCGTAGCGGGCCAAGATGTCGGGCAGCCGGCCGGTCGAGGTGGGCGGGGTGTGTACGACGATCAGCACGCTGGCGGGCAGCCGGGCGGGCAGCCCGGCGAGCAGGTGGCGCAGCGCGGCGATGCCGCCGGCGGAGGCGCCGATCAGCACGACGTCGTGACCCGGCACGGCGCCACCCTCTCTCCCGCTCGGTCCCGGCACGCGTAATCGGCACGGCGGCCCGCACAGGTGACAGAGCCCTGGGGGTACCACCCGAAGGGTGGCCCGGCAACCGGGACGGCGATAGGCCCGGAAGCGAAGCCGTAGGCTCGCGGACCCGTGCCGAAAGCGAAACGCTCGGGTCTGGCTGTCCGTGGATCAGCTCAGGCCGCCGGTCGGACGGGCTACTGGCCCCGCAGCCCTCGGGCGATCTGGTGGGCGGCCTGCTCGGCATAGCGCCGGGCGGCCTCGGCCCGGTCGTGGTGCACCAGCGCGGCATGCGCCAGCTGTTCGGCCCGCTCGCTGGCGTGTTGCACGTACCTGATGATCGCCGCGAGTCGCTCGGCGGTGGTGGCTGTGGCGCCGGCGGGTCCGGTGGCTTGTTGGCCGGTACTCACCCTTCCCATGGCGAGCCCCTGGGGCGGAGCGGTCAACCTCGGCGGGGTCGGGGTTTCGTCTACGGGTTCATCCGTTCGCGTCGCGGTCCCAGCCGTCGAGGTTCGCCTGAGGGACGCCTCGCCTTTCGCAGGGGGCCACCAGGTGGCAGATTGGGGGCGCGACTCACCGCAGCCCGCGGTCGGGCGACGCGGTCGCGTAGCGAGCCTCGCCGATCGGATGGGATCAGCATGCCGAACAACGGGCACCGCGCCGACGGGTACCGGGAGCCGGCGACCGGCGGCACCGATGCCGTGCCACGGCACCTGGCGAGGATCTTCACGCGCAACGCCGACGAGCACTGGGCGTGGATCAGCAGCCGGTACAACGATCACGGTCGCCGTGTCCGGCCGCGCGCCCGCGGGTTCGAGTTCTTCGCCGAGTTCGGCGCGCTGGGCCAGCTCACCTGCAACCACACCCGTTACACCGCCGCTGCGGCGGAGATCGATTGTCCCGCGACTCCGTACGTGATCGCCACGCACCTGCGCTCGGGCCGGTACCTGATGCGCTGGGAGGGTGGCGAGGTGCGGCTGGCCGACCGGGGAGTGATGCTGTTTCCGCCGTACGGGTACCTGCACCTGCACGACTGCAGCGACAGCGGCATGGTCAGCGTCGGCCTGGACACCCTGCTGCGGGTAGCTGAGGAGACCACGGGGCTTTCCGGTGCGCAGGTGCGCTTCACCGGGCTGCGACCGGTCTCACGGGCGGCCGAGCGGCAGTGGCTGACCACCGCCGAGTACGTCCAGCGGGGCATCTACACCGAGGCACTGGACCACCCGCTGCTGCTCGCCGCCGCCGAGCAGTTGGTCGCGGCGAGCCTGCTGGCCGCGTTCCCGAACACTGCCATGACGACCGCGTTGCGCACGCCGCGGGATGCGGCGACCCCGGCCGTGGTACGCCGGGCGATGGCGTTCATCGACGCCCACGCCGGCCAGCCGATCACGCTGACCGACATCGCCCTCGCCACCGGGGTGGTGCCGCGCACCCTGCAGTACGCCTTCCGCCGCCACCGCGACACCACCCCGACCGCGTACCTGCGCCGCGTGCGGCTAACCCGCGCACACGAGGACCTGCTGGCCGCGCAGCCGGGCGACGGCACCACCGTCGCCGCCGTCGCGGCCCGGTGGGGGTACGCCCGCCCGCACCGCTTCGCCGCCGCCTACCGGCAGGAGTACGGCCAACCACCCGCCACGGCGCTGAGGTCATGAACCACCCACCGACCGCCCACGTGATGATCGACACCACCGACCCTGCACGTGCCGAGGCGTACCTGGCCGCCGCGTACGGCGGAGCCATGAAGGCCAGCGCCGGCAGTGCCGGCTACCGGTTCCGGCACGTACGGCTCGGACCGGGACCGTTCCACATCGACACTCTCGAAGACACGAAGACCACCCGCTACCACGCCGGGCCCCTGTCCGCCCTCACCGTCATGCGGATCTGCCGCGCCGTCCGCACCGCTCTCAACACCGGCGATCGGTTCGGGCCGGGCGACCTCATGACAGCGTGAACGGGTGGTGGTTCGTCGCTGGTGCCATGTTCGCCATCTCGACCGCCGCGGATCGCGGGTTGTGTGCTTCTTCCTGCGGTTGCTCCGGTCCATGGCCAAAGCCGCTTCGGATCAAGGGAATGCCGAGGAGGCAATATGGTTGACGGTCTCGTTGCGCGGCAGGTTCCCGGCGCGACTGCGTGCCGCGTCGGGAACCTGCCGCAGCCGCGTTAGGCGGCCGGTGGGGTGAAGAACTGCACCTCTGGGTTCTGCGGCGTCGGCCCGTCCAGCACGGGTTGCGGGATGCCGCGCAGGTGCATGTCGAAGAAGGCGAGCACGTATTCACGCACGATCTGCGCGGTCCGCAGGCTTGGCAGTGGCCAGTCCTGGCGCAGGTACGCCCAGCCTGGGAGGCCGAGTTGGTCCGCGAGTACGCCCAGGTCGGTCAGAGCGATATGCGCGGTGCCGTTAATGATTAACCAGCGTTTCCAGCCGTCTATGGTCTGATAGTCCGTCGTCCCAGCCGAGCCGCCCTTGCCCCCGCCCACCGTGCTGCCGTCCTCGGACTGGATCACCATGAACGGGCGTCCGGTCAGGCCGCCCTCCGGTAGCGGGAATCCGTACAGGCTGCCAAGGGGGCCATCCAGGTTGACTCCGGCCCGGACCCGCTGGTCGGTCTCCATGGTGGCTTCGGTCGCGCTGCCACCGATGGAGTGGCCGGCCATGCCGATCTGGTTCCGGTCGATCAGATCCGAATAGTTCCAGGCCGGCTGACGTCCGATCAGCTGGTCGATGAGGAACGAGACATCCTGGGCTCGAACCTGGGCGATCGACCAGTCTGGGGTGCGGTGCAGGACCTTGCAGGAGACACAGGTCAGTAGCCGTCCGTCGGGGAAGTCGGTGCCGTACGACTCGTACGCGTGGTCCACCGCGGCCACGACGTATCCGTGGCTGGTCAGTTCCGTGGCGAGGTTGGTCAGCGTGTATCGGTGGAGGGTCCAGCCTGGGGAGAGCACCACCAGCGGGTATCGGCCGGGGCGGGGGGTGGCGTTGGTACGGGCATTGGTCTGGGTGCCGCTCAGTACATCGGCTGGGACGCCGGTCACCTCATCGCCATCGAGGAGGGACTGGGCCTCGGTCTGGCTGAGATAGGGAGCCGGCGAACCTGTGTTGGCCTGGGCCGGGTAGAACATCGACACCATCAGTTCACGCGTCTTCGCCTTCGGTAGCCACGGGTCCCGCCGGCTCGCGTCGACCAGGTGCAGTGTTTCCCGTCCGACCGGGTAGGGTCCGGTGGGCGCGGGCAGGACGAGCTGTGGTGACACGTGCTGTTGTGGCGAGGTGCCACCGGTGGCCGTGGCGGCGGCCGGTGGGATCCAGAATGGGGTCAGGACGAGCAGCGGCGCTGCTATCGCAATCAGCAACGCCCGGTTCAGCCGGAGTTGTGTCATGCGGGAAGCGTCGCTTTCCGGCGGTCGCGCTGTCGTCTGCCGGCGGAGGTGTCCGTACTCTGCCCTGCGACAGAGTGTGGGTACACCGGACGGCAGAGGTCCGGGCTGCCCGCGCTGCGGTCTCGTGCAAGGCTGGTTGCCGGTGGGTTTGGTTGTCCTCGTGGCTGTATAGCCAAGCGGCCCGATGCGCCGCTGCCCTAGGAAGGGCGCGGCGCATACCCGGCTCGGACTTCAGCAACGGCCGCGAGCAGCGGATGAACCGCGCGTACTCCGGGCTTGTCCAGACCGACATGCTGCTGTGGGCGGCGGTCCTCCGCAAGTACGACACCAGCCCCGAGGACTTCGATCCGCCCAGCGACCCGCCGCCTGTGCTCAGACCCTGCCTTCCGCCACTGGTACGACCCATCGAACACCTGACATGCGGCGGACTGTTGATGGTTCACGAGCTGCGAACGGTCTGCTCCGAGGAGGCGGTCTGTCGTTGGACGCAACGACCAGTCGAGCACTCCTACGCCGTACTCGACCGGGAGGCGAACTGCGAGCTGTGCCCGTACGGCTCGAACTGGGCGCTCTGATCTGCGACGACAGACTCGACCAAGGCCACAGCGCCTCCAGGGCGGCACCATCAGGACAAGAGGCGATGAAGCGGGCCCATAGTGCGGACCCTACCCCGGCACGTGGCGTGTCGAGCGCGCCTGGGCCGAGCGTGACGGGGGTCCCGGCCCATCAATGGAGGCGGACCGGGACCCCTGATTCTTGCGTGTTCGTCGTGCCGGCGCCGCGTGCGCCGTTGCGCGGTCGGCCACGCCGGGAGGGCGGATGCGCCGCTGTAGTCAAGGCGGTGTCACGACACGACTGCCACGCGAATGACGATGGTGCGTTGGTGTCGGTCCGCTGTATCACCATCCTTCCAATGACCTAGCTGGCTGTGCTGCGGTGATGCGGAGGTGAGCGTTGCCGGTTGTACCGCCGGCCCAGCGGCGGCGACGCAGGCAGGGGCACCCGTGACAGGTCGCGGGGAGATTCGGCGGGCCATCCCGGTGGGCGCCGGGCCGGACGAGCGGGTGCCGGCGGCCGGTCTGGTGGCGGAGCGAGATCCCAGCACGCGGCCACCAGCGCCTCGAACTCGGCCCGGACAAGTTCGTCGTCCTGGCAGATCAGGTCGACGAACTCTACGCCGAACCTGTCGTCGCAACGATCGGCTCGGCCGGGCCGTGCCACAGGCTGGCACCCGGTCATCGGACATCCACCTCCCCTCAGCGCCGGAGCGGTGATTTCCACGTGTGCGTACTATGGTTCTAACACGTCATCGAACCGATGACAAGTATTCCGTCATCGCTTCGATGACGAAGCCCCCGGGAGGATGAGGCAGTGATCGACCGCGATACCGCAGCCGCGTGGGACACTCTGCGCGGGCGCTACCCCGAGGCGATGGGCTCGCCGGCACAGATCGCGCTCGCCCTCATCCAGACCGTCGCCCAGGCAGTCGGCGCCGCACCGGACAGTCTCGCGCCGCAGCCGGCTGAGGCGTCCCCACCGGCTAGCGAAAACGCGGTCACGCACCCGCGCCCGGGCGCGGTAGTGGAGACTACTGACCTTCCGGTTGACCAGGTGCTGGCCGCGCTGAGCCTGCTGCGGTGGCTGCGCGCGGAACTCGACACCTGGGAGCCGCTGCTGATCGCTGCAGCGCGCGAGCTCGGCACCAGCTGGGCCCACCTCGCGCCCGCGCTCGGGGTGGCCAGCCGCCAAGCGGCCGAGCGCCGCTACCTACGGATGCGGGTACCCGAGCTGCCGCTCGCGGCGGGCAGCACCCGCGAAGCGCGCGTCGATGCCGAACGTGACCGGCGCGCCGGCCAGCGCGCGGTCTCCCAGTGGGCCCGCGACAACGGCGCGGAACTGCGGCAACTCGCCGGCCAGATCACCGCGCTGACCAACCTCCACGCCGACGCGCGCCGCAGCGTGGACCTGCTGCACCGTGGGCTCGGCCAGACCGACCCCGCCACCCTGGTGGCTTTGCTGGCCGACACGCAACAGCACCTCGGCGACCACCCGACTCTGGCCGATCAGGTCGACGACATGACCCACAACGCCGACCGGGTCCGGCGCACCGCACAGCAGCAACGGCACCAGCCGCGCCGGTAAGACGGCCCGGTGGCGGATCTCGATCCTGTTCGTGGTCGTCGAGGCGGGATGCCTGGGGCTGGCCCGCGCGCCCACCGCCCGGTTCATCCTCGCCATCGCCGGCCAGGCGTTCCTGGCCGCAGTCGGAGTAGCTTAGGCGGCGCCCTGGCGAGGCGATCGCCCGGGTCATCGACGGGGATGGGCGGCCGGTTGGCGCCGGGTTCCTGATCGCTGTGGACACCGTGTTGACATGCGCGCACGTAGTAGCGCGCCTGCGATGAGGAAACGGTGGTGCCGGTCGAAGGCACTCGCGTGGTCGTGGACTTTCCCTTGTATGCGGCCGACCCGGGGTGCCCGGCCGCACCGAAGTGTGGAACGGCCCCACCGCCGGAGACTGTCGCGGTGCCGCTGTTCGGCGAGGATGCCGGTCGCTGGCGGGTAGCGGCGGCGGCCGGTGCCACGTTCGTCGGCATCCAGGGCGACCGCGCGGTCTACCGGGTTGGCTCGGGCAGGTGGTCGTTCCTGACCCGTACCCCGGAGGGCGGATCGGCGCCCAGTTCTGGCTCGGGCTGACCGCCACACCGCACCCTCGCGGTAATCCGGCCGGATGCGGGTGGCAGGACCGCTGCTCCATCCACAATGGACACAAAGAGAACGACTGTGCTCCGCCGACCGGCGCGTCTACGACCGCGGACCCGGTGCTCGCAGTGGGCGTTCGGACTTCTGATGGTGCGGCCTGCCGTTTGTAGTATGCCGCCACATCTCTGGCGTCCGCACACTCCGCCGCACTTCATCAGTAAGAATAAGGGCATTCCGGCTAAACAGACACGGGCGTCGTTGACTTCTGTCAATGTCGCAGCGTAACTTCCGCGCAACGGTCCGAGGTCGATCATGCCGGCCTCGTGCGGTCGAGGAGGCCCCATCATGCGCAGGCGGAAGATGACGACCCCGATCGCGATCGTTTCCCTGTTGGCCGGCCTGGCCGCGGCTCCATCGCTCGCGTCGCCCACCCTTGCGGCGCAGGGCGCGACCGGGATACCGATCTACCTGGATCCGTCCTATTCGTTCGCCGAGCGTGCCGCTGATCTCGTGGCGCGACTGACGCCGGCACAGCGGGCGAGCCAACTTGTCTCCAGCCAGTCGCCGGCGATCACCAGCGCCCAGAATCCGCTGCTGACCGGTTACTTCGGCAACTCGGTGACGACGCTGGCCGGTCCCGCCAACGCCGGTGACACGGGCGTCCTGGTCGCCTCGGTGACGGGCATCGCCGCCGGGACCAGGCTGACCGTCGGCCCCACGGGCACGCCGGAGACCGTGACGGTCTCGTCCCTGGGTACGGCGGCCCGGCCCGCCACGACGCTGGCCGCTCCGGCGGCGGTGGGTGACACGACCGTGCTGGTCGCCTCGGTGACCAACATGGTCTCGGGTGAGCGGATCCGGTTGGGCGCGGTCGGCAGCGCGGACCAGGAGTTCGCCACGATCCAAGCGGTCGGCACGGCCGGCGCGACCGGTACCGGCGTCACGCTGAGCTCACCGCTGACCCAGCCACATGCCAGCGGTGCGGCCGCGCAGGATCTCGGCAGCGGCGTGGTGTTCTCGCCGGCGCTGTCCAATAGCCATCCGTCCGGTACCGCCGTCACCGCCCTGATCCAGGGCATCCCCGCGTACGGCTGGTGGAACGAGGCGCTGCACGGGATCAACGCCGAATCGCTCAATCCGGCCGGCAACGCGGCGACCCTCACGAACACGATGTCGTACCCGATCGACCTGTCGCGTGCGTCGAGCTGGGATCCCGCGCTGACTTATCAGGTGGCGCAGGCGGAGTCGGACGAGGCTCGGGAGATCGTGCGGCAGAACCGGCTCGACCTGGACTTCTACTCGCCGACCATCAACCTCGCGCGCGACCCGCGGTGGGGTCGCAATGACGAGTCGTACGGCGAGGATCCGTTGCTCGAGGCGCTGGTCGCCGGCCAGTTCGTCAACGGCATGGAGGGCAAGGACCAGAACGGGCAGCTGCTGCCGGCGGGCAACGGGTTCTACAAGACGACCACCACGCTGAAGCACTACGCGTTGAACAACACCGAGGGCACCTCGAACGCCGACCCCAACGGGCGGCTGAACGGGTCGTCGAACGCTGACGACCGCACGATCCGCGAGTACTACACGATGCCGTTCCGCAAGATCGTCCAGGCAGATCAGAACGGCGCGGTAATGAGCTCGTACAACGAGATCAACGGGGTACCGTCCGCGGCGAACCCGTACCTGAACGACACGCTGATGCGTGAGACGTTTGGCTTCCAGGGGTATTTCACGGGCGACTGCGACGCGGTCAACGAAATCAACCAGCGGCACCATTGGCAGCCGGCCGGGCTCGGGCACACCGCGTCGGTCGTCGAGCAGTTCGCGTACACGCTCGGATCGGGTGAGGACGCCGAGTGCAACGCGGGGTACAACGGCACAGGCAGCTACCGCGGCCCGACGGCGCCGTCGACGACCTCGGGTGGCGCGACGAACGCGATCGGCATGCAGGTCACCACGCCGACCGGCCTGGTCACCGTCAACGACCTCGACATGTCCGCGACCCGGCTGTTCATCAACCGGATGAAGCTCGGCGAGTTCGACCCGAACGCCACGGTGCCGTGGCTGACACAGGCCGTGGCGCGCGATCAGTCCTACGGCGTCTACCCCTGGAACAACTCGACCGCGCCCACGCAGACCCAGGCGCGGCTGGACTTGGCGCGAGCGTCGGCCGACGCGTCGCTGGTGCTGTTGAAGAACGCGGCGGTCACCCGCAAGGACGGCTCGACCGGGTCGCTGCTGCCACTGTCGGTACCGCCGAGCGGCTCGTTCAAGGTGCTTGTCCTCGGCTACTACGCCAACAACGCGAACTTCTACCTCGGCGGCTACTCCTCGATCCAGAGCGCGGCCGGGCAGGCCAACGAGGTGACGCCGTACGCGGGCATCAAGGCGGCGATCCAGGCGGTCAACCCGTCGGCTCAGGTCGACTACCTGCGTGGCTTCACCGGTACCGGTACCAACGCCGGAAACTGTTGCACGACAATCGATCCGGCCGCCGTCGCCGCGGCGGCGGACTACGACTACGTCGTCGTGTACGCCGGCATGGACTCCGCCGCCTCCGCCGGTACCACTGGAACCGAGGACCGGGACCGCACGTCCCTGGCGCTGCCGGGCCTCGAGGGCCAGCTGATCAGCCAGGTATCGGCCGTAAACCCGGACACCATCGGGGTCATGGAGACCATCGGCGCGCAGGACGTGACGTCGTTCGAGCCGACGACCCCCGCGATCCTGTGGAGCTCCTTCAACGGCATGCGCAAGGGCGACGCCCTGGCCGACGTGCTGCTCGGCAAATACAACCCGAGCGGCCGCGCACCCGAGACGTGGTACCAGAGCGTGAGTCAGATCCCGAGCATCTACAGCTACGCGCTGGGGCCGGTCGGCCCGAACGGACGCACCTACATGTACTTCAACGGCCCGGTGTCCTACCCGTTCGGGTACGGCCTGAGCTATACGACCTTCCGCTACTCGCACCTGCACATCTCCC
>JBPYFB010000598.1:0-7286 GCA_051986465.1 Rugosimonospora sp.
CATCGCCCTGTTCGCGACCAACCCGGACCAGCGCGAGAAGGTCATCCAGGACCCCGGGCTCCTGGAGAGCGCGGTGGAGGAGGTACTCCGGCTCGGCAAGCTGAACGAGTCGTTCGTCCCGAGGTACGCGAACGCGGACATCGAGATCAGCGGCGCCCACATCAGGCCGGGCGACCTCGTGCTGTGCGACCACTACGCCGCCAACTTCGACGACCTCGTGTTCGATGACCCGGAGAGGTTCGACGTCACCCGGACGCCCAACCAGCACCTGGGGTTCAGCCACGGGTTCAGCTACTGCATCGGCGCGCCGCTGGCGAGGCTGGAACTCACCGCGGCGCTCGGCATGCTGCTGCGCCGGCTGCCCCCGTTCAGCCTGGCCGTGCCGGTCGAGGACATCTCGCACTTCGGCGGCGAGGGCAGCGACCGGATGCTCGGCGGCGGGATCTCCCGCCTTCCCATCACCTGGTAGGCGCCGGACCGCCGGCGCCCCGGCGTCAGCAGCCGATCAGGCGCGTGGCGAGGAAGGACTCGACCTGGTCGAGGCCGATCCGCTCCTGCGCCATCGTGTCGCGCTCGCGTACGGTCACGGCCTCGTCGTCGAGCGTGTCGAAGTCGATCGTGACGCAGTACGGCGTGCCGATCTCGTCCTGGCGGCGGTAGCGGCGGCCGATGGCACCCGCGTCGTCGAAGTCGACGTTCCAGTTGCGGCGGAGCTTCGCGGCGAGGTCCCGGGCCTTCGGTGAGAGGTCCGTGTTGCGCGACAGCGGCAACACGGCGACCTTGACCGGGGCGAGCCGGTGGTCGAGGCGCATCACCACGCGCTTTTCCAGCTTGCCCTTGGCGTTGGGGGCCTCGTCCTCGTTGTAGGCGTCCAGCATGAACGTCAGCACGCACCGGTCGACGCCCGCCGCGGGCTCGATCACCCACGGGACGTAGCGCTCGTTCTTCTCCTGGTCGAAGAAGGACAGGTCCTGGCCCGAGTGCTTGGCGTGCGTGGACAGGTCGTAGTTGGTGCGGTTGGCGATGCCCTCCAGCTCGCCCCACTCGCTGCCGGGGAAGTTGAAGTGGTATTCCACGTCCACGGTGCGCTTGGCGTAGTGGGCGAGCTTCTCCTTCGGGTGCTCGTACAGCCGGAGGTTGTCCTTGGCGATGCCCAGGTCGATGTACCACTGGAAGCGGGTGTCGATCCAGTACTGGTGCCATTCCTCGTCGGTGCCCGGCTCGATGAAGAACTCCATCTCCATCTGCTCGAACTCACGCGTACGGAAGATGAAGTTGCCCGGCGTGATCTCGTTCCGGAACGACTTCCCGATCTGGCCGATGCCGAACGGCGGCTTGCGGCGGGCGGCCTGCTGCACGGCCGCGTAGTTGATGAAGATGCCCTGCGCGGTCTCCGGGCGCAGGTAGGCCAGGCCCGACTCGTCCTGTACGGGGCCGAGGTAGGTGCGGAGCAGCCCGTTGAACTCCCGCGGCTCGGTGAACGCGCCGCGCGTGCCGCAGTCGGGGCACGACAGGTCGGCCAGGCCCTGCTCCGGCGCCTTGCCGTGCTTTTCCTCGTACGCCTCGATGAGCTGGTCGGCGCGGTGCCGCTTGTGACACGACTGGCACTCGGTCAGCGGGTCGGTGAACTCGCGTACGTGGCCGCTGGCCTCCCACACCTCGCGGCCGAGGATGACGCACGAGTCGAGGCCGACGACGTCATCGCGGCCCTGCACCATCGACTTCCACCACTGGCGCTTGACGTTGTTCTTCAGCTCGACGCCGAGCGGGCCGTAGTCCCAGGACGCGCGCAGCCCGCCGTAGATCTCGCTCGACGGGAAGACCAGACCCCGGCGCTTGCTGAGGTTGACGATCGTCTCCATCACATCGGAACGACGGGCCATGAGTGATCTCCATCCGGCTGGCGGTCGGCGGTTTTGTCCCCGCGGAACAGGCATATGGCGCCGGTCTCACCGATCGGCGGTGACGACTCCCGGCGCCCAGGGTCATCAGCTTAGGACACGGCGGAGTCCCACGCGCCGATTGACGGCTCCGTGGCGTCACCGCGGTAACACCGGACGTCAAGCGACGTTTCCGTCCACGCTGTCACTGTCGATCCTCAGCCGTACGCCGCCGTGGCGCTCGACGTGGTCGCCCCGGTACTGCTTGATCCGGTGGTGCCCCGGCCACCACCCGTCGGCCATGAGGCGGTCACCCCACGCGTCGCCCTTGCCGTCCCAGTGCGCGAACCAGATCGCGGTCGGCCTGGTGACGCCGTCCGCCTCGGCGAGGTCGCGGATGCCCGAGCCGACACTGCTGTAGACCCCCGGCGTGTACGCCAGCGCGCGTACGCCCCGGATCCAGGAGTCCAGGAAGGTGAGCACCGCCTCGCGACAGGCGAGATCGCGCCGGTCGTACGCCTCCAGGTCCAGGTAGATCGGCGTCCTGGGCGGCAGCCCGAGCGCGGCGGCGCGGTCGACGGCGTCCGCCGCGGAGAACTGACCGTCGACGGCGGCGCTCGGCCCGGCGAACCGTGGGTGGGACGAGGCGCACGGCGCCTGCGGCCCGACGTAGGTGGGGATGAGCCGCCAGCCCATCGCGCGTACGGCCGCCACCCAGCGACGCGACAGCCGTCCGTCCGGGCAGGCGCGTGCCGGGCCGCCGATGTAGATGTTCGCGGCCACGAAGTCCGCCCGCCACGCGCGCATCGCCGTCAGGGAGGGCGCCGCGCACGTGTCGAACCCCGGGCCGGTGACCCAGCGGCTCCGCTCACCGCTGCGACGTTCGCCGGAACTGGCGGCGCCGGTGGCATCAGGGGCGCCGGCGGCATCGGCGGCGCTCCCGGGTTCGGGGACGATCCGCCCGATCACGCGGTTCAGGGCCTGCGCCCCGGCACCGTACGAGCCGGTGAGCAGCACGCCCGCGGCCGGAACCGCCGTGCGGATCTCCCCGGCCACCGCGTCCCGTACGGTCAGCGCGGGCAGGCCCGCCACGTACGACCGCCGCTCCCCCGCCGAGCCGAGCATGCCGGCGGCGAAGGAGGCCGTCTGCCCGGTCAGCGGCTCGATGTGCAACGCCTCCGTACGGCCGATGGCGTGTCCGGGGCAGAGCTGGTCACCGCCGGCCGGGCCGAGGTAGACCGCGTGCCGGTCGAAGCGCACGCACCGGGTGGAGCGCGGCCCGAGGTGGTACACCGGCCAGCCGGACGGCACCGTGATCCGCAGTCCTCGGTAGTCGACCGTCGTGTCGGCGTGGGCCGGCGGCCCCGGGAGGAGCATCCCCAGAATGCAGGCGAACAGCCCGGCACGTCGCATCGCGTCCCCCCGAGGTCGTCGTCCGTACGCTCATGATCGACACGCGGGGCACGAAGATCGGGGAACGCGCGGCGTACTTGCCACTCCTTTCGGCCGGGCTCGCCCGCCCCTTTACCCGCGGGCCGTCCTCGCGTGCCCGGGGATCCGGTCGTCGCCCGTGCCGTGGCTCAGGTCGCCACTCGTGCCGTCGACGATCTCGTACGCGCCGGCCTCGTCGATGGCGAGCCGGGACAGCGGGATCAACGCCATGCGGACGTCGTAGGCGCCGAGCGCGCGCCGGTAGTAGCCCGCGCCGTCCCATTCGGTCACCATCGCCCACAGCTCCGGGTCGTCGCCCGCGCGGGCGAGCCGGCCGGACCGGTGACCACGGGCGCCGCCCAGGGCGCGCAGCACCTCCTGGACGGTACGAACGAAGGTGTCGCTCTCGGCGTCGGGCACGCGGTAACGGGTGATGGCCAGCACCCGACCATGATGCCTCGTGCGACGTCGTGGCGTCGCCGCACCGGTGGTCCGCATGGGTCACCATGGAGGGGTGTCAGAAAAATCCGCGCTCCGCCGGCAGAGCGCCGTGTTCCTGTTGTACGTGCACCAGTTGCCGCGCTGGGTGCCGCTGATCGTGCTGCCCGCCCTGCTCATCACCGGCCTGGCGGTTCCCGGCGTGGGCGGCGCGGTGGCACTGGTGCTGCTGGCGTTCGTGCTGTGGTTCCTGTTCATGGCCTCGCCGGCGCGGAACGCCTCGCACCGGCTGCTCCTGCTCGTCGTGCCCCTGGCCATCGTCGTCCTGGCGGTCGTCAAGGCGCTCGGCTGACGCGCCCGCGACCGCCACACCGCGCCGCGCACGCCGCCGGGACCTGCGCCTTCCCAACGAGGCCCGCCCGGCCTCACGGCAAGCCCACCACTTATGCGATTTTGACAATCATTTTCATGTTCATTCATACTCTGGGAGTGCGGTCCCACCGATTCCTGCATTTCACGCTCGCCGCCGTACTGGCCGCGACCGGGACGATCGGGGTGGCCGGATGCGGGGCCCGGGCGAGCACCGGGGGCAAGCCGAAGGTCGTCGCGGCCTTCTACCCCCTCGCCTGGCTGGCCGGGCAGGTCGGCGGGTCGAGGGTGACCGTACAGAACCTCACCAAGCCCGGCGCCGAGCCCCATGACCTGGAGCTCACGCCGCGGCAGGTCATCAGCGTCGGCGAGTCCGACCTCGCCTTCTACATCAAGGGCGTGCAGGCCGCCGTCGACAAGGCGGTACGCGAGCACGCCGAGCACCACTCCCTCGACGCCGAGTCGCTCGTCCCGACGCTGCCCGCGCCGCAGGACTCCGAGAAGGACGGCGCCATCGACCCGCACCTGTGGCTCGACCCGTCGCGGTTCGCCACGGTCGCGACCGCGCTCGGCGAGCGGCTGGCCCGGGTCGACGCCGGCGACGCCGCCGGGTACCGCGCACGCGCCGCCCAGGTGGCCACGCGGCTGAACGGCCTGGACGCCGAGTTCCGTACGGGCCTGCGCGCCTGCGCGCGCAAGGACATCGTCACCGGTCACTCGGCCTTCGGGTACCTCGCGCAGCGCTACGGGCTCACGCAGGTCGGCGTGAGCGGGCTCGACCCCGAGGCCGAGCCGTCGCCGCGGCGCATCGCCGACCTGACCGGGCTCATCCGGCGCACGGGCGCGACGACCGTCTTCACCGAGACGCTCGCGAGCCCGAAGACGGCCGAGACCCTCGCCCACGAGGTCGGCGTACGGACCGCGGTGCTCGACCCGGTCGAGGGCGTGCGGCCGCACTCCCGCGACGACTACTTCTCGATCATGCGCCGGGACCTGGCGGCTCTCCGGCAGGCGTTGGGGTGCTCATGAACCTTCCGTTCTCCCTGACCGGCGGCGAGGTACGGCTCGACCGCCGCCTCGTGCTGCGCGGCGTCGACCTGACGGTACGGCCCGGCGAGGTCGTCGCGATCATGGGATCCAACGGCTCCGGCAAGTCGACGCTGGTCCGGGCGCTGCTCGGGCTGATCCCGCTGTCGGCGGGCCGGGCGGAGCTGTACGGCATGCCGCCCGCGCGGTTCCGCGACTGGAAGCGCATCGGGTACGTCCCGCAGCGCCTGTCGATCGGCGGCGGGGTGCCCGCGACCGTACGCGAGGTCGTGGCCTCGGGCCGGATCGCCCGGCAGTCGCGGCTGCGCCCGTCCTCGGCGGCCGACCGCGCGGCCGTCGACCGGGCCCTGCTCGCCGTCGGGATGACCGACCGGGCGCGCGACTCCGCGCAAGAGCTCTCCGGTGGCCAGCAGCAACGCGTCCTCATCGCCCGCGCCCTGGCCGGGGAGCCGGACGCGTTCGTCATGGACGAACCCACCGCCGGCGTGGACGCCCACAGCCAGGAGACCCTCGCCGGTACGCTCCGCGACCTGGTCGGGCAGGGCCGTACGGTCGTGCTCGTCGCCCATGAGCTGGGTCCGCTGGAGCCGCTGATCACCCGCTCGGTCGTCCTCGACCAGGGCCGCGTGATCCACGAGGGCCGGCCGCCGCGTCCGTGGGGCGAGTGCGCGCGGCCCGGCCACGACCATGTCCACCCGCACGCGCCCGCCGAGGAACCCGGCCTGCTGTCATGATCGAACTGCCGTGATCGAACTCCTGTCGTACGACTTCCTGCGCCGCGCGCTGATCGCGGCGGTGCTCGTCGGCTTCGCCGCGCCCGCCGTCGGCACGTTCATCGTGCAGCGGCGCCTGGCCCTGCTCGGCGACGGCATCGGCCACATCGCGCTCACCGGCGTCGGCCTGGGCCTGCTGACCCGCAGTTCCCCGACGATCCTCGCGCTGATCGTGTCCGCGCTCGGCGCCGTGGCGATCGAGATACTCCGCGTCCGCACGCGTACGGGCGGCGACGTCGCGCTCGCGCTGCTGTTCTACGGCGGGCTGGCCGGCGGCGTGCTGTTCGCGAACCTGTCGGCCGGCAGCGCCAGCCTGAACTCCTACCTGTTCGGCTCGATCAGCAGCGTCAGCATCGGCGACCTGTACGTCGTGGCGGGCCTGACCGTCGCCGTGCTCGTCGTCTTGGCCGTGTTCGGCCGCGAGCTCTTCGTGCTGTGCCAGGACGAAGAGGTGGCGCGGGCGAGCGGCCTGCCGGTGTGGTTCCTGTCGCTGCTGATCGCCGTGACGGCGGCGCTGACGGTCGTCGTGGCGATGCGCGCGGTCGGCCTGCTGCTGGTCAGCGCCCTGATGGTGGTCCCCGTCGCCGCCGCGCAGCAGCTCACCCGGGGCTTTCGCGCCACGATCGGGCTGGCCATGGTCGTCGGCGTGGTGGCGGCCGTCGGCGGGCTGTGGGTGTCGGTGGACGCCGACATCGCGCCGGGCCCGACCATCGTGCTGCTCGCGATGGCCGTCTTCCTGGGGGCCGTCGGTGCTGGGAGACTGGTACGCATGCGCCGAACGGAGAGTCGATGACCGGCAGGCGTGAGGACGTACGCCGTGCCCTGTCCACCACCGAAGCCTTTCGCAGTGCCCAGGACATCTACACCGACCTGCGGGCCTCCGGGTCGAAGATCGGCCTGACGACGGTCTACCGGGCGCTGCAGGTGCTCAGCGACGCGGGCGAGGTCGACGTGCTGCGCACCGACGAGGGCGAGGCGGTCTACCGCGCGTGCCGCACCGGCGAACACCATCACCACCTGGTCTGCCGCGTCTGCGGCCGTACGGTGGAGATCGAGGGTCCGGCGGTGGAGAAGTGGGCCGAGGCGGTGGGCGCCGAACACGGGTTCCGCGACGTCACGCACACCGTCGAGGTCTTCGGCACCTGCTCGGAGCACTGAACCCCGCGGCGCGGGCCCGGTCGACGCGGTCATGCGCAACCGGTGATCTCCGGACAATCGCCTGCGACTCGCGAGAAGCGCCTTTTGTTTACCGGCCGATCCGGCCACATTCAGCCAGCAGGCCGGTAATCCGGAGCGGATGATCAGGCGTCGCCGATCAGCGCCGGGCGCGGCGAAGCCACGGCTCTAC
>JBPYFB010000599.1:0-11901 GCA_051986465.1 Rugosimonospora sp.
AGGCGCTGACCAACGACCTCATGCCCGACCTGGCCACCGGAGCGGCACAGGCCACGCTTTCGGCCGCGGACGCGGTGACCGCCGCCGCCCAGGCCATGCCCGGATCGCACCCGGTCCAGCCGCCCGCACTCTATTGGCTGCCCGGCGACCCGGAGCCGAACCAGCCCACGCCGGCCACCCTGGCCTGGCGGGTCTGGCTGGGCAGGGCCGGCACGGACGGGCACGCCGTCACGTCGCAGGCGTACTGGGTGGACGCCCGGTCAACCGGGCGGATCATCGCTATCGAGCCGACCACGACGCCGATCCTGTTCCGCAGCGTGTGGGACTTCAACAACCTGCCCGACGTGCCGGCTAACGCCACCCGGGAAGAGGGCCAGCCGGCCAGCGGGCACTTCGATGTCGACCGGGAGTACGAATACTCCGGCAACTTCTTCAACTACTTCCAGTCCGCTTTCGGCCGGGACAGTTACGACGCCGTGGGCAGCCCCCTGATCGCCGCCGTGCGGTACCGGGAACGGGCCGACCAGCCGTACCTGAACGCGCAGTGGGCGGGCGACGGCGTCACGTACTTCGGCGAGGGCATGGTGACCCAGGACATCGTGGCGCACGAGTGGACGCACGCCATCACCCAGTACACCGCCGACCTGCTCTACATGTTCCAGTCCGGTGCGCTCAACGAGAGCTTCTCCGACATATTCGGGGAAACGGTGGAGGCCTATGCGAACAATGGCGTCGCCGATTTCCTGCTGGGTGAGGGCAGCGTACTGGGCCCGCTGCGGAGCATGGCCGACCCGCCCTTGTACGGGGACCCCGGTAACGCGAAGGACTTCCTGACCGGTTGCGACGACTGGGGCCATGTACACAAGAACAGCGGGATACCGAACAAGTCCTACTACATCCTGGCCTCGCGTATCGGCCTGGCCAAGGCGGCGGCCATCTACTACCGGGACCTGACCGTGTACCTGGGCCCGCGGGCCCGCTTCACCGACGCCCGCAACGGTGCCATCCAGGCGGCGTACGACCTGTTCGGCAAGGGCTCGACCGAGGCCAACGAGGCCTGGCGGGCCTGGGGCGCGGTGGGCGTGGACGGGGTGTACGAGGCACCCCGGCAGGACTGCCCGTGCTTCGCCGACCAGTCCCTCGGCGGCGCCGGGGTGCAGGGTCTGTCCACCACGGGCGCCAGTGCCGACCAGATCGCGGCGGCCCTGCTGCGCTTCCGGGACCTGCTGATGGCCGGTGACTCGGCGGCTCTGAAACACGGCGCCGAGGTATACGCCAAAGCCAACGAGCCGGCGCTGACCCTCATGCTCGCCGACGACCAGCTCCGGCAACGAACCGCGCACGCCATGCAGTCGCTGCAACCCGCCCTCAGCGCGGTCGGCACCCCGGCCGGTGACACGGTCGTGGTGACCCGCGAGCTGGTCGACGAGCTGCTGGCGCTCACCGATGCCTACATCGCCGCGGATGCGGCGAACGGCACCGGCGACCTGGCCATCCTGCTGCGGGCCGAGAAGGCGCGGCTGGATCCGTACGCCATGGTGGGGATGTCGGTCAACCAAGCCCTCGCCTACCTCGACAATCTCTACGGCTGACACGGGGGTCGGTCATGCGAAGGTGGAACATCCTGCTCCTGTCCGCTGCCCTGATTCTGGGATCGCTGTTCGTCGCTGGGCCGGCCGCCGCGCGGCCCAGCGCGGGCGCCCACGTTGACGCGGCCGTGACCCAGCTGGTGCGCGGCGGCAGCGGCGATGTATTCGTGATGCTGAAGGACCAGGCCGACCTGCGCGGCGCGCAGCGGCTGTCCCGGCACGCCGACCGGGTGGCCGCGGCGTACCAGGCGCTGCGCGATACCGCGACCGGCAGCCAGGCGGGCGTCCGTGCCCTCCTGGCCGGCAGCGGCCGGCGGTACACGTCGTTCTGGTTGGTCAACACGATCCTGGTACGCGGCGCCGACGCGGCCCTCGTGGCCCGGCTGGCCGCCCGACCCGAGGTGGCCCGGATCCGGGCCGCCGGCCGGGTCACCATCCAACCCACCCAACGGGTCAGCGGAACGGACGCGGCCGCGGCCGCGGATCCGGCGGGCGTGGAGTGGGGCATCTCGCGGGTACGCGCGCCCGAGGTGTGGTCGCAACTGGGTGCCCGGGGCGACGGCATCGTGGTCGCCACCATCGATACCGGTGTGCAGTACGACCACCCGGCGCTGTACCGGCAGTACCGGGGCTACAAGCCGGACGGCACGTACGACCACAACTACAACTGGTACGACCCGGCCGGGGTGTGCGCGCAGCCGGCCGGGACACCGTGCGACAACGTCGGACACGGTACGCACACCATGGGTACCATCGTCGGCTCGGACGGGGCCAGCAACCAGATCGGCATGGCTCCCGGTGCGCGCTGGATCTCGGCCAAGGGCTGCGAGGACACCAGCTGTTCGGACTACGCGCTGCTGAGCGCCGGGCAGTGGATCCTCGCGCCGACCGACCTGTCCGGCGCGAACCCGCGGCCCGACCTGGCACCCAACATCGTGAGCAACTCCTGGGGCGGCGGCAGCGACCCGTTCTACGCCGGCATCGTCAACGCCTGGGTGCAGGCGGGCATCTTCCCGGTGTTCGCCAGCGGCAACAGCGGGCCGTCGTGCGGCTCGGCCGGCTCCCCCGGCGACTACGCCAACGCGTACAGCGTCGGCGCGTTCGATTCGAGCAACCAGATCGCCGGCTTCTCCGGGCGCGGTGCGTCCAATATGGACGGTGGCATCAAACCCAACATCAGCGCGCCCGGGGTGGCGGTCCGCTCCTCGGTGCCGGGCAGCGGCTACGACACATACTCGGGTACCTCGATGGCGACGCCGCACGTGGCGGGCGCGGTGGCGCTGCTGTGGTCGGCCGCGCCGGCACTGATCGGGGACATCACCGGAACCCGGGACCTGCTGGACAACAGCGCGGTGGACGTCGAAGACCTGTCCTGCGGCGGTACCGCGGACGACAACAACGTGTGGGGTGAAGGGCGGCTGGACGCGTACTCCGCGGTTGCCCTGTCCCCGACCGGGCCGACCGGCGTGCTCACCGGCACGGTGACCGACAGCCATGCGGCACCGATTCCCGGCACGATCGTCCGGATCTCCGGGAACGACGCGCAACGCAGCGCCACGACCGACGCCAACGGCGCGTTCAGCGTGGTGCTTCCGGTCGGCCAGTACCAGTTCACCGCGTCCGCGTTCGGGTACGTGGACTTCAGTACCGCGATCACGATCGTCGAGGCGCAGTCGTTCGTCCAGAACGTTCAGCTCACCTCGCAGCCTCGGTACTCCATCTTCGGGGTGCTGCGCCAGCCGGGCGGCGCGCCGCTGCCCGGTGTCCAGGTCTCGGTGCCCGGTACCCCGCTGGCGGCCACTGTCACGGCCAGCGACGGCAGCTTCGGCATCGGCGGTGTACCACCCGGCACGTACCGCCTGGCAACGCTGCCGGCCCGCTGCGCGGGTGCACTGTCCACACAGGTCAGTGTCACCAAGGATGTGACCGTCACGCTGGACGCGCCGCCCCGGGCCGACGGGTTCGGGTACAAGTGCGAGGTGACCACCGGCGGATACGTGGACGGAACCACGGTGCTCGGGTTGACCGGCGACGACGCGGCCACCACCGTGCCCCTGCCGTTCCCGATGTCGTTGTACGGCCACTCGTACACCACGGCGTTCGTGTCCACCAACGGATTCCTCAACTTCGACCGGTCCACCTGGCTGTCCATCAACTCGCCCCTGCCCAACTCCGGGCTACCGGACGCGGCCGTGTACCCGTTCTGGGACGACCTGGTGGTCGACGCCTCGGCCAGCGTGCGTACCGCGCTCGTCGGTACCGCGCCCAACCGGCGGTTCGTCGTGGAGTGGAACAACGTCCGGCTCTACGACGTGCCCACCGCACGGATGACGTTCGAGGCGATCCTTGACGAGGACGGGCAGATCTTCCTGGCGTACAAGACGCTGTCCACCGGTACCCTGCCCCGTGGCGGGTCGGCCACGATCGGCATCGAGGACGGCGCCGGCCTCACCGGATTCGAGTACTCCTACAACACGGCGACACTCCGCAACAACATGTCCATCCGGCTGCACGGCCTGGGCATCATACAAGGTGTGGTGTCCGATGTGGACGGCAGGACGCTGTCCGGTGTCCCCGTCCAACTCGGCTCGTCCACCGCGGTCACCGACGCCTCCGGCATCTACCGGTTCTTCACCGCGGTGGGCAACTACCAGGTGAGCGTGTCCCAGGCGACGTACGCGTTCGCCTACGCCAAAGTCACCATCGCGAACGAAGGCGACGTGGTGACCGCCAACCTGCGGCTGCTCAAGCAGTACAACACTCTTAGCGGGCACATCTACGACGACACCGGCAAGCCCATGGCGGGTGTCAACGTGACCGCGTTCACCTGGGCGTACCCGTACAGCGCGGTGACCGACGCGAACGGCGCGTACCGCATCGATAACGTGCCACCCGTTACCGTCAACTTCGCGATCTTCAACACGCCCTGCTCCTACTACCAGGACGGTAACGTGGTCGTGGAGCGGGACATGGTCACCGACTACACCGTTCGCCGCAAGAGCGACTCGTTCGGGTACCGGTGCTTCACACCGGACCCCACGTACCAACCCGGTACCACCACGCTCCCGCTCACCGGTGACGACGAGGTCGCCACGGTACCGTTGCCGTTCAGCTTCCCGTTCTACGGCAAGTCGTACTCCACCGCGTACGTGTCCACCAACGGGCTGCTCAACTTCCTCGCGCCGGTCACGAGCACCTGGCTGTTGCAGCCACCTCCCTCCTTCCTGGATCCCAACGCGGCGGTGTACGCATACGCGACCGACCTGATGGTGGACTCGGCGGCGAGCGTCCGTACCGCGACCGTCGGCAGCGGCGCGTCCGCGCAGTTCGTCATCGAGTGGCAGAACGTCCTCGTGGTCGGTACCCAGCTACGGATGACGTTCGAGGTGGTCCTGTGCGCAGACGGCAGGATCCTGCTGAACTACACCGGCCTGCCCGCGGACGGCCTGGCCCGGGGCAGCAATGCGGGCGTCGCCATCGAGGATGACCGGGGCTCCACGGCCCTGCAGGTGTCCTGGATCGAGGCGTTGCTGTCCACCAACCAGTCCGTCGAACTGCGACCACCGGCGTGACCCAACTGTCCATAGTGGCCGGTACTGTCCCCGGCCCTGAGCGGGCCCGGGACAGCCTGCCGGAATGGCTGTGCGCCGTGGACCCGGCCCTGGCCCAGGACCTGGCCGGCGCGCTGGCCCGGGTGGAGCGGCGCCTCGCGAGCGCCGCGCGCGACCGGCACCCCACGCTCAGCGTTGCCGCCGGCCACCTGCTGCGGGCCGGCGGCAAGCGGTTGCGCCCGCTGCTCGCCCTGCTGGCCGCGCGGTTCGGCCCGACCCGCCGGGACCCAGAGGCGGCCGTTGCGGTCGCCACCCTCGTCGAACTGATCCACGCGGCGAGCCTCTACCACGACGACGTCATGGACCAGGCGCCGCTGCGCCGCGGCGTGCCCAGCGCGAACGCCCGGTGGGGCGACCGGATCGCGGTCCTCGCCGGGGACTTCCTCATGGCCCGGGCCGCGGAGATCAGCGCGGACCTCGGCAACGAGGCGGTCGCCATGCAGGTCGAGGCGCTCAGCCGGCTCGTGCGGGGGCAGGTGCGAGAGGCGGCCGGAGTACCGCCCGGGGCCGACCCGGTCGAGCACTGCCTGCACGTGATGGCCGACAAGACCGCGGCCCTGCTCGCCATGGCGGCGGGGCTCGGCGCCACGGTCGCCGGCGCGGACCCGGCCACCGCGCGTGCCCTGTCGTGCTACGGGGAGGCGCTCGGCGTCGCGTTCCAGCTCGCCGACGACATCCGGGACGTGACCGCGGAGAGTACGGAATCCGGCAAGCTGCCCGGTACGGACCTCCGCCAGGGTCTGCTCACGCTGCCCGTACTGCTGGCACTGCGCGAAGGCGGGGCGTGCGCGCGGGTGCTTCGGGAGGTACTGACCCCAGGTATGACGCCGGATCCCGGCCGGGTGGAGCTGGCCCGGTACCTGCTCGCCCGCTCCGCCGGCCTGCACCGCGCCCAGCTTGAGGTGGCGCGCCGGGTGGACGCCGCGTGCGCCGCGGTGGGTTCGCTGCCGCCGGTACCGGCCCGTCGGGCCTTAGAGGCGCTGTGCGGGTACGTGCGGCAGCGCGCCGCTGACTGTCGAGTGTAGACAGTACCAGCGGTGCAGGAGCTCCCGGTCGCGGTCGTCGGGTCCGGTCGGCCGGGAGAGGATCAGCTCGTTGTTGTACAACATCTCTGCCTATCGCACCGGCCAGAGCCAGGCCCGCAGCAGCCGGGTCAGCGCCGGCATCACCAGGTACGTCATGGTGAAACTCATGACCAGCGCCGCGGCCAGCACCCGCGGGACCGCCGGGATCGCGGTCAGGTGTGGCGCGAGATAGAGGTTGAGCGGCAGCAGCAGCGGCAGAATGCCGAGCCAACTGGTAACCGCCATCTTCACCTTCGACGGCGCCTTGACCAGGTGGGTACCTGGCAGCGTGAACCAGCCGGCGACCCCCGTTGCGCGGTGCACCTCCAGCTCAGCGTCGGCGTACGCGTCGGCCTCAGCGATCAGGGCGGCGCGTTCGGCCGAGTCCAGCCAGGTGGACAACTGCGCGGCGGACCGGAAGCGGACGACGATGGCGTAAGCCGCGCGGCCGCCCGGCTCGGGACGCAGCATTGTGACGCTCACGAAGCCCGGCCGCTGCTCGGCCGCGGCGGCCAACCGTTGCACCACCGCCTCGAAGGCTTCCTCGCTGCCTGGCCGGACCCGACGGGTCAGCAGGACGGTGACGGGCTCGGCCACGACCTGCCGGCCGGTTGTCGGCTCAGTCATTACTCGAACCAGTAGTCCAGGTGGATGTCGGCGTTCTGGCCGAGCGCGGCGGTGAACCCGCCCTCGCCACGCAGCCCGGTCAGCTCGCCGGTGCCGGAACCCGGTACCACGAACCAGGAGCCGGTGACCAACTGGTCGGCGACGGTGCCCTCGTCCTGAAGCACGAAGCTGCCGGACCTGCCCCCGACCGTACCCACCACCCGCTCGACGCCGACGAAGCTCGCCGTGCCGTCCGGGTGCGCGGTCTGCAGGAAGCGCGCCGTTCCCTCGCCGGTGATGTCGCCGATGAAGGCCTCGTGTACCCGGATCTCCACCAGTTCCGGTCCCTCGCCGCGCTGGTCGTACGTCGTGGGCTCGTAGCTGGCCACCTGGATCTGGCCCCGGGCATGGGTACGGGTGGATTGCGTCTTGCTCATCGCCTCGTCTCCTTCGATGGGGCTGTTCGAGCGGGTCAACGTTTACGCGACGCCACCGCGGGCGGCCGAGGTCCTTCAGGCGCGGTCACCCCGCCGCCTCTGCGGATTTTGCGCCGGAGCCGAGGCGTCGACCACGACGTTGACCGGACATTGACCGGACGTTTCGGCGTGCTGTTGATGATCCTCATTACGCCCGCAGATCGTCCCGGCCAGGAGTGCACAGTGGAGGACGTGAGTCCTTAGTGGACGATCTCTGGTCGGGATCCGCTGTCGACGGTTGCTGCTCGTGCGGTTGGTACGTCGAGGATCGTCCGGGTCGCGGGGTGGGTTGGCCGGCATTGTCTGGTAAAAAGCGGCGATGTGCCCGTCCGCCAAGCTGGTCGCAGGCGGTGCCGGGAGAGGCCGGTCGCTGTGCAATCTGCACTAGCTGAGTCGTCGTCGACCACGGCGGCAGCCGGACGTTGACGGGACGTTTTGGCGCCGGCACACTCGGGAGTTGATGGTCCTTTGGGGGAGACATGGACGCATCTGGATCGGCGGTCGCCGAGGGGGGCGGCATTTTTGGGCGGACCATGGTGGGCCACCGAGAGCGGCTTGGCCTGACGCAGGAAGCGTTGGCCGCGGTGACGGGATTGACCGCGCGTCGGATCAGCGAGCTGGAGTCCGGCCGGGTGGGGCGGCCGCGACAGAGCACGCTGACGCTGCTCGCCGAGGCGTTCGGCCTGTCCGGCGCGGGCCGGGAGCGGTTCATGCGGCAGGCATACGAGTTAGGCGACTCGGGACGGCACCCGGCACCGGCATCGACACCATCTTCGGGGAGTGTGCCGAGGCAGCTACCCGCCCCGCCGCAGTTGTTCACGGGCCGGGCGATGGAACTGGCCGACCTGAACAAGGTTCATGATGCGTCCACAGTGGTGATCACCGCGATCGAGGGCATGGCCGGCGTGGGTAAGACGGCGCTGGCTGTGCAGGCGGCGCACCAGATGGTCGACCGTTTCCCCGATGGGCAGTTGTTCATCGATCTGCACGGCTACACCCATGGGGTAGCGCCGGTCGAGCCGGCTGAGGCGCTGGACCGGATGCTGCGTTCGCTCGGGGTTGCGGGGGAGCAGATCCCGGCGGGCCTCGATGAACGTGCGGGCCTGTACCGGAGTCGGCTGGCTGAGCAGCGCATGGTGATCGTGTTGGACAACGCGGCCACCGAGGCGCAGGTGATGCCGCTGCTGCCGGGTGCGTCCGGCTGCGTGGTCCTGGTGACCAGCCGACGCCGGCTGGCCGGGCTGGACCATACCCACGCGCTGTCGCTGGACACGCTGCCGCCCGCCGATGCCGTCGCGCTGCTGTGCCAGAGCGCGGGTGAGAGCCGGCTGGCCGGGCAACCGGCGGACCTGGTGGCCGAGTTGGTCGAGTTGTGTGGCCGGCTGCCACTGGCGATCCGGATCGCCGCCGCCCGGCTGCGCTCGCACCCCACGTGGGATGTTGCGTATCTGGTGCGGCGGCTGCGCGATCAGCAGCGTCGGCTGGTCGAGTTGGCAGCCGGGCAGCGCAGCGTCACCGCCGCCCTCGATCTGTCCTACCAGCACCTGAGCGCTGATCAGCAGCGCGCCTACCGGCGGCTGGGCCTGCACCCGGGCCCGGACATCGATGCGTACGCGGCGGCCGCGCTGCTCGACGTCGCCCTGGTCGAGGCGGGCCGGGTGCTGGAGCGGCTGCTGGAGGCCCACCTTCTGCAGGAACTTGTCCCGGGTCGGTACAGGTTCCACGATCTGACCCGCGCCCACGCCGCAAACGCGGCGAGCCTCGACGAAGCCGACGAAGGTGGGCAGGCGGCGCTGGACTGCCTTCTCGACTACTACCGGCATACCGCCGCGATGGCCATGGATGCGGCTTATCCGTACGAGCGTGAGCGTCGCCC
The DNA here is from genome assembly GCA_051986465.1 of Rugosimonospora sp. Lineage (GTDB taxonomy): Bacteria > Actinomycetota > Actinomycetes > Mycobacteriales > Micromonosporaceae > DATEJJ01. The sequence goes on from JBPYFB010000599.1 coordinate 9,223, forward strand.
GCAGGTCCCACCCGCGCGCATCCCCAGCCCTCCCCTGTCCGACCCCGCGGTGGCGCTGAGTTGGTTGGACAGCGAGCTGCCCAACCTGCTGGCCGCGGCGAGCTACGCCACCGAGCACGACCGGCCGGCACATCTGCTGCACCTGTCGACCATCCTGTACCAGCACCTCGGCACCTGCGGCCCCTACCACGACGCCGTCACCCTCCACCAGCAGGCGTTGACCACCGCGCGAGCCACCGGCCAACAGGCGGCCGAGTTGGACGCGCTGACCGGTCTCGGCTTCATCCACCGGCGGCAGGGCCGGTACGAGCGGGCCATTGACCAGTACCAGCGTGCACTGCGACTCGCCCGCGTCATCGGCCACCGCGGCGGCGAGTTGGACGCCCTGGTCGGCCTCGGGCACATCCACCTGCGGCAGGGCAGGTACGAGCCGGCTGCTGACCACTTCAAGCAGGCGCTGCGGCTCGCCCGCGCCACCGGCCACCGGCCCGGCGAGCTGAACGCGCTGGTCGGCCTCGGTCACATCCACGGGAGGCAGGGCCGGTACGAGCAGGCCGCCGGCCACTACCGGCAGGCGCTGCGGTTCGCCCGCGCCACCGGCCACCGGCCCGGCGAGCTGAACGCGCTGGTCGGCCTCGGCCAGGTCCACCGGCGGCAAGGCCGGTACGAGCAGGCCGCCGACCACTACCAGCAGGCGCTGCGGCTCGCCCGCACCACCGGCAATCGCAACATTGAGCAGAACGCGCTTTACGGGCTCGGGCAGGTTCACCGGCGGCAGGGCCGTTACCAGCTGGCCATCGACCATTACAGACGGCTGCTCGACCTCGCCCACCACAGCGGCAACCGCAACTGGCAGTTCGAAGCGTGGCAGGGTCTGGGCCGAGTACAGCTCGCCACCGGTCACCCGGATGCCGCCCTCGCCCACCACCAGCAGGCACTCGCGCTCGCCACTGAATTGGGCCAGCCCGAGGACCAGGCCCGCGCCGACGATGGACTCGCCCATGCCCACCACGCGCTGCGGCAGCCGAAGCAGGCCAGCGCACACTGGCAACACGCCCTGGACATCCTCACCCGCCTCGGCGTCGACGACACCGACGACGAAGAGACCACCGTCGTAGGCATCCGCTCCCGTATCGTCGACCTCGACCCCAGCAAAGAACGGCCCTGAAGAAATGAAACGGCGTCTACGAAGGCCTGCGCGGCGGACGCTGCATGGGCAGGTGCTCCCCCGACCGGAGACTGGTCAATAGGTCGCCGCGCCCCAGTTGCCGTCGCCGAAACGTCCGGTCAACGTCCGGCTCCCGTCGTGGTCGACGACGTCACAACCATTGGGCCCGCTTCACTCATCCACCCGCTACGGACGCGAATCACCCGCTCGCGCGCCCGTCGGCTCGCAAACTAGCTGTCGACGCCCGACAACCTAGGTGGTGCTTGCTACGTATCTGTCCGTGGACCATCGACACGGGGAGACTCCATGCGGTACGGACTGGTTGCCCTGCTGTGCCTTGCTCTGGCGGGGTGCGGCACATCTGGTGTCGGTCTCGCCTCCGGCCCACTGCCGCCCCTCGACGACCTCAAGCCGCGCGCATCCGCCCCGACGCCAACCGCGTCCGCGGCCACAGCCAGCGCCACGGCCACGGCCGCCCTGACCTATCCCACCGTTGGACGCGGGACGTTCCGGTACGCGACAGCGGGCGGGCCAGTCGCCGGCGATTCGGGCAGGCTCCTCAACTATCGCGTCGCGGTGGAGAACGGCATCGCGGGAACGGACGCGAACCAGTTCGCCACCCAGGTCCGGGCGATACTCGGCGATCCGCACGGCTGGACCGGTACCGGACACTGGCGCCTGCACCAGGTACCGGTGGGAGCCAGGTACGACTTCACCATCTACCTGGCGACCCCGGCTACCCGCGACAGGCTCTGCGGGCACGGCCGCGACGAGTACACCTCCTGCCGCAACGGGAACAGCGTCGTCCTCAACGTCGCGCGCTGGGTCCACGGTGTGCCGGGATACGGCGCGGACCTGACGACCTACCGGTCGTACATGGTCAACCACGAGACAGGGCACAGACTCGGGTTCGGTCACCAACTATGCCCGGGTCCCGGGCGACCGGCGCCGGTCATGCAACAGCAGACCCTGGGCCTGCATGGCTGCCGCGCGAACCCTTGGCCGGTTGTCGACGGCAGGCTGTACCTGGGCGCCTCCGGCCGATACAACGATCCCCTACCACGGCCCTAATCTGGTACCGGCCGTCATGCCTGAGCCTCGCATGCCGCCCCCGCCGGGGACGCGGCGGCTTTAGCCGGCGGTCGCGGCGACGAGCGTGAGCACGAACGCGGCGACGATGACGGCGACCCGCGCGTAGTGCAGGCGGTCCCAGCGCTGCTGCTGCTCACGCCAGTCGCTGGGGTGGTCGTCGGCTGTCCACGCGGCGGTGCGGTTGTTGATGGGCACGAGCAACGCGATCGACATCACGACGCTCACGACGAGTAGGGCGGCGGCCGCGACGGCGGCGCCGGCCGCCGCGCGGCCCCAGGTGGTGGCGGCCAGCCCGGCCGTGAGGAACAGCGACGCGAAGTACCAGAACGGCATGACGCGGCCACCGACGCGAGCGCCGTCGGCCCGCGCCTGGAGCGACGGGCCGGCCGGCAGCCGCCGCAGGTTCGGGTTGACGAAGA
>JBPYFB010000600.1:0-17415 GCA_051986465.1 Rugosimonospora sp.
ACTGCCGCTGGCCGCCCGGTACGGCTCGCACGACTGGGAGCTGACCAAGCTCACCGACGGCGACGCGGACTTCCTGCCGTACGAGCGCACCCTGTTCCGGGCGCTGTTCAACGAGCGCGACTCGGTACGCCTCTCCGATCTCAAGTACACGTTCGCGAGCGACCTGGGGAAGGTACGCAGCAAGCTGTACGTGGACATGGTGAAGCAGGGCTGGTACCGGCAGAGCCCCGCCGCCACCCGCGCGGCGGCCCGCGGCGTCGGCGTGGTACTCATCCTCGTCGCGATCGGGATCACCGTGCTGCTCGGCGCGGTGGCGCACGCCGCGCTGATCGGGCTCGGGCTGGTGGCCGGCGCGGTGGCGCTGTTCGCGGTCGCCGGGCGCTTCCCGGCGCGTACCGGCCGGGGCAGCGCGATGCTCGCCCGCATCCAGGGCTTCCGGCTCTACGTCGCGACCGCGGAGGCGGCGCAGATCAGGTTCGAGGAGCGGGAGCAGATCTTCTCGCGCTACCTGCCGTACGCGATGGTCTTCGGCCTCGCCGACCGGTGGGCGGCCCAGTTCGCCCAGCTCGGCGCGGCGCGCCCGGACGGCACGTCGGGCCTGTACTGGTACACCGGCCAGCCGGGCTGGAGCATGCTCTACTTCGGACAGTCGATCGGCAGCTTCAGCACCACGACGACCGGCACGATCGCCAGCACGCCGCCCTCCGCCTCCGGCTCCTCCGGTTTCTCCGGAGGCGGTTTCTCCGGTGGCGGTGGCGGCGGTGGCGGGGGCGGCAGCTGGTGACTAGTTACTAATCAACCTCGGCGACGGCCTGGGCGAACTGGGCCGCGTAGAGGCGGGCGTACGCACCGCCGGTCGCGAGCAGCTCGTCGTGGGTACCCGTCTCGACGATCCGGCCCGACTCCATCACGAGGATGACGTCGGCGTCGCGGATCGTCGAGAGGCGGTGCGCGATGACGAAGCTGGTGCGACCGGTGCGCAGCGAACCCATCGCCCGCTGGATCAGCACCTCGGTGCGGGTGTCGACGGAGCTGGTCGCCTCGTCGAGGATCAGGATGCTCGGCTCGGAGAGGAACGCCCGGGCGATCGTGATGAGCTGCTTCTCGCCGGCGCTGACACCGGCGCCCTCATCGTCGATGACGGTCTGGTACCCGTCGGGCAGGGTACGCACGAACCGGTCCGCGTGCGCCGCCTGGGCCGCGACGAGTACCCGCTCCCGGGTCGGGTCCTCCGCCCCGTACCCGATGTTCTCCTCGATCGTGCCCCCGAACAGCCAGGTGTCCTGCAGCACCATGCCGATGTGGCCGCGCAGCTCCTCCCGCGACATCGTCGCGATGTCGACGCCGTCCAGCGTGATCCGGCCCGCGGTCACGTCGTAGAACCGCATGATGAGATTGACCAGCGTGGTCTTGCCGGCGCCGGTGGGCCCGACGATCGCGACGGTCTGGCCGGGCTCGACCGACAGCGACAGGTTTTCGATCAGCGGCTTGTCGGGGTCGTAGCTGAAGGAGACGTTCTCGAACGCGACCCGCCCGCGTACCCGCTCGGGCCGGGCCGGCAGTTGCGGATCCGGCGCCTGCTCCTCGGCGTCGAGGAGCTGGAAGACGCGTTCGGCCGAGGCGACGCCGGACTGCACCAGGTTGGCCATGCTGGCGACCTGGGTCAACGGCTGGCTGAACTGGCGCGAGTACTGGATGAACGCCTGCACGTCGCCGAGCGACAGGGCGCCGGACGCGACGCGCAGCCCACCCACCACGGCGACCAACACGTAGTTGAGGTTGCCGATGAACATCATCGCCGGCTGGATGATGCCGGAGATGAACTGGGCCCGGAAGCTGGACGCGAAGAGCGACTCGTTGTGTTCCTTGAAGGCCTCCGCCGCCTCCGGCTGGCGCCCGAACACCTTCACCAGCGCGTGCCCGGTGAACATCTCCTCGATGTGTCCGTTGAGCCGGCCGGTCGTGGCCCACTGCTTCACGAACTGGGGCTGCGCGCGCTTGCCGACACGCATCGTCACGAACACCGAAAGCGGCACGGTCACCAGCGCGACCACGGCCAGCAGCGGCGAGATCCAGAACATCATCGCGATCACGCCGACCACGGTCAGCAGCGCGGTCATCAACTGGCTCAGCGTCTGCTGCAGGGTCTGCGCGATGTTGTCCATGTCGTTGGTGGCGCGGCTGAGCACCTCGCCGCGCGGCTGCTGGTCGAAGTAGCGCAGCGGCAGCCGGGACAGCTTCGCCTCCACCTGCTCGCGCAGCCGGAACACGGTGCGCTGCACCATCCGGGTGGTCAGCCGCGCCTGTATCACGCCGAAGACCGCGGCGAGCAGATAGATGCCCAGCACCAGCAACAGCACCCGGCCCAGGGCGGGGAAGTCGATGCCCCGCCCGGGTACCACGTCCATCGCGTTGAGTATGTCGGCCAGCCGCCCGTTGCCCTGCTCCCGCAGGTGCGCGACGGCCTGCGCCTTGGTGATTCCGGCGGGCAGGCCGCGGCCGACGACACCGCTGAAGATGACGTCGGTGGCGTGGCCGAGGATGCGCGGTCCGAGGACGGACAGCGCGACGCTGACCACGCAGGAGGCGAGCACGAGCCCGAGGGTCAGGCGCTCCGGCCGCAGCAGGCCGAGCAGGCGGCGGCTGGAGCCCTTGAAATCCAAGGACTTCTGCGCCGGTGCACCCATCATCATCAGGCGGCCGGCTGGGCCGCCCATCGCTCCGGGCTGGCGGGTTGGGGCGTTCGGTCTCATCGCGCCAGGGCCTCCTGCTCGGTCAGCTGGGAGAGCACGATCTCCCGGTACGTCGGGTTGTCGTCCATCAACTCCAGGTGGGTACCGACGCCGACCACCTGCCCCTCGTCGAGCACCACGATGCGGTCCGCGTCCCGGATGGTGCTGACCCGCTGCGCCACGATGACCACGGTGGCACCCGCGATCTCCCGGTCCAGCGCCGCCCGCAGCGCCGCGTCGGTCGCGTAGTCCAGCGCCGAGAAGGCGTCGTCGAACAGGTAGATCTCCGGCTGGTGTACCAGCGCCCGGGCGATCGCCAGCCGCTGCCTCTGTCCACCTGAGACATTCGAGCCGCCCTGCGCGATCGGCGCGTCCAAGCCTTCCGGCATCTGGCTCACGAACTCACGCGCCTGCGCGATTTCCAGCGCCTGCCACAGCTCCTCGTCGGTCGCGTCCGGCCGGCCGTACCGGAGGTTGGTGGCGACGGTACCGGTGAACAGGTACGGCTTCTGCGGTACCAGCCCGATGAGGCGGGACAGCAGATCCGGGTCCAGGTCGCGGACGTCCACGCCGTCCACGAGTACGCTGCCGGCGGTCGCGTCGTACAGCCGCGGTACGAGCCCCAGCAGGGTCGTCTTGCCGCTGCCGGTACTGCCGATGACGGCGGTCGTCTCGCCGGGCCGGGCAACGAGGCTGACCCCGCGCAGTACCGGCGACTCGGCGCCCGGGTACCGGAACTCCACGTCGCGCAGGTCCAGGTGCCCGTGCTGGGCGACCTCGGTCACCGCGTTGACCGGCACCCGGACGCTGGACTCGGTGCCCAGTACCTCCTCGATGCGCTCGGCGCAGACCTCGGCGCGCGGGATCATCACGAACATGAAGGTCGCCATCATGACGGACATGAGGATGTACATCAGGTAGGTGAGGAACGCGGTCAGCGCGCCGATCATCATGCCATCGGCGATGCGGTGCCCGCCGAACCACAGCACCGCGATGCTGGAGAGGTTCACCACGAGCATGACGGTCGGGAACATCAGCGCCATCAGCCGCCCGGCGCGCAGCGATACGTCGGTGAGCTCGGTGTTGGCCACCCCGAATCGCTCCCGCTCGTGCTGGTCGCGGACGAAGGCGCGGATCACCCGGATGCCGGCGATCTGCTCGCGCAGGATGCGGTTGACCCCGTCGATACGCTCCTGCATCCGCCGGAACAGCGGGCGCATCCGGGTGATGATGGCGGCCACCAGCGCGACGAGTACCGGCACGATGATGAGCAGCAGGGAGGAGAGCGGGACGTCCTGGTGCAGCGCCATGATGATGCCGCCGAAGCACATGATGGGCGCCGAGACCATCAGCGTGAACGTGAGCAGCACCAGCATCTGTACCTGCTGCACGTCGTTCGTGGTACGGGTGATCAGCGACGGCGCGCCGAAGTGCCCGACCTCGCGGGCGGAGAACTGCTGTACCCGCCCGAAGATGCCGGCCCGTACATCGCGGCCGAGCGCCATCGCGGTACGCGCGCCGAAGTAGACCGCGGCGATCGAGCACGCCATCTGCAGCAGCGTCACGGCGAGCATGTAGCCGCCGGTGCGCATGATGTATCCGGTGTCGCCTTTGATGACGCCGTAGTCGATGATGTCGGCGTTGAGCGTCGGCAGGTACAGGGTCGCGAGGGTCTGTACCAACTGGAACGCCACCACGAGCGCGATCGTCCCCCGATGGGGCCGCAGGAAGCGGCCCAACAACCGCAGCAGCATCAGCTGTCCCCTTCTCCGTCGCGCGCTTCGTCCCCGTCCCGCACGAGCAGGCCGTCGAGCAGCAGCGTGACGATCTCGGCGCTGTCGACCGCCTCCGTGCCCGCGAAGAAGCCGCGGGTAGTGGTCATCATGATCATGGTCAGTAGATGTGCGGCAACGTCGGGGCTGCGCCGCAGCCGGCGGCGGTCCGGCTCGATGAGCGACGCGATCGCGTCCATGAGGCGCACCCGCGAGTTCTCCAGCTGCTCCCGGAACTCACTCATCCTCGCGAGGTCCTCTGTGGACGGTGGGTGCAGCCGCGCCTGGGTGCGCAGCGCCCCGAGGAGGGCCGCGTTGCGGGAGAAGCCCTCCCGCAGGATGTCCAGCGCCGTCACCAGCCGCTCGCGCAGGTCGGCGTCGCGGTCGATCTCCCAGAGCGCGGCGAGCGTGGGTTCCGGGTCGAAGCAGCTGATGAGCGCGGCCCGGATCAGTGCCTCCTTGTCGGGGAAGACGCCGAAGAGGGTGCCCTCGGCGACCCCCGCGGCCTGGGCGATCTGCCGCGTGCTGACCTGCAGCCCGTGCTCCCGCAGCAGCGGCACGGTGGCCAGGACGATGGCTCTGCGCCGCTCGTCCGGGGCCAATGCGGGTACCCGGCGCCGCTTGCCGCCGGGGGAGTCATCTGTCACGTGGAGAAGTGTATGAGCGAGTACTCACTCAGACAAGCGGTTTTTACAAACGGTTGGCCGAGCCCGGCTCCGCCAGCCTGCCCTGCCTCGCGGCGCTCGCCGCCGGCGACAGCGTCTTCGCGCTCAGCACCTGCACCTTGTTCCGCAGCGAGCCCGCCACCACGTGGTCCCTGCCCGCCATCAGCGCCTCGAAGCCGTCCCGCGCCACGTCCGCCGGGTCGTCCTTCCGGGCCGCGCCGATCTTCGTGTCGTCCAGCCCGGCGCGCTCGAAGAAGTGCGTATCGGTCGGGCCGGGCAGCAGCGCGGTGACCGTCACCCCGGTCTCGCGCAGCTCGTACCGGATCGCCTCGGCGAACGAGTACAGGAACGCCTTGCTCGCCGCGTACGTCGCCTCGTACGGCCCGGGCATGGTGCCCGCGATCGAGGAGGTGAACAGCAGCCGACCCGAACCGCGCCGCACCATGCCCGGCAGTACCCGCTTGGCCAGGTGTACCGAGGACACCACGTTGAGCGCGATCAGCCGCAGCTCGGCCGCGAGATCCACCGCCCGGGCGAAGTCCCCGCTGCTGCCGATGCCGGCGTTGATGGCGGCCGCGTCCACCGGCCGGCCGATCGCCTCGACCTGGTCGGACAACTCCTCGACGCCCTCGAACGTGGCGAGGTCGACCTGCGCGGCCTGCGCGAGCGCGCCGAGATCCCCGAAGTCACGGGCCGCGTTGCCGATACCCGGGTCCTCGGCCGCCACCACGAGGTCGTACCCGTGCCCGGCGAACTGCTTCGCCAGCTCGTACCCGATCCCGCTGGAGGCGCCCGTGACGAGCGCGAGTTGTCTGGTCATGGTGGCCAGCACCTACCCCCGGCGGTGGCTACGAAACGCCGAGGCCGGCGGGGTGATCCCACCGGCCTCGGCGCGTTCTGTGCTATGTGGACTGACTGGATCGTCAGGCCTTGTCGGTCTCCGCAAGCGGACCCTGGTAGGTCTGCAGCATCGACAGCTTCTGCTGGTTGATGGTCTTCCAGTCGTCCTTCAGAAGACCACCGGTGTCGCCCGAGTCCGGGTTCCACGTCCAGTAGGTGTAGCCGATCCCGTTCTGCTTGATGTACTTCACGAGCTCGTGCTGCCACACGCCTTCCTGGTCCGAGCCGGCGGAGCGACCACCGAACTCGCCCAGCAGTACCGGGGTCTGCTTCTGCTTCACCAGGTACCCCCACTGCTTGTCCCACAGTGCCGGCATGTTCTTCGGGAACGACTTGTCCATGAACCAGGACTGCTCGAAGACCTTCGGGCTGTAGTCGTGCGCCGAGTAAACCAGCTTCGACTGGTCGGTCAGCTTGACCGGGTGCGCCCCGGCGCCCTGCAGGTTACCGCCCCACCAGTAGCCGTTGTTGTTGTAGGACTCGATGCCCTCGACCACGATGAGCATGTTCGGGTTGGCCTTCAGCACCGCGTCACCCGCGCGCTGCGCCGCCAGTTGCCAGTCGGTCTTCTCGTTGCCGTCGCCCCAGGTTGCCTCGCCGTGCGGCTCGTTGTGCAGGTCGGCACCGACCACGAGCGGGTTGTCACGGTACTTCTTGGCGAGGTTCACCCAGTCGCTGATCCAGCGGCTCTCGCTGACCTTCGACGTGTACCACAGGTTGCTCTGCGCGTACGCGTCCGGCCGGTGCTGGTCCAGCAGGACCATCAGGCCACGGCTGGTTGCGCCGTTGACGACCTTGTCCATGATCTGCGGACCGGTCAGGCCCTTCAGGTCAGGGTTCTTCGTGAAATCGATGCCGTTGGGCTTGCTACCCGCGTCGAACAGCTGGTTGCTGTACGGCAACCGGATGATGTTGAAGCCGGAAGAGCGGATCTGGTCGAGCATCTGTCCCCAGTTGCGCGACTGCAGCCCGTGTGGGGCGAACGTCTCGGTCTCGAGGCCGAACCAGTTCACACCGCTGAGCGTCACGGGGTGTCCGTTGGCGTCAACGATCTTGCCGCCCTCGGCGTGCAGTGGCGTCTTCACGGAGACGGTCTTCCCGCCCGCGGTCGATGCATGCCGCATCGCCGGAATCGAGAAGAGCGCGCCAACGATCAGCGCCACGGCGACGAGGCTGGCGTACAGCGCTCGACGCGGCAGCCGGAACTGGCCGGTACGTAGGGATTCGAGTTTGCCAGGGAGCCATGGCCGGGTCACTCGGTCTGTCTCCTTTATATCGGCGACGTCCGCAAGATGCTGGGTGCCCGATTCCGGTCCCGGATGACTGGAGTCAGCACGGTCGTCGGTGCGTAAGGTGGGCTGTTGTACAGCCTGCGGCTCAACCCTTTTAAGTAGTCGGCGAGTGTTTCCGGCGTACGTTGCCGGGTACCTCACCGCCGAGGGCGATTGCGGAGCCACATCGGGGCACGGCATCAACCTTAGGGTGGCGTGCCAGGCTGGCCACCGTACGGGCGCACGGATTTGGGCCGAGCGTTTTGCTCGGCCCGGTCTCGTCCAAATGGATGAGGCGGCGCTACCGCGCGCCTGGCTTACTCAGCTGAACTTACTCAGACACACCCAAGTCGGCCGCCTTCACCACTGCTTCGAGCTTCGAACGTGCACCCAGCTTTTGTAGCAGATGCCGGACGTGGCTGCGCACGGTGGTGTAGCTGATCGACAGGCGACAGGCCATGTCCCGGTTGTCCATGCCCTCTGTCATCAGCTCAAGCACCTGGCGCTCCCGCTGGGTGAGGCTGGCGACGCGGCGGGAGCGCTCGGTCTGCCGGCGCGCGTCCTCCCGGCGCCGGGCCAGCAGGGCCGCGAGTTGTTGAGCGGGGAGCAGTATCTCGCCCTCCGCCGCGCGGCGCACGGCCGCGGCGACATCGGCACCGCTGGTGCTTTTCACGAGATAGCCCGCGGCGCCCGCCTCCAGCGCGGCGAGTACCGCGTCGTCACTGTCGTCGCCGCTGAGAAACAACACCGCCAGGTCGGGTCGGTACGCGCGCATCGCCGCGGTCGCCTCGACGCCGGTACCGTCCGGCAGCCAGTAGTCCACGACCGCCACGTCGACCGGGTGCTCCACGACGTACCGCGCCGCCTCCGCGACGCTGCCCGCCCAGCCGGCGACCTCAAGGTCCGGGTGCTCGTCCAGGAGCATCACCAGGCCCTCCGCGACGACCTGGTGATCCTCCACGATCAGCACGCAATAACGCTCTGGCTCAGTACGTTCTGGCTCAGTCATCCGGGCACCGGCCCGCCGGAATCCACGCCGTCACCGTGGTACCCGCGCCCGGCTTGCTGTCCATCCGGAACCAGCCGCAGGCGAACTCGGCCCGCTCCGACATCAGCGTGATGCCCAGGTGCCCGGGCTTCGCCGGCCCGCTCACGCCGACGCCGTCGTCCGCCACGCTGACCAGGTACCCGCCGCCGCGCGCGGCGAGCGTCACCTCGACCTGGCTGGCCTGCGCGTGCTGTACCACGTTGGCGAGCGCCTCCTGCGCAATGCGGAACAGCAGCACCCGTACGGGCATCGGCGGCTGCGCGGGCAAGTCGTCGCGCAGCACCACCTCAAGCCCGTAGTCGTCGCGCATCCTCGCCATCGTCTCGCGTACCGCGGCGGACAGACCGGAGCGCTCCAGCGCGGTCGGGCGGAAGTCGAAGATGAGGCGGCGCAACCGGTCCGCGGCGAGGGAGATGGACTCCTCCAGGCGGCCCAGCATCACGAGGGCCTCCGGGTCGCGCAGCCGGTGACGCAACTGCTGCAGGCGCAGCATGGCGGCGGTGATGACCTGCAGGCTGTCGTCGTGTATCCCGGCCGCGATGCGGGCCCGCTCCCGCTCCATCTCGCCGATGAGGTCCACCAGGAGCGCGTCCTGCCCCTGCCGCCGTGGTGCTATGACGGTCCAGCCATCCACTTTGGACTCTTCAGTGTCCATATCGGACGGCAGGACCTCGATGAGCCGCTGACCCACGATCTCCTCTTCGGCGCAGCCGAGCAGGCGGGCGGCGCCGTCGCTGGCCAACTGGACCACCCCGTCGTGGTCCACGGCCAGCAACGGCGCCGGTGCTTCCCGCATGAGCTCGCGCCACACCTACTTCTCCAGGTCCTTCGGCAGGTGGTACGGCGGCGCCGCCGGGACGTTGACCGGCCCGCCGCTGTGGTCCACCTTGATGGTGGACGAGGCCGTGGCGCCACTGCGCATACCGACGAGGCTGAAGTACAGCCCGTCCGCGTCGCCCGGGATCGTGTAGCCGCCGACCGCCGCCGCGCGACCGGTGGCGTCGACCCGGAACGCGGAGACGAGCGTGGCGTCGCCGTCGTGCCGGGTACGCACGTAGACGTGTACCGCCTCGTTGGGCGCGAAGCCCTGCGCGTAGAAGCTCAGCATCGTACCCGGCATCCCGCCGTACGTACTGGGCCGCGCGGAAGGCATGTACGGCAGCACCGTGAAGCCACTCTTCGCGATGGCCCGGCTCTGCTCGCCCACGAAGACCATCGACTGCTGCCCCTTCAGCGCGTACGGCACCTTGAACCCGGCCGTGGAGAAGGTCCCGTTGTCGCTCGTCGGTATCGCCATCACCGGCTGGCCGCCCATCCGGTTCAGGTACACGAGGACCCGCTCGCCGGGGGCGAAACCCTTGCCGGTGAAGGAGATGGGCTGCTGCGACTTGAGCGCGTACGGCTTCACGCCGATCGACGGGTACAGGTTGAGCACCTGGAACGGTACGCCCGCCGCGATGCCGCTCTTGCGGCCGACCACGAACAGGCTGCTCGTACCGACGGGTGCCACGCCGACGCGCAGTGGCGCGTGGCTGACCGCTCCGCTGCTGTCCGCCTGCATCGTCATGCTCGGCTGCCCGGTCGTACGGCCCCAGTACAACGCGAGCTGTTCGCCGGGTTCGAAGCCGCGCGCGGTCAGCGCCACCGTGTCACCGGGCTTGCCGACCATGGCCGAGAGGGTGGCCGTGCCGACGCCCTGCGCCACGGTCGCCTGGGCGGTCGCGGCCTTGGTGCTGTTGCGCTGCTGGGCGACGATCCGCATCCCGCCGGCACTGGACGCCCCCGACGGGAACGACAGCGATGTGTTCACGCCGCCCCACCGGTCCGCCTTGACCGAACGCACTGGGGCGACACCGCCCATCTTGATGTCCACAACAGACCCGGCGTCGAAGCCGGAGCCCATGACCTGGACGGTGGTACCCGGTCGTACAAGGCCCGGGTTGAGCATCAGCAGCGGCTGCCCGGTGCCCGGCACCTGCACGCCGCCCAGATCCGCCATTGCCGGCGGGCTGGCGGTCGGCTGCGCCGAGTGCGCCGGCTTGTGCGAGCCGATGCCCATGGCGGGCATCACGGACTTGACGATGCTGAACGCGATGCCCAGCGCCACGGCGGCGACCAGGCCGCGCTTCCACCACCGCCCCGAGGTCGGTGCGGCCCGGTGGTTGCGACCGCCGCGCGTCCGCTCCGACGAACGCTCGGACTGACCCTCACTTACCCGCTCTCGATCTTGACGATGGAGAGCTCGACGTTCCCCTTGCTCAGTTGCCATACCTGCCGCCCATGCTGATCGATTGCCTGCAGGATCCAGTCCTCCTGACCGCCCCCGTTGTTCTCTTCCATGGCCTTGCGCATCTGGTTGGACAGCACCACGTAGTTGAGCCGGCGCCAGTCCTGGTGGAAGACCTTGTCGCGGATGTCGGGGTCGGCGGATGCCTTGTAGTGGGAGTGCGCGTTGCGGTACACCGGCTTGATGTCGTGCAGCGCGACCCATATATCGTCATCGATAATCATGTAGCTGTCGGGCGGGATGTTCGCCCGGATCCAGGCCACCTGCTCCATCTGCAGGTTCGTCATCTTCAGCCGGTACTGGTCGATGAGCTGCAGATGGGTGTGTGCCTCGTTGTACTTGACCACATACCCACCGGGTAACACGAGCGGCGGTAACATCAGCACCGCGGTCAACGCCGCCGTCGCCGTCCGCCCGGTCGCCGCGGTCAGCCGGCCCCACAGCAGGCCGATGTTCAGGCACAGCAACGGGATCAGCGGCGTGACGTAGAAGTCCAGCAGCACACTGCGCGCGAGGTAGAACCCGTACCCGATGCTGAGCAGCGACGCGCCGAACAGTGCCGTACCCCGCTGCCGATCCGACAGGTACAGCAGCAGCGTCGCGGCCGTGGCGATCGCGCCGCCGATGAGCAGGAACCGGTCCTTCGGCAGCCAACTGCCGCGCAGCAGATCCGCGAAGGCGAGCCCCTGGCTGGTCTGCGAGGTGCGGTTGAGCTGCCACCACACCGTGTACAGCAGCGACACGTGGTTGGCCGGCGCCACCTTGAGGTTGAAGTTCAAGCCCTGCGGGAGAAGCTCGTTCTTCAGCGTCGCGTACAGCACGTACAACCCCACCGGGGTGATCGACGCGAACCACCAGAACGTCGACGCGAACCGGCGGTTGGGTTGCCCGGCGATCCCCTTGTGCATCAGGTACGCGAAGCCCGGTATCAGGAAGACCGCGTTCTCCTTGGTGATCGCCGCCGTGCCCAGCGCCATCCCCGAACCCATCACGGTGACCACCCGGCCGCCGCCGCGGGCCAGCAGGTACAGCGAGAGCAGCACCCAGAACACCATGAGGTTGTCCAGCAGTACCTGCCGCTGGTAGTAGACGGCCATCGGGGACACGGTGAAGGCAAACGCCGCGAGGAACGACGCCGCCACACTGCCCGAGAACCGGCGCACGATCTCGAAGAGGAAGAACACGCTCGCGAGCTGTACCAGCACCATGAGAACCCGGCCCGCGTTGATCGGGTTGCCGAAGGTGTGGAACTGCCCCGGCAGGATGCCCACCCACATCGACAGCGTGAGCCACCCCATGGGCGCGTGGTCGTAGAAGTACGTGTACGGGGACAGCCGCCCCTCGCGCAGTACCGACCACGCCTGCTCGGTGTAGATGCCCTCGTCCGTCAGGTACAACGGGTACCTGAAAACGTTGTACCCGTGGGTGACCAGCGCCACCACAAGGGCGACGATGAGCGCGGTGCGTCCCGTACCCCCCAACGGGCCCGCTATCGACAGCGGCGCCCGGGGCCCGCGCCCACCGCGCACCCGGCTCGGCGCCTGGCTCGTGACGCTGGCCCGGTGCGGCGCCGAGTTCGACCGGTACGGCGGATCGGGGGAGCGGGTCTCACCCGCGCGGTGTTTAGCCGGCACGGCTGCCCGCCTCCTCGGTCACGGCCGCGAGACCGTCACCCTGTACCGCCGCCGTGGCTCCCTCGACTGCCGTGGCGCCCTGGACTGCCGTGGCGCCCTGCACGAACTCCGGTATCGCGCCGCGGTGCGCGCCCACGTGGGCCGTCTTCTCCCAGTCCTTCACACCGCGCATCTGCCGGCGCAGCGCGCGGGCGGCCGAGTATGCGAGCACGAGCTGGTACGGGATCCAGCCGATCGCCATCACCAGAATCGTGCGCGGGGAGGCGTGCAGCCCGTGCGCGTGGGTGAACTCGTACAGTCCGGCCACCGAGGTGACGAAGTGCGCGATGAGCATCAGCACCGGCAACCAGGACAGCAGTACCAGCACCACCGGCGCGTGCGTGAAGAGCGCGGTCAGCAGCGCGATCGGCATGTACAGCCCCAACCCCGCCTGTGCGTACGCGAACGCCAGCGTGTACCAGGCGAGGAAGCGCTGCCGTCTGGTGGGCAACTGTTTCCACGTCCCCTTGCGCAGCGTCTGCATGAAGCCCTGGCACCACCGGGTGCGCTGCTTGATGCAGTGCTTCAGCGTCGGCGGAGTCTCCTCCTTGGTGACGTACCGGTCGTCGTAGATGACCCGGACCTTCTCGCCCATCACGCACACCCGTAGCCCGATCTCCGCGTCCTCGGTCAGGATCGTCTCGTCCCAGCCGCCCATGCTCTCCAGCAGCGCGCGGGTGAAGAAGACCGTGTTGCCGCCGAGCGGGATCGCACCGGACTTCGCGTGGTAGTGCAGGCGACTGCGAAACCAGAAGAAGTACTCCAGCACGTTGAAGGTCGAGTACCAGTTGGAGTCGTAGTTCATCAACTGGACCCCGGCCTGCACCACGTTGACCTTCTCCGACACCATCACCGTGTTGACGATGTGGAAGATCTGCGGCGGGATCTCGTCCTCCGCGTCGAAAATCGTGACCACGTCGCGGTCGGCGCGCACCAGCGCCTTGTTCAGGCCGTGCGGCTTGTTCACCGGTCCGTCGTCGAATATCACGAGTTCGGCGTTGTCCAGACCCTCCGCCCGCAGCCGGTCGATCTGCTCCTGGGCGCGTTCTATCGTGCCCGTGTCATCCGCCGAGCAGACCACGAGCACCTGAACCATGTCGGTCGGGTAGTCAGTCCGGACGGCCCGGTCGATCGTCGTCTGGATGACCTCCTCCTCGTGGCGTGCCGGCACGATCGCGGTGAACGACAACTGCGGATCGAGTTGCTGCTCGGGGGCGCGCGCGAGTGCCTCGGCGGCAGGCTGGTCCCAGGTATAAATCATCAAGTAAAGGGCGTGGGCCGCCTGTACCGTCAGCAGCAGAGAGATCACCACGATCGGGGCCAGTACCACCGTCTGCGCCATGGGTGCGGTCACTCCAGATCCAGGTCGTGCTGAGCGCTAAGTTGATAAGGAACGCGGCGGCCACCCCGACCACGTTCGCGACCAGATAGAACACCCCGGCATAGGTGAGCAGCCGCAGCACTCCGACGTTGACCGCGAGCGCGCCCAAGGCAACCGTGTTGAACGCGCCGAAGCGGCGGGCGGACAGCCGGCCGGGGCGGAACGTCCAGACCTCGTTGAGCACGTAGTTGTGCATCACCGCGAGCTCAACCGAGATCACCGAGGCGACCATCAGCGGTACCGCCGCGACACCGTGCAGTAGCAGCAGTGCCACGTTGTTGATGCCGACGCCGATCGCACCAACCACCATGAACCGGCCGGTGCGGGACCGTCGCGAGATGGTCTCGGGCGGTGGCAGGTCCATCGTGTTCGAGGTGGGCGGCATGGCATGACCGGCCAGCAACCGGCTGGCGCGGTGCTTTCTCGACGGGTACCGGGATCGCACCCATCAACCGTCGCAACCACCCCATGGCCGCCACCTCCCGCGCGGGGTCGCGGATACCGCCACACCTTGGGCCTCCCCCATTGGTGGGCGGTTTCATGAACGATTGGGTGGGGTAGATGCGGGCGGAGCCCACTCCTCACTCCCTACCTTCGCCCGCGGAGCCGCAGATGACCATCAGTCTGCTGATCGCCGACGATCACGCCATGGTCCGACAGGGCCTGCGCGATTTCCTCGGCCTGGACCGGGACATGCGACCAGTGGGGGAGGCTGTGGACGGCCGCGAGGCCGTCGAGCTCGCCCGCGGCCTACGCCCCGACGTCGTTCTCATGGACCTGCTCATGCCGCGCGTCGACGGGCTTTCCGCGACCGCGACGATCCGGCAGGAACTACCCGAGGTCGAGGTGCTGGTGCTCACCGGCTACCTCGACGACCACCTCGTCGTCGACGCGCTGCACGCCGGCGCGATCGGATACCTCCTCAAGGACACCGACGCCGACGAACTGCACCGCGCCGTACGCGCCGCGGCCGCGGGCAAGGTGCAGCTGTCCCCCGCCGTGGCGGCAAGACTCGTTCGGGACGTCGACGCCCCACGCGGGTTGCCCCGCCTCACCCGACGGGAGGAGGAGGTGCTCACCCTGCTGGCGCGGGGCCGCGACAACCGCCAGATCGCGCGCGAGCTGAGCATCGGGGCGCAGACCGTCAAGACGCACGTCAGCAGCATCCTCACCAAGCTGGGCGCGCAGAGCCGCACCCAGGCCGCCCTGTACGCGATGCGGGTCGGCCTCGTCCCGGTCAGCGAACCGGCCCCCGTCTAGCGCGATGCATGGCAAGCGGGGCACGGCGGTCGAGGCGGTCGCCGACATCGAGGCCGCGGTGCGCCGGGGGCACGGCCAGGACGACGTGCTCGCCCGGTTGGTGCGGGGGGCCGCCGCCGTGCTCGGCGCCGCGGCGGTGCTCGCCATGACCGTTGCGGACGAGCATTTGACGGTACGGGCGGCACACGGCGCTCCCGTGGCACGCCTGTCTTACTCCGACACCGTGGCATGGCTCGCGATCCGGGGACAGCGCACGTACTCCGCCCCCCTCTCGCGCGTCCGGCAACCGTTCGAGATCGCGCTCGCCGCGCGCGGACTGCGGCGCGTGCTGTACGCACCCATTCCGGGCGAGGCGCACCCCATCGGCGTACTCGGGGTGGCGGGTACCCGCCGCTTCACCGTGGGGGAGCAGGACCTCGCCGAGGTGTTCGCGGGACTCGCCGCCGGGGCGGTACGGCACGCCCCCGCCGCCGAACGCCTCGCCCGGGAACTGCACGACTCCGTGGCGCAGAGCCTGTACGGGATCAGCCTGCGCGCCCGTACCGCCCAGGAGCTGCTGCGCCACAACCCGGCCAGCGCGGGCGCACCGCTGTCGCAGGTACTCGAGATCGCGGCGACCGGGCTCGCCGAGACCCGGGGACTCATCACCGACCTGCGCCCCGACACCCTCGCCGGTGGCGGACTCGCCGTCGCCCTGCGGCGGCTGCTGGACACCTTGCACAGCGGGTACGGCATCGCCACCTCCGCCGAACTCGCCGGCACCGTACCCCTGCCCGCCCCCGGCCGGCAGGCGCTGTACCGGATCGCCCAAGAGGCCCTACAGAACGCCGCCCGGCACGCCGGCGCCAGCAAGGTGGGCATGCGGCTGTGCCCCGAGGCCGCCACCGTCGTCCTGGAGGTCGACGACAATGGCTGCGGCTTCGACATCGGCGCCGAGTTCCCCGGCCGGCTCGGCCTGCGCTCCATGCGCGAGCGGGCCGCGGCCGAGGGCGGCCGGATGCACGTCGCCAGCGCACCAGGCCGCGGAACCCGTATCCGCGCCGAACTGCCTAGCGTTCTATGACCTCCCGCAGCCTGGCGGCGAACGCCTCGACGCGTTGACCGAAGCCGCCATGGTCGCCGGGGAACAGCACGGTCTGCGCGCCGAGGCGCTCGGCGACCGCGAAGGCCACCCGGTGTGGTGGCTCGCCCGCCGACTCCTCACCCGCCGCCATCACGACACGCACCCCCGATGCGCACAGCGCGTCCGTGTCGGGCACGTACCGGCCGAACGGCGGCACCTCGTACCCGAAGAAGAAGTCCACGTTCCGGCCCATCCGCTCCATCGCGGCCAGCAACTCCGGATCCGGCTCGCCCTGCGGAGCGTCCGCGCCACCGGGTACCCGCTCGTCTTCCGGTTCGCCGCCCCGCATCCGCATC
Source organism: Rugosimonospora sp. (assembly GCA_051986465.1). Lineage (GTDB taxonomy): Bacteria > Actinomycetota > Actinomycetes > Mycobacteriales > Micromonosporaceae > DATEJJ01. Next base: position 16,409 of record JBPYFB010000600.1, read on the forward strand.
GCCGCGCCGAAAACCTGGCCGGCCGCGTCCGCGCCACCCGTCGCGTACGCCTTCGCCACGTCCTGTAGGACCGCGCGCCAGTGCTCCCGCTCCGGCAGCAGATCCAGGCAGGGCGGCTCGTGGGCGACCAGCACCTGTACCCTCCCCGGGTGGTGGGTCGCCAGCTCCAGCCCGATCTGCGCGCCCGAACTGTTGCCGAACACGTACGCCGGCTCGCCGCCTGCCGCCGCTTCGAGCACGCGGTACGCGTCGTCGGCGTGTACCGCGACGATCTGCTCCTCCGGCGGTCCGTCCAGCGGGCTGCGCGAGTTGCCGCGCCGGTCATAGGTGACGACGGTGTACCGGTCGGCCAACTGCCCCGCCAGCCCCGCGTACCCGGCGGCGTCGTACACCCCGCCGCAGATGAGCAGCAGTACCGGCCCGGAGCCGCGCACCTCGTAGTACAGCGTGGCGCCCGGTACCTTCAACGTGTCGGTCTTCACGGTCGTACCTCCTCGTCATGCGTTTATCGAGCAGTCGTAGCCGCGACCGCGTTCTCGACATGGCGCCCCAGTTGTAGGGTGCGGCCATGATGATGCGGGTGCGGCGCTGATCGGTGTCGGATTCCTGGTCGGCCGCGTCATCCAGGGGAGCACGGCTCCGATGCTTCCGAGTTCGCGGTCACCCTCGACGGATCCCGCGCGCAGAAGAGCTACGGGCTCGGACCGGTGCCTTGGACGGATGACCAAGGGACCGTGACCGAAGGAGCCACGCCGGCCTGCCTCGTCGTCGGTCACCACATCTCCTTCGGCGTGATCCGCGTGCCGCACGGTGTCATAACCACCGAGCAGATCGTCTGGGTCGACTGCTCTGGTGGCTAGCCGTGAGCCATGCCGCCTATCCTGATGGTCCATTGTGGAGGTTGGGTGGTCGGGTGGTGTAGCGGTGGCCGAGTGGGCTGGTCCATTGGAAGACGCCGGGGTGGATCTGGTGGAGTTTCCAGCCGCCTTCGTGTTTGAGGCGGTGGT
>JBPYFB010000601.1:0-15495 GCA_051986465.1 Rugosimonospora sp.
CGCGCCCCTCACCGGTGCCGTCACCCAGGTGTATGTGCGCGAGCGCCGGTCCCATCGCGTCCGCCATCGCCAGCGCGTCGCCACGGGCCGCCGCGCAGTGCGACAGATCCAGCGTGTACGCGTCGAAGCCCACCTTCGTCGGGTCGTAGCCGGGCGAGTACGGGACGAAGACGCGCCCCGCCATCCGTACCGGAAACATGTTCTCGACCGCGAATCGCACGCCCGGATGCTGCTCGCGCAGCGTCGCCAGGCCCTCGACGAAGCCCCGCGCGTACTCCCGCTGCCACGTGAACGGCGGGTGCACCACGACCATCGGCGCGCCCAGGCTCTCCGCGAGCACCGCCGAGCGGCGTAGCCGCTCCCACGGGTCCGGGCTCCACACCCGCTGCGTCACCAGCAGGCACGGCGCGTGGATCGAGGCGACCCGTACCCCGTAGTGGGCGGCGAGCCCGCGCAGTGCGCCGGCGTCCTGGCTCACCGCGTCGGTCCAGACCATCACCTCGATGCCGTCGTAGCCCAGCGTGGCGGCCATCTCGAAGGCCGCCGAGGTGGGCTCGGGAAATACCGAGGAGGTCGACAGCAGTACGGGTGTCACTATGTCAGAGTAGTCCCGCCCCGAAGACCGGGCAGCGTCAGCAGCGTTAACGCGTCCGCGTTGCCCGCTTAACTCTCCAAGATGTCCAGCCTGCGTAGGATGACACCTTCGCGCAGCGCCCACGGGCAGAACTCCAGCACGTCTATGCCGAGCTTGCTCATCGCCGCCTCGGCCACGGCCGCGCCGGCGAGCAGTTGGTGCGCCCGGCTCGCGCTGACGCCGTCCATCTCCGCCAGCTTCGGCGACGGTATGTGCCGGATGAACCCGAGTACCTGGTGCAGTCCGGTACGGGTGAGGTGGCGCGGTACCCGGGGGCCTTCCGCCGAGGGCGCGGCGCCGGCCAGCCGGGCCAGCGTACGGAAGGTCTTCGAGGTCGCGACCGGCTTGTCCCAGCCGCCTGCGAGCAGGGCCTTGGCCGGCTTCTCCAGCGACTTCTCCGCGTACTCGATGAGCGCGTCGACCTCGGATGACTTGGGCGGGTCGGCGTGCAGCCGCTCCCGGGTCAGCCGTCCGGCCCCCAGCGGCGCGGACAGCGCCACATCCGGCTCCTCGTCGATGCCGGCGGCGAGTTCCAGCGATCCGCCGCCGATGTCGAGTACGAGCAGGCGCCCGGCGGACCAGCCGAACCAGCGGCGTACCGCGAGGAACGTCATCTTCGCCTCGCCCTCGCCGGAGAGCACCCGCAGCTCCACGCCGGTCTCCTGGCGTACCCGCGCGAGGACCTCCGCCGAGTTGGTCGCGTCGCGCACCGCCGAGGTCGCGAAGGCGAGCAGGTCGTCGGTCTCCAGCTTCTCCGCCGAGCGGCGCGCGCCGGCCACCGCGGCGACCAGGGCGTCCGCACCCTCCTTCGACAGCCGCCCGTCCGGCTGGATCTGCTCGGCCAGGCGAAGTACGGCCTTCTCGGAGTGCGCCGGCCACGGATGCGCACCGAGGTGCGCGTCGACGACGAGCAGGTGCACGGTATTCGAACCGACGTCGAGGACTCCGAGGCGCATAGGTCTCACCGTATCCGGCACGGGCAGGACGTACGCTAGCCGGATGGATATCCACGTTGCCGTCGAAGACCCGGCAGAACAGCACGACGGCAGCCACTCCTCCGGCGAGGAGCAGCCCAGGCGGTTGGAGGTCGGCCTCGACTTTCCGCGCGAATGGATCGAGTTCCTCGACCCCGCCGACCAGCAGCATCTCATCCGGGCCGATCTGACCTGGCTGCTGTCCCGCTGGACCTGCGTGTTCGGCAAGACCTGCCACGGCATCATCCAGGGCCGTAGCGCCGAAGGCTGCTGCTCGCACGGCGCGTTCTTCACCGACGCCGACGACGAGAAGCGCCTGCGGGCCGCGGCGCGCAAGCTGACCCCCGATACGTGGCAGCACTTCCGGCGCGGCTTCAAGAACTACACGGCGATGGACACCATCGACGGCAAGAACCCGGCGCGCCGCACCGCCACCCGGGGAGCCGAGGGGCCGTGCGTCTTCCTCAACGATGCCAACTTCGCCGGGGGTGGCGGCTGCGCACTGCACGCACAGGCGCTGCGCGACGGGGTGCACCCGCTCGAGTACAAGCCCGACGTGTGCTGGCAACTGCCGATCCGGCGGGACCAGGACTGGTCGAAGCGGCCGGACGGGACCAAGGTGCTGGTCTCCACGCTCACCGAGTTCGACCGGCGCGGCTGGGGCGAGGGCGGCCACGACCTGCACTGGTGGTGCACGTCGTCACCGGAGGCGCACGTGGGTACCGAGCCGCTGTACGAGTCGTACGCGCCGGAGCTGACCGCGCTCATCGGTGGCGCCGCGTACGCGAAGCTCGCCGAGCTGTGCGCGGCGCGCCTGCGTACCGGTCTGGTGGCGGCGCACCCCGCGACGCCGCCCGAGTAACGATCCCTACCAGTTCGTCTGGTACTTGCGGTTCGGGTTGTACTCGACGATCTGCACGTCCACGTTCGGGTGGTCGAGCATCATCTGGTGCAGCGCGGCCAGCTGCGCCGAATCGGTCGTGACGATCTGGTACGGCTGCGGGTTGGCGAGGATGAACTCGACGAACTTCTGCGGGTCGGGGCGGCCGTTATCCGCCCACCAGCGCCAGTTCTGGATCCTCGGGTAGTCCCGCTCCAGCACCGCCACCCAGCTGGTCAGCTCCGGGTCGCCACCGAAGGTCGGCATGACGATCGTGGCCCGGCGCTGCGGGTCCGGTACGTGCGACACGACGTCGAGTGCCGCGCCGGCGTTCTGGTAGATCAGTTGCCCGGTCAGGTACATGCGCCCCCGGCTCGGCTGGTTGAGCTGCTTGGCCGGCGGGATCAGCGGCTGGAGCGGGTTGAAGATCTCGACCATGGCGAGGCTCAACGCGAGCACGGTCAGGACCGGTGCTACCCGCAGCCGCAGCGCGCCGCCGGAGCGGTACAGGACGGGTTCGCTGCGGCGGGCCAGCGGCGGCGCCAACCGCCGCACCGCCAGGCCGACCATGAGCACCAGCGCGATCGAGATGAAGTGCAGCGTCTTCTCGTAGTAGTAGTCGGTGTGCAGGACCGTCAGCCACTGGAACTCGCCGACCGCGAGGAGGTAGAACAGGCACGCGGCGAGCACGCCGCCGACCATCTTGGTCACCGGCGTCCACCACCGCCGCGAGGTGAGCACCGCGGCGAGCACCAGCCCGCCGAGGGCGAGGGGTAGGCCGCCGCCGACCGGGTCCAGCGCCCCGGTCGCGTCGAGGACCGCCGCTCCGCCCTTGTTCGCGCGGATCCAGGCGACATTGACGAGGATCGGTATCGCGCCCAGCACCGCCGCCACCACGGCCGTACTCAGCGCGAGGATCCAGCGCGCGCGTACCCGCTTGTAGTAGACGAGCAGGAAGATCAGCGTGCCGCCGACGGAGACCGGCAGCGCGAAGTAGTAGGTGTACGCGATCGCGACGTTCAGGCCGGCGAGCACCATGAGCTGCTCCCCGGTCGCCGCGAGCGGCCGGATCAGCAGCGCGAACAGCACCACGAGCAGGCCGAGGCAGACCTGCTCGGCCCAGAACCCGGACTTGATGATCGTCTCCAGGTCGCCCAGGACGAGCAGGCCACAGGCGAGGGCGGTGGCCGGCAGCGCCACCCGCAGGCTCAGCCCGGGACCCGCGATGCGCACGACCGCCCACCCCATCGCCGCGCAGAGCAGGACGACGGTGGCGGTATCGAAGCGCAGGAACTGGACCATCGACATCACTGCCGAGGGCCGGTGCGTGGTGGAGCTGGCGAAGTTCTGCAGCAGCGCGGTCACGAGGTGGCCGCCCTGCGGGTACACCTGGTAGCCCGGGGCGATCTCCGAGGCGCTCGCCCCGCGATGCTGGAAGACGTACCCGCCGACCGCGCGGATCGTGTCGTACAGCATGAAGTGCGCGCCCCGGTCGCCGCCCTCCGCCGCCTGGGCGAACCGGTCGCTGAACAGCCCGCTGCGCCGGGGCCACCAGAGCGCCAGCCAGCTGCAGACACCGGAGATCACCGGCACCGCGTCGAGCAGCCGTACCCGAGCCGGCAGGTGCGGCCGGCGGCGCAGTACCGCGGCGAGCGCGACGAGCACGGTGAAGGCGACCCCCGCCGCGGGTACCGGCGCGAGGTGCCAGGGCCATACCGACAGCAGCAGGCCGGCCGCGCAGGTCGCGCCGAACAGCAGGGCGAAGGCTACGACGAGGCGGTCGAGAAGGTACCGCCCGCGCAGCAGGGACGCGGTCGCCAGCAGCAGCAGCGGCGGGAGCAGCCAGTCCACGTGTACGAGCTGGCACAGCGCCGGTACCACCCAGGCGGCCGCGATCACGGCCGGCCAGATCCACCAGGCGCCGCGCCGCCTCGGCTCGTGAGGCTGCGTCTCGGCCACCGCAGCGACCGACGCCCGCTGTTGCGTCTGCGTCATGTCGCCCCATGTTTCCAGACGGAGGGCTAGGGTTCGAACTTGTACCCTAGCCCGCGCACGGTGACTATGTAGCGTGGGGCGGAGGGTTCCGGTTCGATCTTGGATCGCAAGCGCTTTACGTGCACGTCTAGCGTCTTTGTGTCCCCAACGTAATCGGCGCCCCACACCCGGTCAATCAACTGTCCGCGGGTCAGTACCCGTCCCGCGTTGCGAAGCAACATCTCCAGCAGCTCGAACTCTTTCAGCGGCAGGGGTACCCCCGCACCACCGACGGTAACCACATGGCGCTCCACATCCATGCGTACCGGCCCGGCCGCGAGAGTCGGCGGCGCGAGCTCGGCGCCATCGCCGGCCTGCCGGCGCAGAACCGCCCGGATCCGGGCGACCAGCTCACGAGGCGAGTACGGCTTCGTCACATAGTCGTCCGCGCCGATCTCCAGCCCCACCACCTTGTCGATCTCCGAATCGCGGGCGGTGACCATGATGATCGGCACATTCGAGCGCGAGCGGAGTTGCCGGCACACCTCGGTGCCGGACATCTCCGGCAGCATGAGGTCGAGCAGCACGATGTCGGCGCCGGTACGGTCGAACTCGGTAAGCGCCCGGGTGCCGGTAGCCGCGACCGACACCTCGAAACCCTCCTTGCGGAGCATGTAGGACAACGCGTCCGAGAACGACTCCTCATCCTCGACGACGAGTACCCGGGCCACTAGGCGGTTCCTTTCGACTTCGGCCGCTAAGGCCGGCTGCTCTTGGGCCGGACCGGTCCAGCGGCCGGCTCATTGCGGTACTACGGGTTCTGTGGGTTCTTCGGTTTCTGTAGGTTCTGCGGGGATCTCAACTGACGGCGGTTGCGGCAGGGCAGCGTCCGGTGGACGCGCAGGCAGCCTCAGGGTGAACGTCGAACCCACGCCGACGGTACTGACCACGTCGACGTGGCCACCGTGGTTCGTCGCGATGTGCTTGACGATCGCGAGCCCGAGCCCGGTGCCGCCGGTGGCGCGGGAGCGCGCCTTGTCCGCGCGGTAGAAGCGTTCGAAGATCCGGTCGAGATCCTTGGGCTCGATGCCGATGCCCTCGTCGGCGACGCTGATCTCGACGTACTCCTCGCCGGGCCGGACAGCGATCGTGACCTGGGGCGCCGGGCGCTCGTCGGTGGCGTCCGGCGAGTAGGCGATGGCGTTCTCCGCGAGGTTGACGACCGCGGTCATGAGCTGGCTCTCGCTGCCGTACACGGTCAGCCCGCGCTCGCCCTCGACCACCATCTCGATCTCCTTCGCCGCCGCGGGGGTGCGGGTGCGGTCGATCACCTCGGCGATGATGCGATCCACGTTCACCGGCGACGGCTCGGGCAGCGGCTCGCCACCCTGCAGCCGGCTCAGCTCCAGCAACTCGCTGACGAGGCGGCCGAGCCGGGTCGATTCGCTGTGGATGCGTTCGGCGAAGCGGCGGGCCGCGGTCAGGTCGGCGTCCTCGGCCTCCGTCGCCTCGAGCAGCGCGTCCGCGAGCAGTTGCAGCGCGCCGACCGGGGTCTTCAGCTCGTGGCTCACATTGGCCACGAAGTCCCGCCGCACCCGGGCCACCCGGTGCGACTCGGTCACGTCGGCCGCCTCGACCGTCACGTGGCCGTCGCCGAGGGCGACCGCCCGGATGTGTACGCCGAGCGGGTCGCGCCCGTTGCCGCGCGGCAGGTCCAGCTCGACCTCGCGGCGGGTACCGGTGCGCCGGGCCTGGCCGGCGAGGGTACGCACGACGGTGTGCGCGACGAGGCCGCCGTTGGTGCTGGCGCCGCGCAGCAGCCCCATCTCCCTGGCGGCCGGGTTGGCCAGGATGGGCCGATCCTCGGGGTCCAGGACGAGTACCCCCACCCGCAGGGCGTCGAGGCTGCGCCGGCCCAGGCCCTTGGCGGACGTGCGACGGTAGATCGGGGTCACGGGGTCGACAGACATGTCGTCGAGTGAACCATCGTCGGCAGATATGTCCTCGGGGGACGGCTCAGGCCTGACCACGCTCGCCTCGGTCGAGCCGGGCGTCTGACGTCGCATCCTGAACCAATCCACGCGACGATGGTAGGTCTATTGTTCACTTGTCAAGCCTGCCGGCTAGGACAAATCGGGCGCTCGTCGTTTAATGTTCACCCGTTCGCGGCGCCCCGTTCACAACTGTTCACCGCCGCGACGCCCGGCCGGCCTACGGTCACGGCCGTACCCCCGACGAGCTTGGGAGCGACATGCGCGAGGAGTACCGGGCCGAACTGGCCGACGTGACCAACCTGCTGGTCACCATGGCACAGCAGGTCCGCACCGAAATGGCCAACGCCACCGCCGCCCTGCTGTCCGCCGACCAGACGGCGGCGGAGCAGGTACTCGCGGCCGACGCGGACGTCAACGCGGATTACCGGCGGGTCGAGGAGAAGGTGTACGGCCTGCTGGCGAAGCAGCAGCCGGTCGTCGCGACCGACCTGCGACTGGTCGTGACCGCGCTGCACGTGGCCGCGGACGTGGAGCGGATGGGCGACCTCGCCTGCCACGTGGCGAAGGTCGCGCTGCGCCGGGTGCCGGAGATGGCGGTACCGGAGGAACTGGTACCGGTCGTGCGGGACATGGCCGCGGTGACCGACCGGATGGCCGGCAAGATCGCAGAGGCGCTCCGGGAGGCGGACGCCCAACGCGCCGGCGAGCTGGAGCGTGACGACGACGCGGTGGACGAGCTCAACCGGCAGCTGTACGGACTGCTGCTCGGTACGGCCTGGCGGCACGGAGTGGAGCAGGCGGTCGATGGCGCGCTGCTCGGCCGCTGGTACGAGCGCTACGCCGACCACGCCGTGAACGCCGGCCGCCAGGTGGTCTACCTGGTGACCGGCGAACAGAGCTAGTTGGCGCTCGCTTCGCTCGCGCGGGCCTGGCGCCTGCGCCCGCCGTCTTCCTTCGTCCGCTCCTCGCTTCGCTGCGGTGCTCCTCCGTCCAGACAGGCGGCGGCGCCAGGCCGACTACCTGCCCTGGTTGGCGACGGCGGCGGCGGCCTCCCGGGCGGCCTCCGGGTCCAGGTACTCACCGCCCGGCTTGATCGGGCGCAGCGTGTCCGGGTCGAGGTCGTACCGCAGCGGGATACCGGTCGGGATGTTCAGCGCCGCGATCGCCTCGTCGGAGATCTGGTCGATGTGCTTGACCACCGCCCGCAGCGCGTTGCCGTGCGCCGCGACCAGTACGGTGCGGCCGTCGCGCAGGTCCGGGATGATCGCGTCGTACCAGTAGGGCAGGGTACGGTGCAGCACGTCCTTGAGGCACTCGCTGCGCGGCTTGAGCTCCGGCGGCAGAGCGGCGTAGCGCGCGTCGGCGAACTGCGAGTACTCGTCGTCGTCCGCGATCGGCGGCGGAGGCACGTCGTACGAGCGGCGCCAGAGCATGAACTGCTCCTCGCCGTACTGCTCGAGGGTCTGCTTCTTGTTCTTGCCCTGCAGCGCGCCGTAGTGCCGCTCGTTCAGCCGCCAACTGCGGCGCACCGGTATCCAGTGCCGGTCGCAGGCGTGCAGGGACAGTTCCGCGGTGCGGATGGCGCGGCGCAGCACCGACGTGTGCACCACGTCGGGCAGCAGCCCGCAGGTGCGCAGCAGTTCGCCGCCGCGGCGCGCCTCGTCCTCGCCGCGCACCGACAGGTCCACGTCGACCCAACCAGTGAACAGGTTCTTCGCGTTCCATTCGCTCTCGCCGTGGCGGAGCAGCACCAGCGTGCCCAAACTCATGCCCTACATCCTGCCCGACGCCGGTTCGCCGCCCGTGACGAGGGCCACCGCGGAAAGCGGATGACCAGCGGGTCGGCCGGCGACTAGGTTGTAAGGAGATCAATACGTGGCAGGTCATTACGGGGGGTGTCGTGCGGCGCTGGCTGCGGCAGACGACGGGTGGAATGCCAGCGACCTTCTGGTACCTGTGGACCGCCACCCTGATCAACCGGCTCGGCTCCTTCGTCATCATCTTCCTGGCGATCTACCTGACCCGGGTACGCGGCTTCTCCGCCAGCTACGCCGGCCTGGTGCTCGGCCTGTACGGCGCGGGTAGCACGGCTGGCACCCTGCTGGGCGGGGTACTCGCCGACCGCTGGGGCCGGCGCCGCACGATGCTGCTGTCCTACCTCGCGGGCGCCACCTGCATGATCGCCCTTGGCCTGCTGCGCGACCGGTACGCGATCGCGCTGGGCACTCTCGCCCTGGGCCTCACCACGGAGATGGTGCGCCCAGCCTTCTCCGCGCTCATGATCGATGTGGTGGACGAGCGGGACCGGCTGCGCGCGTTCACGCTCAACTACTGGGCGATCAACCTGGGCTTCGCGTCCGCGGCCGTACTGGCCGGGCTCGCCGCCTCCGTCAACTACCTGGTGCTGTTCGGCGTGGACGCCGGTACCACCCTGATCACCGCGGTACTGGTCCTGCTGCGGGTACGGGATCCGCAGCGGGTACGCACCGGCACGCCCGCGGCGCGCCAGGATGGCCTCGGTACCGTCTTCCGCGACCGGACCTTCCTCGGCTTCGTCGGCCTCAACCTGCTGATCGCGCTCGTATTCATGCAGCACATCTCGATGCTGCCGATCTCGATGGGGCGCGACGGCCTGTCCAGCGCCACGTACGGTCTGGTCATCGCGCTCAACGGGGTGCTGATCGTGCTCGGCCAGCTCTTCGTGCCGCGACTGATCGGCGCCCGGGACCGGTCGCGGGTGCTCGCGGTCGCCGCCGTGGTGGTCGGCGTGGGCTTCGGGCTGACCGCGGTCACCCACACCGCGCCGCTGTACGCCGTGGCCGTGCTGATCTGGACCGTCGGCGAGATGCTCAACTCGCCGTCCAACGCGACGATGCTGGCCGGGTTGTCGCCGGTCGCGCTGCGCGGCCGGTACCAAGGCGTGTGGTCGCTGTCCTGGTCCGGCGCCTCGTTCCTGGCGCCGGTGCTCGGCGGCCTCGTCCAGCAGCACCTCGGGCGTACCGCGCTGTGGTTGGGCTGTGGCGGCATCGGCCTGGTGGTCGCCGCCGGCCATCTGCTGTCCGGCCCGGCCCGGGAGCGTCGCGCGGTGGCGCTCGCCGCTGCCCAGGCCGCGGCGGCGCAGACGGTGGCGGCGCAGACGGTGGCGGCGCCGACCCCATCGCCCGAGCGCCGGCAGGCTCCCGCGAAAATACGGTAAACAACCTTTACAGGGGGTATGGTGCGTCGCTGGCTCAGCTCCACGGCCGGCGGTCTCCCGGGCACCTACTGGGTGTTGTGGTCCGGCATCCTCGTCAACCGGGCCGGGGGCTTCGCGGTGCTGTTCCTTTCGCTGTACCTGACCGGGCCGCGCCACCTCTCCGCGGCGCTCGCCGGCACCGTGGTGGGCGGGTACGGCATCGGCAACGCGGCGGGCACGCTCCTCGGCGGCGTACTCGCGGACCGGTGGGGCCGGCGCCGCACGCTCCTACTGGCTCACCTCACCGGCGCCGGGCTGCTCTATTCGCTCGGCTTCGTCCGGGCGGTACCGGCGATCGCGGTGCTGGTGGTGCTCGTCGGGCTCGCCCAGGGCATGCCGGGGCCGGCGTTCGTCGCGGCAATCGTGGACGTGGTGGCCGAGACGCACCGGCCGCGCGCCTTCAACCTCCAGTTCTGGGCGTTCAACCTCGGTGCCGCCACGGCCTCGCTGCTCGCCGGGCTCGTCGCCGAGGTGAGCTTCGCCCTGCTGTTCGTATCCGACGCGACCACGACCCTGGTGAGCGCGGCACTGATCCTGCTGTGGGTACCGGAGAGCGCACCGCACCGCGCGGCCGCGCCGCCGCCCCGAGGTGGCGTGGGTACCGCGCTGAGCGATCGCGTCTTCATGGTGTTCGTGGGACTGACCCTGATCCAGGCACTCATCACGGCGCAGGGCTCCACGATCCTGCCGCTCGCGATGAAGGCCGACGGGCTGCGGCCGTCCGGGTACGGGATCGTGACGGCGCTCGCCGCCGCGCTCATCGTGGTGGGCCAGCTCTTCGTACCCGGGCTGATCGCCAGGCGCCGCAAGGGTTCGGTACTTGCGCTCGCGCTGGCGCTCCTCGCACTCGGGTACGGCGGCGTCACCATCGCCGGTTCGTTGGAAAGTTACGTCACCGTCGCCGTGGTGTGGACGGTCGGCCAGATGCTCGCCGCACCGCCCAACGCGTCGGTCGTCGCGGAGTTGGCCCCGTCCCGGCTGCGCGCCCGGTACCAGGCCGTGTTCTTCCTGACGTTTTCGCTCGCGAGCTTCCTCGCGCCGGCGCTGGGTGGAGTGTCGTTCCAGTACCTCGGCGCCTTCCACTGGCTGGCCTGCGCCGGCCTCGGGCTGCTGGGCGCCGCCGGCCACCTGGCCGCGAGCGGTCCCCGGGAGCGGCGGGTCGCCGCTGGCAAGGCGACGGCGAGGCCAGCTCTGTCTACAGTGGACTATTAGCCGTCCCAGATTTGGGACGCGACTGGCGGCGGGCGGGCGACGCGATCCCCCAAACAACCGCGTCAAGCCTCGCACGCCGCCAGTTACTGGTGGCGCTCCCCGCGCGTCCCCCAACGCAACTATCGCCACCGATAGACGCACCGTGCCGCGTGTGCCCCCTTGACTTCCCCCGTTTGCCACGCGAGCGGCGCGTCTGCGATCACGTTACGGAATATCGCGCCGCACGGGCAACCCGAATGGCCTGTCGGCTGACTCACAGTCCACTTCTAGTCATAGTGCTGGAAATCCCGCCAGAGATCCGGCCACGGGCGTACCGGATCGCGGCATACCACAATAAGTCTGCCCTGTTCCTCATTGTCGACGCCGACCCCGTTGTCCAGCTTGCCGACCTGGGTGCAGCTCGCGAACTCACGCTCCAAAAAGGACAGATGCATACCGACCGCCACCGTCACGCGCGCGTCCCGCGGCGGCGGGCCGAAATTGTACAGTTCGTTCTGTCCACTGTAGACAGGTGGCAGATGGTACCGGGACCCGTACCGGTCTATCGCCCCCGCCTCGCCGTAGTTGCCGGCCACCAGGACGGTCTGCGGCAACTCGGCCGGGGGTAGCGCGGCGACCGCGTCAGCGACCTGGCGGACGTACGCGGGCCAGCCGACCGAGTCGCGGGAGGTCTGGTTGATCGCCGGTACCGGCGTCGAGCCCAGGGACGAAACGGGAATCACCGGCAACGCGATGACGATCGAACTGGCACCCGAGAGCGCCAGCGCGGCGACCGTCCAGCCCCACCGCCGGCTCCGGTTCGCCGCCCAGCGAACGGTCACCACGCATCCGGCCGCGTACAGGAAGGCAAGCAGACCGAACGTGTAATAGGGCTGGCCACCGCTGGCGAGCACGATGACGCAGACGACCGGGTACGTCCAGGCGAGCGAGCGCACCGGGGCCCAGACGGCGTCCCGGAACAGCCGCACCAGACCGGCGATCCAGATGGGTGCCACCGGCCACCCGAGGAGGACGATCTGCAACGGTACGAACGTTATCCGGTCATCGTGACCCTTGTTGCGGGACAGGGCACGGGACATCGCCAGTTCGGGCCAGTGATGGGTGGCCTGGTACACGAGATTGGGCAGGGCGACCACGACAGCGATCGCGACGCCGCCCCACAGCCACGGGCTGCGCAGCTCCCGACGCGGCCCGGCGATGGCGAGTCCGATCGCCAGCCCGATCAGCAACAGTACGATGAGTTGCTTGTTGTAGAGACCGAGGCCGACCGTCAGCCCGGCCGCCAGCCACCAGCGCGGTTCGCCGCGCAGCAGGGCGCGGCAGGCGAACAGGATGACGAGCGTCCACACCACGATGTCGGGTGTCGAGGTCAGCAGCACGTGCCCGGAAATGAGCAGGAACGTCGAGCTGATTCCGATCGCGGCAAGCACCTGAGCGCCGGTACCGCCGCCGAGTTCGCGGGCGATGAGTGCGGTGATGACGACGGCGGCGATCGCGCACAGAATCGCCGGTACGCGTAGCGCGACCAGGTTGTCGCCGAACAGTGCGGTGCTCGCCCGGCCCAGCAGCGGGGTCAGTGGCGGTTCGTCTATGTAGCCCCAGGCCGGATGCGCACCCAGCATCCGGAAGTACAGTTCGTCGCGGTGGTATCCGTATTGGTTGGCGGTCAGAACGAGGAGCGCGAGCAGCGCGGCGGCGACAAGCGCGACCGGGCGCCACGCGAGGCGCGGGGTCTCGGACACGGGCTCAGCATAGAGTCAGCGCGACCAACGGTTGGTCCCGTGCGGATCGGCCACTTAGGACGGATTCACCAGATGTTCAAAGGCGCGAAGATTGTCCAGCGGTTCGCCGCGTTTGACCCGCCACGCCCACTCTCGCCGGATTGCTGAGCCGAAGCCAATCGACAGCATCGTGTCAAAACTCTCGTCGGCGTAGGTGAGCACCGAGCCGAGCAGCCGGTCCAGCTCGTCCGCCGTCACCGCGTGCAGCGGGAACCGCCCGGTGAGGTACACGTCGCCGACCTGGTCGATGGCGAACGCGACACCGTACATGCGGGCGTTGCGCTGCAACAGGTACGCCCACAGCTCCTCGCGCCGCTCGTCGGGCTGGCGCATCACGAACGCCTCGACCCGCAGTGCGTGCTCGCCGACGATGAGGTTGCAGATCGTCTTGAGTTTGTGGGTACCGGGCAGGGTCACCGCGTACGAGCCGTCCGCCGCCTTCTCCCACTCCGCACCGCGATCGTCCAATGTGGACTCGATGAGCGCGCGTACCGCCGCCGGGTTCATCGCGCGCACGCTCCGACCGGGACCTCCCGCGCGGTACGCGCCTGGTGCTCGGCGAGCGCCTCACGGTAGACCGCGAGCAGCCCCGCGGCCGTACGGTTCCAGGAGAAGTTGGCGGCGTGCGCCACCGCGCCCCGGGCCATCCGCTCGCGCAGTCCCGGCTGGGCGAGCAGGTCGCCGACGACCCGTGCCCAGTCACCCGGTGCGTGGCTGTCCACGAGAACACCGGACAGCCCGTCCCGTACCCCCAGGACAAGGCCGCCCACCGCGGCCGCGACGACCGGTGTGCCGCACGCCTGCGCCTCCATGGCGACGAGGCCGAAGGACTCGTTGTAGCTGGGGACCGCGACCAGATCGGCGGCGCGGAACAGGTCGACGATGCGGTCCCGGCCCTGCGGCGGCAGGAAGCGCACCGTGTCCCCCAGGCCCAGCTCTCCGGCGAGCGCCGCCAGATCCAGGCCACTGCCGCTGTTGCCGCCCACGATGGCCAGGGTGAGGCGGCTGGCCACGTCCGGGTTGAGCGAGCGCAGTTCGGCGGCGGCGCGCAGCAGCACGTCGGGTGCCTTGAGCGGCTGGATGCGCCCGACGAACGCGACCACGTACCCGTGCGGCGGCAGCCCGAGCCGGCGCCGGGCCGCCTCCTTCACCGCCGCCTCGCAGCCGACCGCGGGCGGCGTGAAGCGCTCCAGGTCGACGCCGGGCTCCACGACCCCGACCCGGGACAGCGGCGCCCCGTACAGGTCGATCAGCTCCTTCGCCTCCGTCACGGTATTGGCGACCAGCCGGTCGGACTCGGCGATCACCTGCTCCTCACCGATGACGCGAGCCTTGGGCTCCGGGGTGTCCCCGGTCGCGAGCTGGAGGTTCTTCACCTTGGCCAGGGTGTGCGCGGTGTGTACGAGGGGCACCCCCCAGCGCTCCTTGGCGAGCCAGCCCACCTGCCCGGACAGCCAGTAGTGCGAATGGATCACGTCGTACCAGCCGGGCGAGCGGGCCGCCTCGGCGCGCAGTACGCCGGTCGTGAACGCGCACAACTGCGCCGGCAGGTCCTCCTTGGCGAGCCCTTCGAAGGGCCCGGCGATGATGTGCCGGACGAGTACCCCGGGCGCCAGTTCGACGGTGGCCGGTACGTCACTCGCGGTGGCCCTGGTGAATATCTCCACCTCGACGCCGCACTCGGCGAGGCGCTTGGCGACCTCGACGATATAGACGTTCATCCCGCCGGCATCGCCCGTACCGGGTTGGTGCAGTGGCGATGTGTGTACCGAAAGTGTGGCGACCCGGCGGGGCAGCCTCGAGGCGCACAGCCTCCTGACACGTGCCACATCCGCTCCTTCGGCTCCGGCGCGCGCGCCCCCGGTCCGTGTGCTGACACCGATGGAGACAACCGCGCGGCCACCGGGCATCTTCCCCCATTGGTGAACCAGGCATGCATGGCAGGCCAGACAGGTGATCAGAATCGCCGAGCGATACCGTTTTGTCCTGTTCGATGCTCCCGCGTGCCGCCCGCGCGAGTCGGATGGCAGGATCGGGGGCATGTCCGACCGTCCGATCGCCGTCATCACCGGCGCCTCCAGCGGCATCGGCGCCGCGACCGCCCGCCGCCTGGCGACGGAGGGCTACCACGTCGTAGCCGCGGCGCGGCGCGCAGACCGGCTGGAGTCCCTCGTCAAGGAGATGACCGACGCGGGTGGCGAGGCGACCGCGGTGGTGGCCGACGTGACCTCCGAAGACTCCGTATCGGCGCTCGCCCGTGTCATCGAGCAGCTTGACGGGGACGTGGAACTGCTCGTCAACAACGCCGGCGGGGCGCTGGGCGCCGACCCGATCGAGGCCGCGTCGGTCGCGGACTGGCAGTGGATGTACGACGTGAACGTGCTCGGGACCCTCCGGGTGACCCAGGCCCTCATCCCCGCGCTTGAGGCGTCCGGCACCGGTACCGTCATCGTGCTCAGCTCCACCGCCGGCCTGATCGTCTACGAGGGCGGCGCCGGCTACGCGGCCGCCAAGCACGCGCAGACCGCGCTCGCCGAGACGCTGCGCCTGGAGCTCAGCGGCCGGCCCATCCGGGTCATCGAGATCGACCCGGGCATGGTGCGCACCGACGAGTTCGCGCTGAACAGGTTCGGCGGCGACGCGACCAAGGCGGCGGCCGTCTACGCGGGCGTGGCGCAGCCCCTGGTCGCCGAGGATGTCGCGGACTGCATCGCCTGGTGCGCCACTCGTCCGCACCACGTCAACGTGGACCGCCTCGTGGTGCGCCCGCTCGCCCAGGCCGCCCAGCACAAGGTCCACCGGGTCCCGTGA
>JBPYFB010000602.1:0-7682 GCA_051986465.1 Rugosimonospora sp.
ACCTGGATCTGGTACGCGGTGGCGTACGCGGCCTCCCACTGCAGCACGACCTGGCTGATGCTGGCCGAGGCGCCGAGGTCGACCTGTATCCACTGCGGGTCGGCGAAGGCGGAGGACCATCGGGTACCGGTGTTGCCGTCGACCGCCGCCGAGGCGGGGAAGGTGGCGTTCTCGGTGGACGAGGCGGTGGCGGGCTTGCCCTGCGAGAGCAGGGTGGTGGCGGCGCGGGCCTGCCCGGGGCCGAGCGCGACGTACCCGGCGAGCAGGACGATCGCGGCGGCGGCGCAGAGTGTCGAGACGACCGCGGACGCGCGCCGGCGGCGCCGCGGTCGGGACATCGATGGCATGGCAGCTCCTGACAAGGGTGTGGGCTCGACGCCGGAGCCGGGCGCGAGCGGCCGGGAGGTCAGCGGCCGCGCCGTGGCGTCGAGAGAGCGCTCTCCCAGTCAGGGAGCATTATCGAAAGGAGTCGACTCGTCAAGATGTACGGGGCCATAGTTTAAGTCCTGATTTTAGCCATGGTTCCCGCCGAGATCGATAGGGCCCGGGTCGCTCCGTTACCGGCGGTGTTCACGGATCGTTTGGTCGGGCATGCCACGGATGAGATCCATCATGATCGCTGCCGCCGGGTCGGTTGCGTCCGCGTTGCTGGTGTCCGGGGTGGCGGCACCGGCGTGGGCGGCACCGACGACGCGAACATTCGAGTTCACCGGTGCGGTGCAGAGCTTCACCGTGCCGGCCGGCGTATGCCGGATCGAGTTCACCGCGTTCGGCGCGCAGGGCGGCGCCTCGGGGACCGGCGGGCAATCCGGCGAGGTTCCCAGCCCCGGCGGTCTGGGCGCCGGGGTCTCCGGCACGCTCGCCGTGCAGCCCGGCAACACTCTGTCGATCTCGGTGGCCGGTGCCGGCGGCAACGGCTTCGAGGGCGCCGGCACCGGCCCTGGTGGTGCCGGCGGCTTCGGCGGCGGTGGCACGGGGGGCGTGCTCGCGGGTGCCGGTGGTGGTGGGGCGACGACGGTTGCGGTGAACTCCGCTGCCCCGGTGATCGTGGCTGGGGGTGGCGGAGGTGGGGCCTCGGGCCAGCACACGGGCGAGATCCTCGCCATTCCGGGCGGCGACGGTGGCTCGGTGGGAACCAACGGCAACACCGTGGGCGACTTCACCATTCAGGTTCCCCCTAACACGATCACCGGTACCGGCGGCGGTGGGGGCCAGGCCGGCGGCGCCGGCGGCGCCGGTGGCGCGGCCGGCAGGGCCGAAGGCCTCAGCGGCGCGCCGGGTCAGCCGGGCCATGCCCTGGCCGGCGGCGCGGGTGGCCCACAAGGCGGGGGCGGCGGTGGTGCCGGAGTGGTGGGCGGCGGCGGCGGTGGCGGCGGCCAATCCTTCTCCGGTAGCACCGTCGTCACTCTTGGCGTCGGGGGTAGCGGCGGCGGCGGGTCGAGCGCCGGCCCGGCCGGGGCCACCATTGAGACCGGCGCCCGCGAAGGCAACGGCATGGTGACGCTCACGTTCGACGCCGAAGCCGGCGAGTGTCCCGCGTCCCCGTCGCCATCCACGTCGACGCCAGCCCTGCCGGTCACCGGCAACAGCCCGGTCCTGCCCATCGCGGGCATCGTGTTCCTGGCCCTGGGTGTGGTCGTTCTGCTCACCCTCAGGGCAATCCGCCGCTAGCCTGCGGCTCTGGTTAAATCGGGGGATGGCGTACTACCGACACCTCGGTGACGTCCCGGCGAAGCGGCACACCCAGCACCGCGGGCCGGACGGCTCCCTGTACTACGAGGAACTGATGGGCGAGGAGGGTTTCTCCGCCGACTCGTCGCTGCTGTACCACCGGGAGATACCGTCCGCGATCGTCGACGCCAGCCGGTGGGAGCTGCCGGAACTGTCCACTGTGGCCAATCACCCGCTGCGCCCCCGGCACCTGAGGCTGCACAACCTCTTCCCGGGCGAGGAGTGGAAGCGGCACGACGTGGTGACCGGCCGGCGGCTGGTGCTCGGCAACGCGGACGTGCGCATCTCGTATACGGTCGCGGGCGAGCCGTCTCCGCTGTACCGCAACGCGATCGGTGACGAGTGCGTGTACGTGGAGTCGGGCGAGGCGGTCGTGGAGACGGTCTTCGGCGCACTGCCCGCCCGGCCGGGCGACTACGTACTGCTGCCGCGGGCCACCACGCACCGGTGGGTACCGGCCGGCGGCCAGGCGCTGCGCGCGTACGTCATCGAGGCGAACAGTCACATCGCGCCGCCGAAGCGGTACCTGTCGCGCTACGGGCAGTTGCTGGAGCACTCGCCGTACTGCGAGCGGGACCTGCACGGGCCGGCGGCACCGCTGCTCGCCGGCGGCGAGGACGTCGAGGTGCTCGTCAAGCACCGCGGCCCGGGCGGTACGGTCGCCGGGACCCGGTACGTGTACCCGCGGCACCCGTTCGACGTGGTGGGTTGGGACGGTTGCCTGTACCCGTACACGTTCAACGTCTCCGACTTCGAACCGATCACCGGGCGGGTACACCAGCCGCCCCCGGTGCACCAGGTCTTCGAGGGCGGCAACTTCGTGGTGTGCAACTTCGTACCGCGCAAGGTGGACTACCATCCGCTGTCGATACCCGTGCCGTACTACCACTCCAATGTGGACAGTGACGAGGTGATGTTCTACTGCGGCGGTGACTACGAGGCGCGCAAGGGCTCCGGCATCGGGCAGGGCTCGATCTCGCTGCACCCGGGCGGGCACTCGCACGGGCCGCAGCCGGGCGCGTACGAGCGCAGCATCGGCGTACACTTCTTCGACGAACTGGCCGTCATGGTCGACACGTTCCGCCCGCTGGAGCTGGGCGAGGGCGGCCGGGCCTGCGAGGACCCGGGCTACGCGTGGACGTGGTCCGGTCGGGGCCCCGGGGCGTGAGCTGGCTTGCACTCGCGCCGGATACCGGGTTCGGGTTGGCGAACCTGCCGTACGGGGTATTCAGCGACGCGAGCGCCGAGGCCGGCCACCGGATCGGGGTCGCGGTCGGGGATCACGTCCTGGATCTGTCCACTGTGGCTGGACAGGCGGGGGTGCCCTGGGCCGGACTCGTCGAAGGACCGGTGCTCAACCCGTTGCTCGCGGCGGGACCGGGCGTGTGGCGGGAGGTACGCGAGCGGATCCGCGCCTGGCTGACCGAGGCGCGGCACGCGGATGCCGTGCGCCCGCACCTGCTTCCCGCGGCCGGCCTGCGCATGCACCTGCCGTTCCAGGTCGCCGACTACGTCGACTTCTACTCCTCCCAGCACCACGCCGAGAACGTGGGGCGGATCCTGCGCCCCGACGGCGAACCGCTCACCCCGAACTGGCGGTACCTGCCCATCGGGTACCACGGGCGGGCGGGCACGGTCGTGGTCAGCGGTACCGGGATCACCCGCCCGTACGGGCAGCGCAAGCCCCGGGCGGCGGCGGTACCCACCTTCGGCCCCACCCGCCGCCTCGACTTCGAGGCCGAGCTCGGCTTCGTGGTGGGCGTACCGTCAGAGCTGGGCCGGCCGGTCGCGGTGGATGCCTTCGCCGACCACGTCTTCGGCGCCTGCCTCGTCAACGACTGGTCGGCGCGCGACATCCAGGCGTGGGAGTACGTGCCGCTCGGCCCGTTCCTCGGCAAGTCCTTCGCCACCTCGGTCTCGCCGTGGGTGGTGCCGCTGGACGCGCTGGCGGCCGCGCGCGTACCGCCGCCGCAGCGCGATCCGGAGCCCCTGCCGTACCTGCGCGACGGCGCCGCGCCGTGGGGCCTGGACATCACCCTGGAGGTACGGCTGAACGGGCACCTCCTCGCGCGCCCGCCGTTCGCCGCCATGTACTGGACGCCCGCGCAGCAGCTCGCCCACCTGACCGTCAACGGAGCCGCGCTGCGCACCGGGGACCTGTACGCCTCCGGCACGATCAGCGGTCCGCGGCCCGACCAGCGCGGTTCGCTCATCGAACTGAGCTGGGGCGGGCGCGAGCCGATCGCGTTGACCGGCGGACAGACGCGCACGTTTCTGGAGGACGGCGACGAGGTCGTCATCACCGCCAGCGCACCGGGCGCGGCGGGCGAACGGGTCGGCTTCGGCGAGGTACGCGGCCGGGTACTCACACACCCCTGAGCACGTCGGCCAGCACCCGGTACCGGTCGGCCGCGGATTGCGGACCGGTCACCGCCGGTACGACCTGGACGGCGAGGTGGTCCGCGCCCGCCTGGTAGAACTTCTCCGCCCGCGCGCGGATACGGTCCGGATCGCCCCACAGGTACAGCGCGTCGATGAGCCGGTCGCTGCCGCCGCGCGCGATGTCGTCGTCGGTGAAGCCGAACCGCTTGAAGTTGTCGGTGTAGTTGGTGAGGGTCAGGTAGTACCGGATGTGTTCGCGGGCGGCCTGCCGCGCGGTGTCCGGGTCGCTCTCCAGCACCACGTTGACCTCCGGCGCCAGCAGCGGTTGCGGGCCGAGCAGGTCCCGGGCCCGCGCGGTGTGCTCCACCGGAATCATGTACGGGTGGGCGCCCGCGCCGCGCTGCGCGGCCAGCCGCAGCATCCGCGGTCCGAGCGCGGCGAGTACCCGGTCGTCGCGGGGTACCGGTGTGGGTGCGGCGTCCAGCGCGTCGAGGTACGCCACCATCGCGGCGTACGGCCGGTTGTACTGGGGAATCGACTGCGGGTGGCTGACGCCGAGCCCGAGGATGAAGCGATCCGGGTACCGCGTGGCGAGGTCGGCCGTCTCGCCCGCCACCTCGGCCGCCGGCATGCGCCAGATGTTGGTGATGCCGGTCGCCACGATCAGCCGCTCGGTCGCGGACAGCGTCGTCTCGGCCGCCGCCGGGGGCGGGCTGCCGCCGAGCCACACCGCGCCGAAACCGAGCGACTCCACCTCCGCGGCGAGCTCGCGCACGGCGCCTTCGCGCGCCACGTCACCCGTCCACATTTCGCGGTCCCACAGCCCGACCCGGCCGAGCACATTCCTGACCACCATGGTTCGACCTTAGGCGCCAGTCCGCCGTTGTGCGCGGCTGGTTTGCTGTGCGGCCCGGCGGGTAACGGCATGCCATGCGCGTCGGTGTGCTGGGCGCCGGCCACCTCGGCGGCACGCTGGCCCGGCAGCTCGTCGCGGCCGGGCATGAGGTGGCCGTCGCGAACTCGCGCGGTCCGCAGTCGCTGCGGCCGCTCGCGGAACGGCTCGGCGGGCACACCCATCCGATGGCCGCGGTCGACGCGGCCCGCTTCGGCGAAATGCTGATCCTGGCGCTGCCCTTCGGCCGCGTCGGTGAGGTACCCGCGGACGAGACGCGGGGCAAGGTGGTGGTGGACGCCACCAACTACCAGCCCGAGCGCGACGGCCATCTGGCGCCGCTGGACCTGGACACCACGACCTCGACGGAGGCCGTGCAGGCGCAGCTGCCCGGTGCGCGCGTGGTCAAGGCGTTCAACACGATGCGCTGGGAGCACCTGCGGGACTTCGGCCACTGCGGCGGTTCCGAGATGCGCTACGGAATGCCGGTCGCGGGCGACGACCCGGCCGCCAAGCGGGCCGTCTTCGACCTCGTCGAGCAGTTGGGTTTCGAGCCGGTGGACGCGGGCGGGCTGGGCAGTGGCGGGCGGCGCCAGCAGCCCGGCGGCGACCTGTACGAGGCGGATCTGCCGGCCGACACGCTGCACATCCGGCTCGGCGCCGACTAGCTGTCCTCGCGACCGGTGCCGGGCGGGGTGATCCCGACGGCTTTGAGGTAGCGCGCCTGCTGGCTCGCCGGATCAAAGGCCTTCGCCGCGGTGAAGACGACCCGTACGTTCTCCGGCGTGATCACCTGCACGTCGCGGGTGTTCCACGGAGTATCCCGTGGACCCTCGACCGCGCCCGGGCGCACCGCACGGCACGCCTCGACAAGGGCATCCACCTGGCTGAGTACGCACGCGAAGCTGACGCTCATCGCCGGTACCTGCTCCGCAACGCTCGCCGCCGGGACGAGCAGGACGTCCTGGAACGCCCACCGGCGCAGGTGCACAAGCCTGCCCGGGATGCTGAACAGCTCGAAGAACCCGAGCCCGCGAACCCAGAACTCGACCGACGCCGCCAGATCGCCCGTGGGGATCGTCACGAACGCGGGCATGCCGTAGATGCCACGGAACGGCTGCGGTGCAACGGCATCGGGGCCGGGAGCGGGCACGGGGCTTATCTCGAACGCGTTGTAGTACTGACTCATGCACCCCACCCTCCAGTATCCCGTGACGTGAGGGTCAAGCCGGTTCCGGTCAGCGTGGGGCCCGCGGTTTCGCCCGGTCAGCGCGAAGGCCGGCGCAGGCAATGGAGATCATGCGCTGGCGTGCCGCCGGGTCGGCGACGAGCCGTTCGCGGGCCAGGCAGCCGATGGTGAGTGCCTTCACGTCGGCCCGGGTGACGTCGGGCCGGACCGCGCCCGCCCGTTGGGCGCGGGCGAGCAGATCCTGCTCGACGCCGTCGAGGTCGTGTCCGGTTCGCGCGGCGGCCGCCTCGATGTCGAAGCCGTCGCCGGCGAGTGCCTCGGCGAGGCCACGGTTGGCGGTTGCCTGCTCGACCATGTAGGCGAAGAAGTCGAAGAAGGCGGCGCCGGGATCGCGGGTCGCGGCGAGGTGCTGGGCATGGTCGAGGATCTCGCCGACCCGCAGCAGCACGATCGCCTCGTAGAGCGATTCCTTCGTCGGGAAGTGCCGGCTGACGGTGCCGGTGCCGACGCCCGCGCGGCGGGCGATCTCGGCCACCGAGACGGACAGGCCCTCGGTGGCGAACGCCGTCACGGCCGCGTCAAGGACCCGCGTGCGATTGCGTTGCGCATCGGCCCGCATGCCCACCTCCTTCGGCTCAACAAGAACGGCTCGACAAACGGGATGGGCATCCCGTATCTTCTAACCGGGACAACCATTCCGATTATAGGGGGTTCACATGCCCGACGCGGCCCGGACCACGAAAGACTGGACCACGGAAGACATCGGCGACCAGCACGGCCGAGTCGCGCTGATAACCGGCGCCAATACGGGTATCGGCTTCGAAACGGCCAAGGTGCTCGCCACCCGCGGTGCCACGGTGGTCCTTGCCTGCCGTGACCAGGCCAAGATGCGCTCGGCCGCCGCGCGGCTGCGCGAGGCCGCACCGGGCGCCGACATCGCAACGCTGCCGCTCGACCTTGCCTCACTCGCCTCGGTTCGCGCCGCCGCGGCGCAGTACCGCGACGCGTGGGGGCGGCTGGACCTGCTGATCAACAACGCGGGTCTGATGATCCCGCCGTACGGGCGCACCGCCGACGGGTTCGAGTCCCAGTTCGGGGTCAACCACCTCGGCCACTACGCCCTCACCGGGCTGCTGCTGGACCGCCTGCTGCACACCGCCGGCTCGCGGGTCGTCACGGTCAGCAGCAACGCCCACCGCCGCGGCACCATCAACTTCGACGACCTGCAGGCCGAACGGGGCTACCGGCGGGTGCCCGCATACGCGCAGTCGAAGCTGGCCAACATCTTGTTCACCTACGAGTTGCAGCGCCGGCTGTCGGCGAGCGGCACCACCACGATCGCGGTAGCCGCCCATCCCGGTGCCGCCCGTACCGAGCTCATGCGCCACAGCCCTTGGCAGATAAGGTTTGCGGTCAGCCCGCGTACCCGGATGCTGTTCAGCTGGCTGATTCAGGACCAGGCGGCCGGCGCGCTGCCGACCCTGCGCG
>JBPYFB010000603.1:0-10769 GCA_051986465.1 Rugosimonospora sp.
GTAGATCCCGAGGAACGACCGCATGAATCGCTCGACCGCGGCGCTCGCGCCGGAGTCGGTGGTGGGGCGGGGCGGGATGGCATCGGCCATCCCGCCCCGCCGGCGTCGCCGCCGGCCCATGCAGGCCAGCCAGGTGACGGCCTGGGCGTTCCTCGCCCCGGTCACCGTGTACCTGGTCGCCTTCTACGCGTACCCGCTCTACCGCAACCTCGACCTCAGCTTGCGGCACTACACGGTGCGCTCGTTCGTCCAGGGCGGTGCGCCGTTCGCCGGGTTCGACAACTACCGCACGGTGATGGCCGACCCGACGTTCCTGCCCGCGCTGACCCACACCGTGCTGTTCACCGCGGCGTCACTGCTGTTCCAGTTCGCCATCGGGATGGCGCTCGCGGTCTTCTTCGCCCAGCGCTTCCGGCTGTCGGTGACGCTGCGGGCGCTGTTCCTGGTGCCCTGGCTGTTGCCGCTGATCGTGTCGGCATCGACCTGGTCGTGGATGCTCGACAGCGATTCGGGCGTGGTGAACTCCTTGCTGCACGCGGTGGGTATCGCGCCGGTCAACTGGCTCACCTCGCCGCGGTGGTCGCTGATCAGCGTGATCATCGCCAACATCTGGATCGGGATCCCGTTCAACCTCGTGCTGCTCTACAGCGGCATCCAGGGCCTCCCGGAGAGCCTGACCGAGGCCGCGAGGTTGGACGGGGCCAACAGTTGGCAACGTTTCTGGCGGGTCACCTTCCCGCTGCTCCGCCCGGTATCGGCGATCACCCTGCTGCTCGGCCTGGTCTACACACTCAAGGTCTTCGACATCATCTGGATTATGACCCGGGGTGGCCCGACCGATTCGTCGACCACCTTCGCCACCTGGTCCTACCGGCTGGGCTTCGGCAACCTGCTGCCCGAGTTCGGCCCCGGCGCGGCCGTGGGCAACCTGCTCATCGTGATGGCCCTGGTCTTCGGCCTCATCTACATCCGTACCCAGCGGAGGCGGCAGACGTGGTGAGCACGAGGAGACCGTGGTGGCAGACCGCACTGGGCGTACTGCTGACCGCCGTCATGCTGTTCCCGATCTACTGGATGGTCAACGTCTCGTTCACCCGGGACAGGGACATGCGCAAGAGCCCGCCGTACTGGTTCCCCATGCACGGCACCGTGGAGGGGTACCGCACGGTACTGCACGAGCAGTTGCCGTACATGGGTACGAGCCTGGGTATCGGGCTGGGTACCGTGCTGCTCACCCTGGTGCTCGCGGCACCGGCCGGGTACTCGCTGGCCAAGTTGCGCCCGCGCGGCGGCGGTACCCTCAGCTTCATCCTGCTGATCGCGCAGATGATTCCCGCCATCATCATGGCGATGGGCTTCTACGCCATCTTCCTGTCCACCGGCACCATCAACTCGGTGGGCGGCCTGATCGTCGCCGACTCCACCATCGCGGTGCCGTTCGGGGTACTGGTCTTCACCGCCTTCATGTCGGCGATTCCGGAGGAGCTGATGCAGGCGGCCAAGACCGATGGGGCGAGCACCGTGCGCACGTTCTTCTCGGTGGTACTTCCGGTCAGCCGCAACGCCATCGTCACGGTGTCGCTGTTCGCCTTCCTGTGGGCGTGGTCGGACTTCGTCTTCGCGGCAACCCTCGACCAGGGGGGTACCCGAAAGCCGATCACGCTGGGCATCTATCACTACATCGGCAACAACAACCAGCAGTGGAACGCAATCATGGCCACCGCCGTGGTCGCCTCCATCCCGGCCACCGTGCTGCTGATCCTGGCCCAGCGCTACGTGGCCGCCGGAGTAACCGCAGGCGCTGTCAAGGACTGAGAACCAGGAAACCGCTGCCGCACAACGAAAGGCCGCCGGTCCCCGGCCACCTGCGCGCATGAGATTCGGTTCACCCGCCGCGATCCTTGACAGTGCGGGACGGGCGACGATACCGTTCCGAAAAGGTTTTCGGATCTGCCTTCCAATCACCTGAGCGGATTCACGCCAGGCAATTACCTTGGCCCGAAAGCCTTATCGATGCGGCCCGGGGCGGCGCCGCCCAGACCGTGTCCGGCACCGTCGGAAGAGAAAGTGATGATCGTGGCACAAACACCACCGCAGATCCTCCCCGCGGACGTGGGCGCGCAGCCGCGTATGCCCGCGGAGCAGGGAGGTCCGGTGGTACCCACCCGGGCCGCCCGCTCCGCACTGCGCCCGTTGCCGCTTCCCGCGGTGGCCCTGGCCGATACCGGCCTGCTGGGCCAGTGGCAGGCGCGCAGTGCGCAGGCCACCGTGCCGCACTGCGTCGCGGAGCTTTCGACCAGTGGCGCGCTGCGCAACCTGCGCCGCCGTCCGGGTGACGCCGAGCCGCACGAGGGTATGTGGTTCAGCGACTCCGACGTCTACAAGACACTGGAGGCGTTGGCCTGGCAGGCGGCCGGCGGAGCGGGCGTGGACGCCGCGCCGCCGGCCGACTTCGCCGCCCTGGCCCGGCTGGTGGCCGACAGCCAGGAGGAGGACGGCTACCTCAACTCCTACTACCGCACGCAGAGCCCGCAGCAGCGCTGGCGCGAGCTGTCCACCAGTCATGAGCTGTACTGCGCCGGGCACCTCATCCAAGCCGCGGTGGCGGCCAGCCGGGCGGGCCTGGGGGAGGAGCTACTGGCGGTGGCGCGCCGCTTCGCCGACCTCATCGTGGACACCTTCGGCCCGGACGGCGTCGAGGCGGTGTGCGGCCATCCGGAGATCGAGACGGCCCTGGTCGAGCTGTACCGGGCGACCGGGCACCTCCCCTACCTGGATCTGGCTCGGTCCTTTGTGGACCGTCGCGGGTACGGGCTGCTCACCCCGGGCCCGTTCGGGTCCGCCTACTTCCAGGACCACGAGCCGGTACGCCGGGCGACCGAGTTCGCGGGGCACGCGGTACGCCAGGTGTACCTGCTCGCCGGGGTCGTGGACGTGGCCGTGGAGACCGGCGACGCCGAACTGCTGGCCGCCGCGGAGCGCCTGTGGGACTCGGCGTTCACCGCCCGGACATACATCACCGGCGCGCACGGCTCGCGGCACCGCGACGAGGCGGTGGGCGACGCGTACGAACTGCCACCCGACCGGGCGTATGCCGAGACCTGCGCGGCGATCGGCAGCTTCCAGTGGAACTGGCGGCTGCTGCTGGCCACCGGCGCGCACCGCTACGCCGACGAGATGGAACGGGTGCTGTACAACGCGATCGCGGTCGCCACCGCCGTGGACGGTACGCACTTCTTCTACTCCAACCCGCTGCACCTGCGTACCGGCCACGACGGGTCCAGTGAGGACGCCCCCTCGCGCCGGCTGTCCTGGTACTCCTGCGCGTGCTGCCCGCCCAACCTGGCCCGCCTGATGGCGTCGCTGCACGCCTACCTGGCCACCGGCGATGCGGACGGAATCCAGGTGCACCTCTACGCCGATGCCACGGTCGCCGTCGGGGATCGCCGCGTCGAGCTGTCCACGCGGTACCCGTGGGCCGGGGAGGTCACCGCCACCGTATCGGGCGGCGAGCAGCCGTGGACGCTGGCGCTGCGGGTACCGGGCTGGTGCGCGCGGGCGAGCGTGACCGTCGACGGGGTGGCCGAGCCGTTGTCCATAGTGGACGGATACGCCCGGCTGACCCGGCGCTGGAGCGGGCAGCGGGTGGTGCTGCGGCTGGCCATGCCGGCCCGGTTGGTGGCGGCGCATCCGCGGGTGGACGCGGTACGCGGGTGCGCGGCACTGACCCGGGGCCCGCTGGTGTTCTGCCTGGAGCAGGCCGACCTGCCCGCCGGTACGGTGCTGGAGGACGTGGCGATCGAGCCGGGCCGGCCGGTACGGGTGGTCGAGCACGGGCCCGCCGCACTGGTACCGCTGCACCTGGTCGTGTCCGGCCGGGTCGCGCCGCCCGATTCCGGTCCGCTCTACCGGGAGTTGGGCGCCAGCGCGGGACCCGCCACGCCGGTCACCCTCACGGCGGTGCCGTACTTCTTGTGGGGCAACCGCGACCCCGGCGCGATGCGCGTCTGGGTGCCCCTCGCGACCGCGTGACGGGTGCCTACTTTCGCCGACGCCGGCTTGGGCAGCGGCGCCGTCTGTCCACAGTGGCCTGTGTGCGGATCGTCAGGCCCCGCTGGCCGGGCCGGTGGACTCGCGAACCACGAGTCGGCAGGGGCAGCGGATGACGCCCGAGGACTTGTTGCCGTCCAGCGCGGCGAACAGATGGGAGACCGCGGTGGCGCCGAGGGCCTGCAGGTTGAGGTCGACGGTCGTCAGTGGTGGCCGGCACTCCGCCGCGAAGACCTCCCAGTTGTCGTACCCGACAAGGGCGATGTCATCGGGAATGCGCCGACCCAGGTCATGCAGGGTGTCCGCGACACCGGTGGCGATCTGGTCGCTGCCGCAGAAGATGGCGTCGACGTCGGGGTGGGCGGCGAGCAGCGTGCGCGCGGCGTGGCGTCCCCAGCGCTGGGTCCACTCGCCGTAGAGGGGGCCGCCGGCGAGCGGCAGTCCGGCGGAGTCCAGAACGTCCTGGAGCCCCGCACAGCGCTCCCGCGCGGCGCGGTAGCCGTGCTCGCCGGTGATGTGGGCGATGGTCTGGCGGCCATGCGCGACGAGGTGTTCGGCGGCGAGCCGGCCGCCTTCGCGGTCGTCGGCGATGACCGACAGGTCGTTCGGGTCGTCGGACTCGCCGTAGACGTAGACCACCGGCACCGGGATGTCGGCGGTCAGCGACGGGCGGATGTCGTTGGTTTCGCCGAGCACGATCAGGCCGTCGACCTGGCGGGCGATGAGCGTGCCGATGTAGTGCTGGCGGCGGATGGCGTCGCCGCGGCTGTCGCACAGCAGGACGGACCGCTGCTGGTTGCCCAGCGCGTTCTCCACGCCGAGCAGCACCGGTATGGCGAACCGGCCGCCGAGTTCGTCGGTGAGGATCCCGATCGTGCGGGTCTGGCCGGAGATGAGGCCGCGAGCCAGCACGTTGGGTTGGAAGGCGAGCTCCTCGGCGGCCGCCAGCACCCGGCGGCGGGTCTCCGGCGCCACCTCGGCGCGCTTGTTCAGCGCCTTGGACGCGGTCGCCACCGAGACACCGGCTCGTTTGGCGACGTCGGCGAGCGTTACCGCCGGCCCTTGCTGTTTAACCACCGAAAACCTTTCCGGCATGTGCTTGAGCTAGCCCGAACGCCCAGCGTCCCCGACGCGGGCGGGTGGGGTGATCGCGGTTGCGTCCTGGCTAGGTTCCCCGACTGAGGAGCACTTTACCGTGCGATCATCGGCCAATCGTAGAGTGCCGCCGCCGGCTGGGCCGGAACGACGCAGATTGTCCCAGGAATGTACCGCCCGCACCGAAAGGGATTTCGGGCCCGGCCTTCGTGGCTGCCGTACTTCGGCCGCAGCGCCGCGTCGCTGGTAAGAACGGGACCGGGCGTACTCTAGTCCACATAGGACATTCAGGCCCGATCGGGCTGGCTATTCGTCGACCGTCCACGGCATCGTGCCGACGATGTTCGCCGCGATAAGGGTCCGGTTCAGCGGATCCCATGCCAGTACCGTGTCGGCCTGGCTCAGCGCGACAACCGCGGATACCGAGGTCGGACTCGCGGCCATCGTGTGAACCTCGTCGTCCACAGTCACGATCATGAACTCGAACCGTCCGTCACCGCCGTCCGGGGCGGGCGCCCAGTTCGCGTTGAGTGCCTTGACCCGCTTCGTCGCCGCACTGGCACCCGGCATCCGTCTCACCCCACCGTCAAAAGGCTGGCCAACTGTCGCAGGATTGCGGGGCGCGCCCGGTAGTACACCCATGTGCCGCGCCGCCGGGCGTCCACCAGGCCCGCCTCGCGCAGCGTCTTGAGGTGGTGCGAGATGGTCGGCCCGGACAGGTCGAAGGCCGGGGTCAGGTCGCACACGCAGATCTCCCCCTCCGGTACGGAGGCGATCATCGAGAGCAACCGCAGCCGTACCGGATCGCCCAACGCCTTGAACGCCGGGGCCAGCACTGCCGCTGTCTGTGCGGGTAGCCGCTGCTCATCGATGGGCGCACAGCAGCCCTGGCCGGCGCTCACGCCGGTGATCTCCAGCACCCCTTGTTTCGACATGGCTCTAGGTTGACAGATCTCAAAACAACGTGCAACTCTTGATTCGACAGACATCGAGACAGGCTCCGGACGAGTCCGGGCAGGAGAGCGAGAATGCCATGACCACAGAATCCAATGCGGTACGCGACGAAGTCCGCGCGCGCTACGCCGCCGCCGCCCGAGCCGTCACCACCGGACAGGCGGCATGCTGCGGCCCCACCTCCGGCACCACACTGCCGATCGTCGACGCCGCTGGATGCTGCTCCCCGCAGGAGGCCGGCGAGGATCCGTTCGGCGCCACGCTCTACGACGCCACCGACCGCGACGCCCTACCCGGCGCCGCCGTTGCCGCATCCCTCGGCTGCGGCACCCCGCTCGCCGGCGCCGACCTCAACGCGGGAGACACCGTGCTGGACCTCGGCTCCGGCGGTGGCATCGATGTCCTGCTCTCCGCCCGCCGGGTGGGCCCGGGTGGCAAGGCGTACGGGCTCGACATGACCGACGAAATGCTGGACCTGGCCCGCCGCAACGCCGCCGAGGCCGGCGCGTCCAACGTCGAATTCCTCAAGGGACAGATCGAAGCCATCCCGCTGCCCGCCGGGGCGGTGGACGTGGTCATCTCCAACTGCGTGATCAACCTGTCCACCGACAAGTCTGCCGTGTTCGCCGAGACCTTCCGGGTCCTGCGCCCCGGCGGCCGGCTCGGTGTCTCCGACGTGGTCGCCGAGGACCACCTCACCCCCGCCGAGCGCGCCGAGCGCGGCGGCTGGGTCGGCTGCGTCGCCGGCGCCCTGTCCATCAGCGAGTACCGCGCCGGCCTTTCGGCCGCCGGCTTCACCAACGTCGAGATCGTCCCCACCCACCCGGTGGCCGACAGCATGCACTCCGCGATCGTCAAGGCCACCAAGCCCAGCGCCTGACCGGCCTCACCGCACGCCCGGGAGTACCCGTTCGAGGAACCGCGACACTCGGCGCCTGCGCTTGAGCTGGGTCAGGTTCTGCAGGGTGGCGACCGTGCCGGGGTGTTCGGCTCCGAGCAGGCGCACCTGGTCGGCGTGCAGGTTCTTCAGCGCCGCGATGGCGCCGGCCACGTCCCCGGCCTTGGCTTGCAGGTGGGCGAGGTTGTGCCGGGTGGCGAGGGTATGGGCGTGCTGCGGCCCGAGGATCCGTAGCTGGTCGGCGAGCAGCATTTCGAGCGCGCCGGGGGTACCGGCCGTGTCGCCCGCCTCGCCGCGCCAGCAGGCCAGATCGTGCCGGACGGCGAGGGTACGCGCGTGATCTGTGCCGAATGCCTGGGTGACGTCGACGAGCAGCTCCTCCAGCGCGGCGGCCGCCGCGGCCGGGTCGCCGCCCTCGCCCAGCGCGGCGGCCACGTTGTGCCGGGCGGCCAGGGTGTTCGGATGGTTCGGGCCGAGCACCCGTAGCTGGTCGCTGAGCAGGCGCTGGAGCGCGGCGGCGTCGGTGGCGGGTACGCCGCCGGCGCGCCCGCGCAGGGCTTCGAGATTGTGGCCGGTGGCGAGGGTACCGGGGTGCTCGGCGCCGAGGATCCGCGACCGGTCGGCGTACAGCTCCGCCAGCGCCGCCACGGCTGCGGCCACATCTCCGGCCTCGCCCCGCAGGTGGGCCAGGTTGTGGCGGGTGGTCAGGGTGTGCGGGTGGTCCGGACCGAGTACCCGCCGCACGTCCGGGAGCAGCTCCTCCAGCATGCGTACCGCCTGGTCGGTGTCGCCCGCCCGGCCTCGGGTCAGGGCGAGATCGTGCCGGGTGGCGAGCGTACCGGGATGGTCGGGACCGAGGATTCGCACCAGGTTGGCCAGCAGCTCCTCCAGCGCACCGAGCACTCCCGCCGCCTGCCCGGCCTCCACCCGCCACACCGCACGGTCGCGGTGCATGGCCAGGACGCGTACGTGATCGCTGCCGAACCGCGGTTCGACGTCGGCGAGCAGCTTCTCCAGCGCGGCCACGGCCTCGGCCGCGTCCCCGGCCCTGCCGCGCCAGCAGGCGAGATCATGCCGCGCGGCCAGCACGTCGGGGTGATCGTCGCCGAACCGCTCCTGCGTTTCGGCGAGCAACTCGGTCAGCCCGGCGACCGCGCCGGCCGTGTCCCCGGCCTCTCCGCGCCAGCAGGCGAGGTCGTGCCGGATGGCCAGGGTCCGCGGGTGATCGGGCCCGAGCAGCCGCTTGCTGCGGTTGCGCAGCCGGACCAGTGCGGTCACCGTTCCGGCCGCGTTGCCGGCCTCCCCGCGCCAGCAGGCGAGGTCGTGCCGGATCGCCAGGGTCCGCGGGTGGTCGGCCCCGAACAGCCGGCCGACCCGGGTCGCCAGCGTCCCCAATGCCTTGGCCGCGCCGGCCGCGTCCCCGGCCTCGCCACGCCAGCAGGCAAGGTCATGCTCGATGGCGAGTACGCCGGGCTGGTCGCGACCGAGCCGCCGGCGGGTATCGGCGAGCGCTCCGCGCAGCATGGTGACCGCTTCGTCCGGCCGGCCTGACTCGCCCACGGCGATCGCCAGCATGCGGTGCGCGTCATCGACGTCGGCCTCGACCGCGCCGGCGAACGCGGCCCGCGCGCGATCGAACCGGGACGCGTCGAGTGCGGCGACCCCGAGGTCGTACGCGTCCTGGGCACTGGCCCGGTGCAGCAGCGCCTGCCAGGTCCGGTCCGGAACCGGTTGCCGGGGCAGCGCGTCCACCAGATAGTCGTGCACGGCGAAGCCGGCCGTACCGCTGGCCGCCAGTAGGCCCGCCCGGGTGGATACCGGCGCCGTGGCGAACGCGACCGCGGCCTCGAAGGACTCCGGCCGCAGCAGGCGGCCACCGCGCTCCGCGAGGTAGCTCTCGTGGATCTCGCTGAGCAACTCGGCCGGTACCGGCCCGGACGGCCCGGCGTGGCGGCAGTCCACGGCCGCGGTCACCAGTGCGGCGCCGCGCGGGTTCGCGCCCGCGCTCCACGCGGTACGCATCGTGCGGAGCAGCTCCGCCCCGCCGGCCAGGCTCTCGGCCACCCCGAACTGGTCGGCCGGCTCCAGCGCCCGCGCGATCCGCGGGTCGCCGGCGAACGCCTCCGCCCGGGCGAGCTCAGCCGATGACCAGCGCCGCTCGACGGCGACCTGCCGGGCGCGTTCGACAATCGCGGGCGCAACGCGCCATACCTCGCGCGGCCCGAGGTTCGAACCGGACTGCCGGGCCCGCAGCGCCCGGTCCGGCGCGGCCTGCCGCATGGTCGCCAGCACCACGATGTGCGCGGAGCCGTCGCCGAGCAGCGCGTCGAGGAGCTCCGCGGTCAGGCCGCCGGCGTCGAGGAACGGCTCCAGCCGGTCGAGCCACACCACGCATTGGCGGTATCTGGCCACGGTCGGTGCGATGCGGGCGAGCGCGGCCGCGTCCACCGGGCACGCCAGGACATGGTCGGGCAGCGTGGCACGCATCGCCTCGAAGGCCAGCCGGGACTTTCCGGCCATGGCCTCCCCGACGACCAGTACCAGTCCCGGCTGGCGAAGGGCGGCGCGCAGCTCCTCGTCGGCGTCGCGTGGGACGTACGGCGGTACGCGATCGCCGTCGTGCGCCTCGGCGGGGTGTATCCCGAGCGCGGTCGGATCGGCGTCGCGGACCCGCCGCGGCTGGATCACGGCGCTGCCGGTGGGTATCGCGAAGTGCGTTCGCGGTACCCGGTCCGCCCCGCGCGATGGGGTGCGCGACAGGCGCATCGTGACGGCAGCGGTAGCCATCGCCGTGAGCACGCCGGCCACCGGGATCCCGATCAGGCTTGCGGCACCGGACGGTAGCCAGTAACCGGCGAGAGCGGCCGCCGCGAGCCCGGTACCGGTGGCTGTCGCAAGCGTCCACCAGCGCCGTGCCGGGTACCACCAGCGCACCACATCACCGCCTCAGCAGACTCCATCGCGGGCTTCCAGCGCGCCCATTGTCCCGCCCAATCGCCACACCAGAAACGCCCCGCGGCCAAGTCCACCTGCGGTAACCGCGCTGCCTACGAGGGGTGACCCGGCGCGTGGTGACGCAAATGCGTTTGCACGATCGTCGATAATGGCGGAGTGCCGAGCTGGGGTGACGTGGTCGTACTTCCGCCACCCCATCTGTACTCAGTGGACGCCAGCGATGCCGGCCCCGCCGCTGCCACCGTGTCCGGCGAACGCCGCCTGCCGCAATGGAGTTGGCCGCAGTTGCCGCGGCCCCAGCTGCCGCGGCCGCAACTGGTGTTGCCCCGGCCGCAACTGCCGCGGCCGCAACTGCCGCGGGTTCGGTGGCCATCGCCCGCGCCGTTATGGCGTAACGGACTGGCGCACCTATGGCGGTGGCTGCCGCGGCCATGGGGTCGCGCTCAAGCGACGGCTCTGGCCGCCGTCACGGTGGCGAGCGTGCTCGCAACGGCGATCGTCGCGGGCTGGCTGGACCGGTTGCCACTGCTGGGTTCGGCGCCGGCGGGTGTGGTCGAGTGCATCGCCTGCGCCACCCTGGCGGTGTCATGGTTGCGGCCGGGTCGAGGGTGGTGGTCGTGGCAGCTACCGCTGGCCCTGCTGGGCGCGGCAACGCTGACCGGGTTGACCGCGGGGTACCTGCACTGGTCCCGTGCGGTCGTCGACCCGTATCCACGCTCGTTCTTCCTCTGGGTCGGCCTCGCCGTCACGGCCATGGCGGGTATCCCGGTCACCCTGCTCAGGCCCGACCGGTGGCAGCGCGCCGTCGCCTGGGCGG
>JBPYFB010000604.1:0-7284 GCA_051986465.1 Rugosimonospora sp.
TGGCCCAGGGAGTCGTTCACCGCACGCAGGCCGGCCACGTCGAACTCCAGCCCCGCGACCACCTCGCCGGGCGCCCGTACCTTTACCGCCTCCTCCAGCGCCGCGAGCATGCGGCGCCGGTTGGGCAGGCCGGTGAGCGCGTCGTGATGGGCGTCGAAGCGCAACCGGTCGACGAGCCGACTGTTCTCGACGGCGACGGCTGCGTGTGCGGCAACGGTCTCCAGCAGCCGCACGTCGTCTTTGGTAAAGGTGACCCAGTCGCCGATGCGGTGCGCGACCTCAAGACACCCGATAACCGCCGTACCCGATCGCAGAGGCACGACGATGATGTCCTTGACGCCCTTCTCGCGGAGTTGGGCACGCTGGGGCTCTGCACCGGTCCGCGCGCCGGCCGCGACCGTGCTGCCCGTCTCGACCGCCTGCTGGCGGAGCCCTTCGGGCGTGGGTGAGATGTCGATCAGCCCGTTGTCGTCCACCCGCGCGGAGAGCAGTGTCTCTGGGTACCGCCCCTGCGCGCACAACCAGAGCGTCGCGCTCTCGGCGTTCAGCAGGCTCCGCACCCGGCTCAAGAGGAGGTCGGCCAGGCTGCTGTCGTAGCGGCTCTCACTGATCACACGGGTCAGCTCGTACAACTCGACCAGTGACCGGTGCTGCCCGAGGAAGCGGGCGTAGGCGCGGTACATCACGACCAGCCCGACGCCCAAGCCGGCGAGCAGCACCACCGCCCACGGGCTGATCTGGACCGCGAGCAGGATGACCAGGCCAACCGCGGCATTGAGTTCACCGATCGCGAGCGCCGGCGCCGCGGTGCGCACGACCCGCCGCCACGACAGGCCGCCCTGGACCACGGTAATCACGCAGATCACGCCGGTGACGCCGACCAATACCTCGACGCTCATCGCCAAGAGGAGTACGAGCCAGGAGCGTACGTCGGTCAGCGCCAGCTTGCCGAAGGACGCGGCGACCAGCGTCATTGCCGCAGCTGAGGCG
This sequence comes from Rugosimonospora sp., assembly GCA_051986465.1. Taxonomy (GTDB): domain Bacteria; phylum Actinomycetota; class Actinomycetes; order Mycobacteriales; family Micromonosporaceae; genus DATEJJ01. The sequence continues at coordinate 991 of JBPYFB010000604.1, forward strand.
GAATAGTTGGCGAGGTTGAAGCCCAACTTCTCCACCGGTAGCCGCCGCCGGGGCTGCGGGATCAGCGCCACCGCGAGGCGGATGAGCACGATGGGCAACGGCGGCAGGTAGTACAACGCGAGCAGCATGGGGATCTCGGTCAGCGAGATCGCGACGCTGTGCCGCCGCACCTCCAGTTGGAGCTCACTACGGAAGGCCAACGCGAACAGTGGGACAAACAGCAGCGTGGTCGGCCAGGCCCCGAACACATGCGGCGACTGGCTCACCGCGGCAGCCGTGAAGAGCACCGCCAGCGCGGCCAGCGGGCCGGTGACAAGCCAAGCGAGCTGCGGCGAGGATCTTTTGGCGAGTAAACGGCTCACGTCAGTTCCACGCCACTCCCGAACGGGGTGCTAGTTCCAGGACACGTCGCTCGGGTGGAGGTACGAGGTGGTCGTGCCGGTAGTCGCGGCGGGCGCGATGACGATCTGGCCGGGCGTGACGCTCGTCCCCGAATCACCGGCGAAGGCGATGCCGCCGATGCCGATGGCGCTGACGCCGATCACCGCCGCCAGCACGCGAAGCGCCAGTCGCCGGCGCGTGCTCCGGTTCATCAGCAGCTCCTGTTACAACGCTAGTTCGGGAATCGAATGCAGGTTGGTACGAAGGAATGTAAGGACGATCGTGCCATACGGAGGCGGCACCACGAAACCATGCGTCGAGGCCCAGGCCGAGGATTGCCCGGTTATTCCTAAATGCGTCAGAAGATTCGCCCGGCAGTCACCGGCGAGTAGGCCACGATGCCTGATACCCAATCCATACGGATGAACAAACCTCGACCGAACATACGATGTAGACGAGGCGCATCCAGAATACGGATCACCGCACTATCACTCACTCACGGTAGTCTGCACGCACGTAGCGATGTTCGTCATCATGTCGGGTCTGCTGGCCACCGGCAAGACGTCGGGCCTGTCGTGTACTGGTTCGCGGGACCGGAGCCACACCCGTACGCGTCGAACGATCGAGCCGGCACGCACCATGGCGTCCCGTACTCTTGCGCACGTGTTCGTCCCTGACCTGATCGAGCCGAGGCGGCGGATCGGGGCCTGCGAGTTCGACTTCGCCCACCGCGTCGCGGTCATGGGGATCGTCAACCGCACCCCCGACTCGTTCCACGACAATGGCCGCACGTTCGCGCTCGACGCCGCGGTCGCGGCCGCCACCAGCGCCGCCGCCGATGGAGCGGACTGGGTCGACATCGGCGGTGTGCCGTTCTCACCCGACCGCCCTGAGGTGGGCGAGGCCGAAGAACTGGATCGCGTCGTACCAGTGGTGGCAGCGACCCGGGCCGCGTCTGACGTGGTCATCTCGGTGGACACCTACCGCACCGAGGTCGCGCAGCGGGCGATCGCGGCTGGCGCCGACGTCATCAACGACACCTCGGGGCTGCACGACCCGGGCATCGCCGAACTGATCGCGGAGACCGGCGCGACCCTGGTGATCACGCACAGCCTGGCGTCGCCACCCCGTACGCCTGTGCACCGGCCGGTCTACGGCGACGTCGCCGGCGAGGTCGCCGCATTCCTCATGCGCCGCGTCGAGACCGCACTCAAGCACGGCGTACGCCCGTCGCAGATCGTCATCGACCCCGGTCACGACCTCAACAAGAACACGTACCACTCGCTGGAACTGACCCGCCGGCTCAACGAGATCACGGGTCTCGGGTACCCGACTCTGGTCGCCGTGTCCAACAAGGACTTCATCGGCGAGGTGCTGGACGCGTCGCAGGACCAGCGGCTGGAGGGGACGATCGCGGTGCTCACGCTCTGCGTCATGCTCGGCGCCCGGATCGTCCGGGTGCACGACGTACCGGCGGCGGTCCGGGCGGTACGCATGGCAGAGGCGGTCCTCGGCTGGCGCCCGCCCGCGTACGCCCGGCACAACCTGGACTGAACCGGCTCGGCGTTTTGCCGCCATGCGTCTGGCCGGGCCGGCCCTGCGGCCCGACCAGACGCTGCTGCCGATCAGTTGGGGTGGCGACTCAGTTAGGGGTGGCCACTCATTTGTTGGAGGTAGCCACTCAGTTAGAGCTGGCCACTCAGTTAGAGGTCGCGACTCAATTAGAGGTCGCGACGAGAATGATCAACAGGATTATCACCACCGGTACCGCGAGCCCGGCGAGCGCCATCGGCCGGGTCAGCAACGGCTGGCCGGGATCCATCGGTGCGGCCAGGGAGGCCGGCGCGCCGGGGACGCGGACAGGCGCGCTCAGGGCTGCGACCTTCTGCCGCCGGATCAGGTTGATCAGGATAGTGATCGGTGTGATGACCGACGATGCGTACCCCCACCAGCCCTGAATCAGGGTCCGCTCGGTCATCCGGCGGAACGTGGCCAGCCCGCAATCACGGCAGAACGGCCCCTTGAGGCTGAGGAACCGCATGATCACGATCATGCCCTGGTGGCCGCGGAAGGTCGCCTTCGCTGCCGGTACCGAACCGCAGAACCGGCAGATAACCGCGCCCGCCTGGTGCGCGGCCGGCTGGCCCGCCTGGGCCGGGTAACCGCTCTGGCCCGGGTAGCCGGTCTGGGTTGGGTAGCCATTCTGGGTTGGGTAGCCGTTCTGGGTTGGGTAGCCGGTCTGGGCCGGATAGCCGTTCTGAGTCGGATAGCCGTTCTGAGTCGGGTAGCCGGTTTGGGCCGGGTAGGCGGCCTGCCCCTGGTAACCCGATTGCCCGGGGTAGCTCGGCTGCCCCTGGTAGCTCTGCTGCCCCTGGTAACCCGGCTGCCCCTGGTAACCGGGCTGTGCCGGGGGACTGTGCTGCCCGCGGTACGTCGTCGGGTCGGGATAGCCGGCCTGATTCGGGTACTCGGACTGCGGGGCGTACCCGGGCGCAGCGTAACCGCGCGATTGCCCGTCGTTCGTGTACCCGGTCGGTTGCGGTTGCTCTGGATAGCTCCCGTACGAGGGCTGCTGAGGCTGCGGATAGGACACGTGTACCTCGATCCATTTCGTCGGGGATCTCTCTGGGCCGCGGGACATCGTATGGGCTCCGGGCCCCGCCGTGGGGGCCGCATTAGCTGCCATCACCGCCGGATCTTCAAACACCTGGGGAACGTGGGTGCTCGGCGGTCGGCCAGGAGGCGAAGCGGGTATAGGGCCGCCGTGGCCATCGCCTCTTGCTGGAGGGAGCCGAAATGGCAGTGCGGCTGAGCCTGCTCAACGCAGGTCAGACGGAATTCACCGATACACAACTGGATGAGTTGCGGGCGATGTTCCACGGCCCGCTCATCACCCCCGAGGATTCCGGATACGACGAAACTCGTGTCGTGCAGAACGGCATGTTCGATCGGCATCCTGGGCTGATCGTTCGCTGTTCGGGCGCGGCGGACGTGATCGACGCCGTACGCGTCGCCCATGAACGTGACCTACTAGTCGCCGTACGGGGTGGCGGCCACGGGATCGCCGGTCACAGCGTCTGCGACGACGCGCTGATGATCGACCTGTCCCCGATGCGCGGAGTTTGGGTAAATCCCGCCGAGCGCACCGTCCGTGTCCAGGGCGGGGCCACCTGGGCAGACGTCGATCGCGAGGCCCAGACCTTCGGGCTTGCGGTGCCGGGCGGCATCGTGTCGACGACCGGCGTTGCCGGTCTGACGCTTGGTGGTGGGCTCGGATGGCTCCATCGCAAGTATGGCCTCACCTGCGACAACCTCATCGCGGCCGAGGTCGTGACAGCCGATGGAAGGCTGGTCCGGGCCAGTGAAAGCGAAAGTGAGGAACTCTTCTGGGCGCTACGGGGCGGTGGCGGCAACTTCGGCGTCGTGACCGCGTTCGAATTCCAGGCCCACCCGGTGGGACCCATCGTCATGTTCGGATTCGCGATGTACGCGGCCGCAGACGCGGGGTTGGTCATGCCGGCCTGGCGCGATTGGACAACTGGCCTGCCTGACGAGGTCACCAGCCGGGCCATGTTCTGGTCGATGCCCGCCACGCCGCGGCTGCCGCAGGAGGTACACAACCGGGACGTGTTCATCGTGGCGGCGGTGCATGCGGGTTCGCCGGACGATGCCGCGCCGGCGCTCCGGCCGATTGGCCAGTTTGGCACGCCACTCGCCGACCTGAGCGGTCCGACGGCCTTCCGGGACGTACAGAGAAATATGGACTTCATGTTTCCCAAGCGACAACTGCGCAGCTACTGGAAGTCGGTGAACGTGAATGACCTCGGCGACGACGTACTCGATGTGTTGTTGCGTCGGGGATTGAACCGACCTCATCCCCGCACCCTGGTCCACGCCCCGCAGATGGGCGGCGCCGTGCGGCGGGCGGGTCCGACCGATACGGCTTTCGGTGATCGTAGCGCCGCGTACATCGTTAGCATCGACGGCAACTGGACCGACGCCGCCGACAATGCCGCGACGATGAATTGGGTCCGGGATGCGGCCCATGAGGTGCAGGGGCTACCGTCTGCCGCTGGCACCTATCTCAACTTCGGAGGCGACCGGGACCTCGACAGCGCAACCAGGCAGGCGGCGTTCGGCCGGAATCTCGATCGGCTCGCGCGGATCAAGCGAGACTTCGACCCGGAGAATCGATTCCGGCTCAACAACAATATCCGACCGGCCGCACGGTAAATGGTCCTAACGATCGAGGCGCAGGCCGCAGCGCCGCGACCGCAGCACGAAGGGCGGCGCCCGAGTACGTCTCTCTCCCCCCGCTTGCGCGGCGCCTTGGCGGCGGTACCGCGTCGTCGCTTCTCCGGACGTCGTTAGCGTCGTAACCGTCGGCTCAGTTTGCTCTATACGTCGGCTACTGGATCCGTGCACGCGCTCGGCCATGGCCCGAACACTGGTCGGGCGAACGGAAGCCCTATGCCAGCTTCGTCCAATACGTCTACATAAGCGTGGACGCGGCCCTCCAGATCGTCAACCAGGCTCCGCGCCTGGTCCAACGCTTCATCAACGTCGCCACTATGCAGGGAGGCGAGTACGGCCTTCGCATGTTCGAACAGAATCGACAGGCTGTCGCCTTGGATCAGCACGCCTGGGAACCGACGAGGTGGAAGCCGAAGAACGGCGAAATTTGGTACATGCTTGTACAGCTCTACCTCGACCTGCTCCATCAGACGACCATAGACGGTGCTGATCTCTTCGCCGTGAACTACACGCGACGGGTGTCCACAGGGGATGCGAGGTCAGGGCGCGGCTGGAGGCCGTTGCGGTCATGTTGAGACTCGGTGGCTGTTGTACCTAGCTGCTGTACAGAGTCGATCGGTGGATGTCGTGCACGCAACCTGTGCGGCAGACCAAGAAGGCTCCGGCTCCGCGCTATGAACCGGTTGAGTCTCGCATCGGCTTGAGCGCGATAGAAGGCCGGAGTCAAGAAGATCAGTGCGAACACCGCCGACATGCTCAACCGGCCCACCCACGGCCGCCTATGGATCAAGAGGTTCCAAATGACGGCAGAGAGGATGCCACAGACCATTGCCAGACCGACCGAGACGACCAGGCGTAGTCGCTGCATACTTATCGCCTCCGGTTCTGCCGACCAACCGAGGTTACTCGCCGGCCGACCCCCTTCTTGTCAGCTATCGGCGGCATACTTGGCGGCCGTACATCCAAAGTTGCTCCTGCTACGAGGGCGGCACGCGGCATGTCTCGCTCGGGTGGAGGATTCGAACCTCCAACGCTTTCGGTGCTGGCGCGATATCTCGCGAAGGCACTCGCTGGCGCCGTTTCATTCCTTCGGACCCGCTATCTGATGGCGGCCGAGGTTGGCGAGGTGGGTGCGGATGGCCAGGGGGGTGGTTTCTACGTCGTCGGTTTGGTCGATTCCGAGGCGGGTCAGGATGTCCAGGGAGTGTTGCCAGTGTGTGCGGGCGTGTTCGTCCTGGTGCAGGGCGTGGTGGGCGTGGGCGAGCCCGTCGTGGGCGCGGGCCTGATCGGCGGGCTGGTCCAGTTCGGTGGCGAGTGTGAGGGCCTGCTGATGGTGGATGAGGGCGCTATCCGGGTGGCCAGTAGCGTGCTGTAGGCGGCCGAGGCCCTGCCGTGCTTCGAATTGGTAGTTGCGGTTGCCGCTTTGGTGGGCGAGGTCGAGTACTCGTTGATAGACATCGATGGCCTGCTCGTACCAGCCCCGCATCCGGTGGACGTAGCCGAGGCCGGTCAACGCGCTCTGCTCGGCGGCACGGTAGCCAGTGGCGCAGGCGAGCCGCAGCGCCTGCTGGTGGCGGTCGGCGGCCTGTTCGTACTGGCCCTGTAGCCCGTAGATATTGCCGAGGCCTGTGAGCGCGTCCAGCTCGCAGTGGCGATTGC
>JBPYFB010000605.1:0-5026 GCA_051986465.1 Rugosimonospora sp.
CCCACCCTTAACAGAGAGATGCAATGGCTGACGATCCTGGAGCCATAAGCGGCGAATACTCTGCCGCGCAGATCAAGAAGACGACCTGGGGCAAGACTTCAGAATCTGCAGAAGGTGGATGGGAGACTGTCTGGAAGTTTGAGATGGATACTTCAAGAATCGGTGATTCTTCGGTCCAGGTGCACAGTGATGATGAACTTGGGTTCAACGCCCGGCTATATGTTGTTGAAAATGGGCGGGCCAATCTCGTCGTCCGCACCGTGGGTCATGCGATGCTCGCCGAGTACTATCCGCTGACCTTTACATCGTTTCGGTTGGTGAACGACAATCTCGGTGCGATTGAGACGATCGAAGGATTGCCGCGCGATTGGTACGCTCCGTTCCGATCTAGACCGCATCAAATAGACAACCACGAATAACAAGAGACATGCAGCTTGGCTACGGCCGCGATCTCGGTGAGTAATTGAGCGGTGGCGGTGTGCGTCGGAGTGCGTGGTAACGCGCTGCGGTTGCTCCGCGTGACCCTCCGAGCGGTCCGCGCGGGTGAGGCCTGCTCGCCTCCTGGTTCGCCTAACCAGCAGTGGCGATTTGTTCCTGTGAGCTGACCGAGCACAGCGCCTGCCACGGGTAAGCGCCGCGGTGGGTGAGCGTCCGGATCACGCTCATCCTGTCTCCTACCGACTAGCGCCAGGGCGCGGACAGCCAGCCGCCGTCCACATAGGACGCTCCCGCTCATCTGGAACTTTCAGCACCGTCGCCTTCACGTCTGGCTCTGCTGACCGGAAACCGGGGCACGAGCGGCAGGGTCGCCGGTCGCCATTGCCCTGCTCGATGTTACCGATAACATCGACGGACGTGGCTGGCACGGGCTGCTGGACGCCGCCGGCTGACCGGTCTCGGTCAGCATGACATCCACCGCGGGCCACCGCGGTCAGTTCGGCTGGCTGCCGAGTACGCGTTGATGCCGCCCGTCACCCGTTCACGGCGTTGTCCACATAGGACTCGGAGGAATCATGTCGAAACGATCGAGGCTGGTACCCGGCATCTTGGTGCTGGCGCTGGCCGCTGTCGGACTGGGCGTACTGGTACTGCGTGCGGCCGCCCCGGCGCAGGCGCTGGGTAACGGCCTGGCGTTGACGCCGCCGATGGGTTGGAACGATTGGAATGCCTACGGCTGCAACGTATCGGAGAGCCTGGTCAAGCAGACCGCGGACCGGTTGGTGTCCGCCGGCCTTGCCGCGGCGGGATACCAGTACGTGAACATCGACGACTGCGGGTTGCAGCACAACCGGGACGGGGCCGGCAACCTGCAGCCGGACTTCGGCAAGTTCCCGGACGGCATTTCCGGTACCGCGGCGTACGTGCACAGCAAGGGCTTGAAGCTCGGCATCTACGAGGACGCCGGCACCGCCACCTGCGCCGGGTACCCGGGCAGCCTCGGCCACGAACAGCAGGACGCCAACCTGTTCGCCTCCTGGGGCGTCGACTACCTGAAGTACGACAACTGCAACAACAACGGCTCCACGACCGAGGCACAGTACGTCGCCCGGTACTCGGCCATGCGGGACGCACTGGCGGCGACCGGCCGGCCGATCGTCTACAGCATCTGCGAGTGGGGCATCAACTCGCCGTGGACATGGGCCGGGAACGTCGGGAACCTGTGGCGCACCACCGGCGACATCTCCGCGTCGTACTCCAGCATGCTGTCCATCTTCCACCAGAACGTGGGCCTGGCCTCCTCCGCGGGGCCGGGTGCGTGGAACGACCCCGACATGCTCGAGATCGGCAACGGCATGTCGGCCACCGAGGACACTACCGAGTTCAGCCTGTGGGCGGAGATGGCCGCGCCCCTGCTCGCGGGTGACAACCTCGTCAATGCCACCGCCACCACGCTGTCCATCCTCGGAAACAAGGCGGTCATCGCGGTGGACCAGGACCCGCTGGGCAGGCAGGGGCGGCAGGTCAGCTCCTCGGGCGGGTTGGACGTGCTGGCCAAGCCGCTGGCCAACGGCGACGTGTCGGTCGTGTTGTTCAACGAGAACGCCGGTACGGCCACCGTCGCGACGACGGCCGCGGCGATCGGCAAGTCCGGCGCTCCCAGCTACACCCTGACCGACCTGTGGACGGGCGGCACCAGCACCACGACCGGTACCATCAGCGCCAGCGTTCCCGGCCACGGCGTCGTCATGTACCGCGTCGCCGGTGGATCCTCCGCATCGTCGAGCCCTTCGCCCATGCTGACATCCACGCCGGCATCCGCGTCGCCGAGTGCCTCGCCCTCCCGCACGTCCACGTCGCCGTCGCCGTCCGCGCCCCGATCCTCGCAAGCGCCCGGCGCGGCCTGCCGGGTGTCCGACGTGATCAACGCCTGGAGCACCGGGCTGACGTCGAGCATCACCATCACCAACACCGGCAGCGCGACGGTCAATGGCTGGTCCCTGACATTCACCCTCCCCAGTGGACAGACGATCACCAACGGGTGGAACGCCGCCTACAGTCCGACCAGCGGGCAGGTCACGGCCACGAACGTCAGCTACAACGGCACGCTCGCCGCGGGCGCCTCGACCACCATCGGCTTCCAGGCCACGGCCACCGGCAATACCGCCGCAGCGACGAGCTTCACCCTCAACGGCACCGGCTGCGCCGTCGGCTGAAGTGGCACAGGCGCCGGCCACCGCCGGCGCCTGCGCCTGCGTCACTCCTGCGGCGGCTGTCCCGGATACTGCGACTGACATCGATCTGCCCGGGTAACGGCCGGCTGTCCAACCGTGTCCAGGAGTACCCGGGATTCGTCGTACCGCCTGCCAGAATCGCCCACAGACCCTCGGATGCGCGCGCCACTGGTACCCAGTGACCGCCTCTCTTGTCTTGGAGCATCGATGAAAGTCGCCCGAACCTCCGGATGGTCGGCCATGGTCGTGCTCGCCGCCCTGTGCACGCTCGCCGCCGCCGTGACGTTGCCGGCCGCACCGGCACTCGCCGCCACTGCCCTTCCCCCGCCCGGCACACCGCAGGTAACCGCGCTGACCCAGACGAGCGTCACCATCTCCTGGACACCGTCGGCGGGACCGGTCGCGGACTACACCGTCCAGGTGATCGACGAGCCGATGGGCGTGTACCACGACATCGCGCGTACCAGCGCCACCACGTACAAGCACACCGGGCTGACCCCCGACACCGTGTACGTGTACCGGTTGATTGCCAACGCCACCGCCGGCTCCGGCCAGACCGCCAGCGATCCGTCTGGCTACACGTTCGTCACCACCCTCCCGCCGCCGGACTCGGTCCCGCCCACCAAGCCCGGTACCCCGACGGTGTCCTCGATCAGCACGGTGGCCGCCGCGATCAACTACTACCCGTCGACCGACAACCATCGCGTCGCCGGGTATGTCGCGCAGCGCCAGATCAACGGCGTGTGGACGGACATCTCCACAAACAACAACACCGTCCTGTACCTCAACGGCCTCACACCGGCGACCAGCTACACCGTGGTGGTGGTCGCCTTCGACGCCAACGGCAACCGATCGGTACCCTCTGACCCAGTCACCTTCACCACCCGGGCCACCCAGCCGCTGCCGACCTGCCGGGTACAGATTCAGGACCTGCGCAGCCAGTACATTCTCAGCGTCACCGTGGAGAACATGACCGCGGCCATGGTGCTGACCAACTGGGCGGTCACCTTCACGATGCCAGCCACCCACACGGTCAACTACAGCTTCAGTACCACGCTGACCCGGACCGGCGACCAGGCCAGCGCCGGGCCGGTCTCCTACAACCCCCAGATCGGTCCGGGCGGCGGGACAAGCTTCGGTATCAACGCGAACTATCCGAGCGGGTCCCCGCTGCCCTCCGGCTTCCGCTTCACCGCCGCAGGCCTGAACAGCCTCGCGTGCAGTACGTCCTGACTATCCCGCTGTTGATGGCATCGCGCCCCGCGGTGCCATCGCAGCGCGGCGGTCGCTGGCGCGGCACACGCCAGGGCGGCGGCGGCTTGACCTGCGCTGTCATGGTGCGGCCCCGTGAACAACGCGATCCGATGCAACTGCCGGCGCGGCTGCCTCCCAGGTACTGACCGAAGCTGGATGGCATGGCCAGGCTTAGCGCAGCCGTAGAGGTTCCGTGGTGCGGTGCGCAAGCATTGCCTTGTCGGTACAGCGGTTCGGGAGAGAGGAGAGGGTCGTGCGCAAGGCACTAGGACGTTCAGCGCTGTTGCTCGCCGGTTTGCTCATGGCGATTGCCGGCCTCACCGCGGTGGTTGCGTTGGGTTCACACCATTCGGTGGTAGCTGACAGCTCCAGCACGTACGGCTGGGACTGATTCGCCATCACCACGTCGCAATGCAGCGTCACCGCGGTCGGGTACCCCGGGGGTGGGTACTCCGACCGCGGTGACGAGATCCGTGTCGGCCGATATCAGCTCACGGCGCAGGAGATCGTTCCAAACGCTGGACTGTTGAACGCAAAGTTGCTCGGTAGGGGCGCACCGGCCGGGTTGCTGAGGGCCGCCCCGATGTTCAGGGTCATGCCGGGAACGATCGACGTGACGCCGGACGCCCCGGCGGTGAAGGTCGCCCGGTCGCCGCTGCGCGAGATGCTGACGCCAAGCGGGTACACCACCAACTGTGTGGCCGGCATGGTGAAGGTCACCGACCAGTTGCCTATCGACACCGTGGTCAGGTTCTCCACGAAGACCTGGACCAGGAAGGTTGACGCGGAGACGATCTGTGGTACCCGGCAGGTCGGGGCCGACCTGCTCGGTGTGGTGAACGTGAGCGGATCGGAGCGCGGCGACTGGTTACCGGCGTTGTCGAACGCGGTCACGGCGACCGTGTAGGTGGTGCCCGGCGATAGGTCTCGCAGGTAGATGGTGTCGACGTCGATGTTGGTAAAGCCGTCGAACACCTCGGTCCAGACACCATTGACCAGCTCCTGGGCCGAGTAGCCGGCGATCCCGCTGCTGTCGGTCGACCCGGTGGGACGGATGGTGGCCACGATCGGGGTGATCGTGTTGATGGTGGGCGTGGCCG
>JBPYFB010000606.1:0-5085 GCA_051986465.1 Rugosimonospora sp.
GACACCGTCGTCGTCGGAGTCGGCGAACGAATCCACCTCAACGCAGTAGATGACTGCCTCGTCGTACCACCGTTCACTCACGGGGCTCAAAGTTCCCGCATCAGGGGCGCCGTCAAACGTGGCATCGGTCAAACGTGGCGTCGGTCAAACGGGCGCCGGCCCCGGGACGCGAACGCCCCGGGGCCGGCTTCCGGCTCACGCGGTCAGGACACGGTCAGTGCCGTGTCGTCCACGACGAACGAGGTTTGCAGCGTCACGTCTTCGGTGCCGCTGAAGGAGACGGTGACGGTGGTGCCGCCGACGCCGCTGAGGGTGAAGGACTTCAGGCTGTACCCGCTGGCCTTGTTGAGGTTGGAGTATGTCGCCAGTGTGGTGCCGCCCACCTTGACCGTCAGCTTGTCGTAGGCGGTGACGGTTGTGGTTTCTGAGGTGTCGATGTGCAGGTAGAAGCTGAACACGTACGACGTGCAGCCGGCCGGCAGGGTGACCGACTGGCTCAGCGTGTCAGTGTGCGTGGTGCCGTACCCGTCCATCCACGCGTTCCAGCTACCCGAGTGTGCCGGCTCGCTGGGGCCGTTCTGTCCGATCACGCCCGCAGTGGCGGACCACGAGGCGGAGCCGGATTCGAAGCCCGGGTTGAGGATCTTCTGGCCGGCGCTGGTGCAGCCGCCACCGCCACCGCTGATGCTCCAGGTGAACGACGTATTGCCTGAGGCGCCGGTGTTGTCGGTGACCGTCACCGTGACGCTGAACGTACCGCCGGCGCTGGGGGTACCGGTGATGGTGCCGGTGGACGAGCCGATGGACAGCCCGGTGGGCAGCCCGCTCGCGCTGTAGGTGAGTGTTGCGGTCGACGACGAGTCGGTGGCCGTGATGTGCAGGCTCACCGCGGTGCCGACGGTACCGGTCTGGTTGCCCGGGTTGGTCACCGTCACCGTGTTGCCACTGCCGCCGCCACCGACGATCGCATGGGTCATCTGGCACCCGTGCACGTCGTTTGACCACGTGGTTTGCATGGCGAAGGTACCGGTGGAGAAGGCGACGTTTGCCGAGGCGCCCGCGCCGGTACTCACCCACGCGCACTTGTCCGCGTTCTCCGCGCCGGACGAGTCGGTCCAGCCGCCGGGCGGGTTCTGGTCGGTGATGGTCTCGGCGTACTCGTGACCCTCCACAATGGTCACACCGTCGAGGGTACCGGCGCTGCCGGAGTTGACGAAGTTCTGCCCGCAACTGGTGCCGGCGTCTGTGACGTAAGGCATGTTGGTGAACGCGATGTCGCCGACCGAGGAGCTGACGGCCCCGCCGGTGAGCGTGGTGTCACCGTTCCAGTCGTGCCACGCACAGAATTGGCCGTTGGCCGTGTTGAACCCGTCCGGGAACGTACCGTGCGGCGAGACGATGACGTATTGCGAATTGCGGTTCGCCGCGGCCGTGGTGTTACCGAAGTGTGACGCGGCCGCTACGGCGACCACGCCCAACTGGTGGCCGGTGGCCTGGCTGGGCGAGGCGGAGCCGGTGTCGGCCCACACGCCGGCGAATGCGCCGCCGGTCGGGTACCCGACGTGGTCGGCGGTGGACGGGCAGGTCTGCGAGCCGGCCGAGACGCCCTGGCAGTACTGGGTCATCACGCCGGAGTACAGCTCGCCGTTGGTACCGATGCCCTTGAAGAGCTGCTGCAGCCGGGGCGCCATGCCCTGGGAGTCGCCGGAGAAGGTGGTGTTGCCGTTGGCGTCGGTGCCCGCGGTACCCCACTGGGAGCCGTAGAACACCAGATACACCTTCGGGGCTCCGGTGGTGACGCCGATGCCGTCGACCGCTCCGCCGTAGTTGAGGTCGTTGGCTGCGGCCGGGATCGCCTGGGATTGGCGCATCTTGGCTTGCGCTTCTTGGGTGGGTACCACGCCGTGCCGGTATGGGTGGCCGGCGGCGGGGGAGTTGGGGTTGATGCTGGCGGCCTGTGCGGTGCTGCCGAACGAGAGCAGGCCGAGGGTCAACACCAGGGCGGAGAGTGCCGCCAGGCCGGTCCGGGTGGCCAGGCGGGGTGGTACGGGGGTAGGTGCCATCGAGGGTCCCTTCTGCGGGTTGCGCCTTGGAGGGAGTTCGACACCGTGGACGCGGTATCGGTACGCGGCGACCGGGGGTGAGATCACCGAGATGCGCAGACGATAATCGTCGATATTCGCGTCAGTCAACTAAATGGGGTAGTCGAGATTGGGACTTGAGCCGCCCCGCTACCGTTACAAGAAAGATCGGTGACGGGGGCGGCGTGGTCCAACTAGTACAAGTACCACCAAGCCAGGTCGCCGGCCGGGCGCGCCTGTCCACGTGGGCGGGTAGCACGCCGGGCCGGCTCATCGCGGTGACGTCTGTGGTTGTCGCGCTCGGGCTGCTCGTGGGAGTCGTCGCCGTGCTGGGCACGGTGCGGCGGGCGAGCCTCGTCGATTCGATACGGCTGCGCAGCGGTCCGCTCACGGTATCCGCCCAGCAGCTGTACCGGTCGCTGTCCGACGCGGACGCGACCGCCGCGGCGGCCTTCCTGTCCGGCGGTGTCGAGCCGGCCGCGCTGCGGGACCGGTACCAGTCCGACGTCACGGCCGCCGGCACCGCGCTGACCCAGGCGGCCGGCGCGAGCGACAGCGACCAGGAGGCGGTACGCCAGATCGCCGCCGCGCTGCCGGTCTACACCGGACTCGTGGACACGGCCCGCGCGTACAACCGGATGAACCTGCCCCTGGGCGCGGCGTACCTGCGCGAAGCCTCAAACCTCATGCGCGAGCGGCTGCTGCCCGCGGCCGAGCGGCTGTACCGGTCGCGCACCGACCGGCTCGCCACCGACCGCGCCGCGGCCGCCGGCCTGCCCTGGCCGACCCTGGCCCTGATCGTCCTCGGCCTCGCCGGTCTCGTACTCGCGCAGATGTACCTGACGCGGCGCACCAACCGCCTCGTCAACATCGGCCTCGCCGGGTCCACCCTGGCCACCCTCGCGCTGCTGGTCTGGTTCGTGATTGCGTGGGCGGGCGCGGCGAGCGCGCTGCACGCGAGTGACCGCGACGGCTCGGCCCGGGTCCAGGCCGCGTCCCAGGCGCGTATCGCCGCGCTGCAGGGGCGCGCCGACGAGGCGCTGACCCTCGTCGCGCACGGCAACGGTGCCGCCTTCGAGACCGACTACACCGCGTCGATGGCGCGGCTGACCGACGCCATCCGCCGAGCCGAGGACCGTCCGGGCGATACCGGCCCGGTCGATGCCGCGCTGCGCGACGCCATGGCGCGCGCCTCCGCGTGGCAGGTCGTACACAAGAATGTGCGCGCCGCAGACGACGGTGGCCGCTATGCCGACGCGGTCAACCTCGCCGTTGGCACCGGCGACCAGACCGGTGCGAGCGCCGCCTTCAACGGCCTCGACGGCGACCTGGGTAAGGCGATCGGCGGCGCCAGCGCGACATTCGACACGGACGCCGCGCGGGCCGGCGATGCGCTGTCCGGCACCGGTATCGGCTTCGGCGTGCTCGCGGCGCTCGCGCTCGCCGGTGCGGTCATCGGGTTGCAGCGGCGGATCAGGGAGTACGCATGAGAAGGCGACTGGGACCGGTAGTCGTAGTCGTAGCCGCCGCGCTGCTCGCCGGCTGCACCGCTACGCACGCGCCCGCCGCGGCGCCGGCCGTCTCGCCATTCGCCGTGCGCCCGCCCGGCGTCGCCGACCCGGCCGTGGTGCCCAGTGCGAGCGCCGGCCCGCTCCTGCACTGCGACCCGCGGGCGAGCCTGCGCCCGCCGGCCGCACTGCCCGCGCCGGGCGCGATGCCGGCCGGCTCCACGATGGCGCGTATCGCGCACAACGGCCGGCTGGTCGTCGGCGTCGACCAGAACACCTATCTGTTCGGCTACCGCGATCCGGCCACCGGCCAGATCGTCGGCTTCGACATCGACATCGCCCGGGAGATCGCCCGCGCCATCTTCGGCGACCCCAACCGCGTCCAGCTCACCTCGATCACCTCGGCGCAGCGGATACCCTTCATTCAACAGTCCAAAGTGGATATCGTCGCCGACTCGATGACCATCAACTGCGAGCGCCTGCAGCAGGTGGACTTCAGCACCGACTACTTCGACGCCGGGCAGAAGATCCTGGTGAACAAGGGCTCACCGGTACACGGGCCGCAGGATCTGGGCGGCCGGAAGGTGTGCGCCGCGGCGGGTACCACGTCCATCCAGACCATCGCGACGCTGCCGTCGCACCCGATACCGGTGTCGGTCAACGACTGGACCGACTGCATGGTGATGCTGCAGCAGGGGCAGGTCGACGCGGTCTCGACCGACGACAACATCCTCGCCGGCCTCGCCAAGCAGGATCCGCACACCGCGGTCGTGGGGGACCGGTTCACCGACGAGCCGCACGGCCTCGCCATCGCGCGCAACGCCCCGGACTTCGTGCGGTTCGTCAACGGGGTACTGGACCGGATGCGCGGCGACGGCACCTGGGCCGCCATCTACAACCGGTGGATGGGCGGGCCGGCGCCCGCCCCGCCGCCGGCCCGGTACCAGGACTGACGCCGTGCGCAAGGACGAGGCCGAGGGCATCCTCACCGGGCTGGGCGCCGCGTACGACCGGATCGCCGCGGCGATGTTCGCGGTCGATGGGCACCCGGGACTGGTGCTGCTGCGCGACACCAAGCTCACCGGGCTCACCGAGGCCCGCGCCCGTGCCCTGCGCCCCGAGGTGGACCTGCTGTGGGCGCACTTCGCACTACTCGGCACGCTTGTCACGCGGGTACGGGAGCTGTGCGCGCCGCGGCGTCTCGGCGACGCTGAGGCGGCCGAGGTGCAGCGGCTGCTGCGCGAGCCGGTGGTCGCGCTCGACCAGGCCGGCATGCCGCTGGACGGCCCCGGGGCAGCGCAGGCCAGCACCCGGCTGCGCCTGGGCGAGTTCGCGGAGCAACTGGAGCGGCGCTGCTCCGGCGTGACCGCACATCTGTCCGAAGTGGATACCGCGTGGACGGTGGTCGCCGGGCGGCTGGCCGCGGCGAGCGAGGCACTGGACGGGCTCACCGCACTCGCGATCGGGCTGGACCAGCCGGACGCGGTGGCGGCTGC
>JBPYFB010000607.1:0-10989 GCA_051986465.1 Rugosimonospora sp.
CCACGGTGCAGGGGACCGCGATCTCGATCGCCATGGACATGGCCGAAGGCATCATCACCCGGTTCCGCACCATGCACATCGCTCGCGTGTCGGTACTGACCGGTCATGTCCTGGGCAGCGTGATCCAGGCGATGTTCAGCCTGGCGATCGTCATCGGCGTCGCGCTGCTGGTCGGCTTCCGGCCCACCGCCGGGCTGGGCGGGTGGCTGGCCGCCGCCGG
The DNA here is from genome assembly GCA_051986465.1 of Rugosimonospora sp. Classification (GTDB taxonomy): domain Bacteria; phylum Actinomycetota; class Actinomycetes; order Mycobacteriales; family Micromonosporaceae; genus DATEJJ01. The sequence continues at coordinate 221 of JBPYFB010000607.1, forward strand.
CTTTCTGGTAGTGGTGACCTTCGCGCTCGTCTGGTTGTCCGTCGCGCTCGGCCAGGTGAGCAAGAGCGTCGAGGCCGCGAGCAACCTGCCCATGCCGCTGGTCCTGCTGCCCTTCCTCGGCAGCGGATTCGTCCCCACCGACTCGATGCCGACCGCGGTGCGCTGGTTCGCGGAGTACCAACCCTTCACACCGATCATCGAAACCCTGCGCGGTCTGCTGATGGACAAGCCAATCGGGAACCATGCCTGGATCGCGCTCGCCTGGTGCGCCGCCATCGCCCTGGGCGGATACCTCTGGTCGAAACGACTGTTCAACCGCGAGTCCACCCGCTAAGCGCAGGTGGCCGGCACCCGGTGGGCGGCGACGAGGGTCGCCGCCCGCTCGCCCTGCACCAGCTCGTCAACCACTCGGCGCTGCCGGTAACAGGCGTGCAGCATCCGCCGCCGGTGCGGGTCGGCCGGTTGCGCCGCGACGAAGCCGACGTGGTGTATCTTGCGCCCCGGTCTGGCGAAGAAGTACAAGTCGCCAGTGCGCTCTTCGCCGAGCGGTACCGGGGTGGTGGCGGCCGCCTGGTCGCTGGCGTCGCGCGGCAGCCGCACCCCGTACCGGCGCCAGGCCAGGTGGACCAGGCCGGAGCAGTCGATGCCGTACGCGGAGACGCCGCCCCACACGTACGCGACGTCCAGCAGTTGGGCGGCGACCTGGAGCGCCTGCTCGGCTCCCGGAACTTCGTGGGTGTCGGGCCGTACGTCGCGCAGCAGCGCCCACGCCGGTTCCGGCGCGCCGGGCAGGCGTACCGGCAGCCAGCCGCGGTACGCCGGGCCGGCCAGTGGAAGTCGGGTACCGAGCACCACGCCGGCCAGTACCACGTCACCGTCCGGGCTGTCCCGCAGGGAGATGGCGGTGGCGCCCACCACGCACCACTCAGTGTCCACATTGGACGCCGGTGCGAGCTGTGCCACGGGCAGCCAACCGGGGTAGCCACGCGGGTCGAGCTCGCCGGCCGGCTGCTCCAGCGCGACCACCTGGGCCCAGTCGCCTTCGATCCGGTCGATCAGCACCCGTTCGCCGAGCAGGAGTTGGCTCAGCACACCCTCGCCGAGCTTCTGGTCGGCGTCCAGGCCGGTCACCCAGGCCCGGATGTCGGGCCGGGGGCCGAGCGCCGGGGCATCCACCGGCCGTACCGCGTCCGGCCCGGCCCAGAGGGTCGCCACCGCCACCCGTACCGCCGCCTGCTGACCCGGCTCCAACTGCTGCACCGGCACCTCCAGAAGCTACTTGGCGATCATGTCAGGTTACCTTCGAGACCGGCGATGCCCAGGCCCGGCGCATCGGGCAGCAGTACGGTCGCACCCGCGTACCGAAGGCCACCGCGCACCGGGGACGAGGCGAGCCACCACGCGGCGTCCAGATCGCTGACCGCCGTGGTGCCGTACGCGGCGGCCAGGCTGGCTGCCGCGGTCACCCCGACCGGACTCTCCATCATGGACCCGACGAGGGTGCCCATCCCGTGCTCCTCGGCGAGATCGAGCAGGGTACGGGCCGCGGCCAGGCCGCCGGACTTGGCCAGCTTCACGTTCACCATGCTGGCGGCCCGGCGGCGGATCACCTCGACCAGATCGCGTACGCCGAAGACCGCCTCGTCGGCGAGGATCGGCACGTTGACCCGGTCACTGACCCAGGCCAGGCCGTCCAGATCCCAGCCGGGTACGGGCTGCTCGACCAGTTCCACGTCCAGGCCGGCGTCCTCGATACCGCGCAGCACCCGAACCGCCTCGCGTGGCGTCCAACCCTGGTTGGCGTCGAGCCGGATGCGCGGTACCGGCCCGACCGCGTCGCGTACCGCGCGTACCCGCTCGATGTCGCCGGCCGCGTCCAGGCCCACCTTGACCTTCAGCACCGCGAAACCCTCGCCGACGCGGTCCCGCGCGGCGGCGGCGAGGCTGTCGGCATCGCCGGCGGACAGCGTCACGTCGGTGGGTACGGACAGCTCGCTGCCGCCCAGCAACCGGACCAGTGGTACGCCCAGCCGGCGCGCGGCCAGGTCGTGCAGCGCAACGTCGACCGCCGCCTTCGCCGCCTCGTTGCCGGCCACCGCGCGCCGCACCTCGCGGCAGCGGGTGAGCAGGTCGTCCGGATCCCTGCCCAGCAGGGCCGGCCCGAGGTGCCCGTGTACGCACGCCTCGGCACCGGCGACCGACGCGCCGGTCACCCGCCACACCTCGGGCGCCTCCCCGAAGCCGCGGCGGCCGTCCGCGTCGGCCACCTCCACCACCAGAGTGTCCACTGTGGTCGCTCGACGCAGCGCCGTGACGAAAGGCGTGTGCATCGGCGCGCTCACCCGGTGGGTGCGTACCTCGCTGATCGTCATGGCGTACCGCCCGTCTCGCCGCCGAAATCCGCCCAGCTCGCCGCCGCGATCCGGGCGAGCAGCCGGCACGCCGGATCGTCGCGACTCTGGCCGGTGGCCAACGCCGTCGTGGCGCAGACGGCGAGGGCGTACGGCGGGGCGTTGGCGGGAAACACCACACCCGCGCCGTGGCGTATTCCGTGCACCCAGCCGCTCTTGTGGGCGATACGCGTGCCGGGCGGCAGGCCGGCGGCGAGGTCGTCCTGGTGCTCCTGGGCCAGCAGTACGTCGAGCATCGCTCGGCAGGTATCCGGGCCGGCCAGCCTCCCGGTCGCGATCGCGCCCAGCAGGGCGGCCAGATCCGCGGCGGTGACCAGGTTGCTGATGCCGTACTCCTGGGCTGCCTGGTCCATGATGCCGCGGCCGGTCATGCTGTGCCGGGCACCGGCGAGCCGCCACACCTCGGCCACCGCCGGAAACCCCACATAGGACAGTACGAGGTTGGTGGCGAGATTGCCGGACCGGACGATCATGCGGCGGGCGAGCCAGCGCAGCGGCACCGTCTCGCCCAGCCGGTCCCACACCTCGCTATCGCTGTCGTAGTCGCGAGTGCAGTTGAACCTCGGTGCCCCGGGCGCCGCCGACGCGAAGTCGCTGTGCACCGGTACCGGCGTGTCGAGGGCGAGTGCGCCGGCCTCGTCGGCCCGGTAGAGCGCGGCGAGGACGGCCACCTTCATGGTGCTCGCGGCGTAGTGGGTGGTATCGGCGAGACGGGCGTACGCCGGCGGACCGTCGAGCGGCCCACACCATACCGATATGGTTCCCGGCGCCGCCTCGAGTTCGGGCTCCAACGCGGCCAGCTTCACACTGCCATCCTTGTTGATGCATGGCCGTCCATGGCCCGGTGGTGTCTCGGGATGTGCCGGACGGCCGAACCAACACTCGGTCGGTTCGGCCGTCCTCGGTTCACCGGGCAGGCTAGGCGGCTGTCGTGGGGAAGGCGACCGGGCTGCGGTGACCCGCGGAGTTGACGGCGCGGATGCCCATCTGGACGTTGTCCTTGGAGATGTCCAGGTCGACGGTTGTCACGTCGCCGACGTCGATGGCGCTCGTCCAGTCGGCGGCGGTCGTTTCGCGGAGCACGACCTCGTAGCCGACCAGGTCGGACTCCGGGCCCGGGTCCCAGGTCAGCGTCGTGATGTTGGTGCCGGACAGGGTCCCCGGCGGCGTCGTGTGGATCTTGACGTTCTTCGGGGTACCGGGCGCGGTGGCCAGGGACCACAGGGCGGCGGCGTTCACCTTCGCCACCCGTGCCATGTAGTCGAAGTCGACAAAGTCGATCAGATCGCCGAACTGGACGCCGTCCGTCACCTGAACGTTCTGGTGCTCGTGGTTGAAGTTCTCCCGCGGCTCGGTGAACCGGGCCGCCGGGTAGCCGTGCTGCTGGAATGACAGGTGGTCGCTGCCGCGCAGGTAGCGGTCGCGCCGCCAGACGACCCGCACGTTGATGCCGGTCAGGTCGAAGGGTGCCGACTGGGTGACGAAGCGGGCGAGTTGGTGGGTCGCGCCGTCGTTCTCACCACCCACCGACTGCATGAGCGAGATCTGCGCGCTGGTCGCGGCGGTCGGGATGCCCTCGACGAACAGCCGCAGGGTGTACGGGTCGGGCTTCGTACCGTCCCAGGCCTGCGAGGCACCGACGATGTCATTGCTGAACATGCCCTGTACGTCCGCGCCGGCCGCCGCCATCTGCGCCGCCATGAAGGCCGAGCCGTACAGGCCCTGCTCCTCTCCGGCGACGGTGGCGAACACCAAGGTGCCGGGGAACCGGGGACCGGTGGCGAACAGCCGGGCCAGTTCGAGTACGACCGCGACGCCGGAGCCGTCGTCGTCGGCGCCGGGGGCGTCACTGGTGAAGTCCAGCACGTCGGTCACGCGCGAGTCCAGGTGACCGGTCACGACGTAGTACCGCTGCGGGGACGCGGTACCCGTAATCGTGGCGATGACGTTGGTGATCGTGGTCGGTACCGGGATGCGGTTGGAGACCGGCTGGACAAACGACTGCCTTTGTACGGTCATCGCGCCGTTCGAGGTGGCCGCGATCTCTTGCATCTGGCCGTACACCCAGTTGGTGGCCGCCCCGATGCCGCGCACCGGGTCGTCCTGGCTGGAGGAGGTGTGCCTGGTGCCGAACGAGACAAGCCGTTGAATGGTCGCCTCCATGCGCCTGGGGTCGACATGCTTCAGCATGTCGCGCAGGCCCACGTCCGGTTTCGGCCCGGGTAGCGGGCTGGCGGCGGCCGCCGACTCGGCGTCGGCGAGCAAGGGGATGCCCGCTGCTGGGATGCCCGCCGCCGCGATCGCCGATGTGGAGAGGAATGCGCGCCGGGTACTGCCGGCACGCCGAGCAGACGATTTGTCTCCCATGCTCTGAATCAACGACGCAAATATTGCGATGTCAACAGCGTGGCACCCGTTCGATGCCCTCGGCCCGCCCTAGGTGCGCCCCGGCCGGACCAGTCCGGTCTCATAGGCGAGCACCACCGCCTGTACCCGGTCCCGCAGGCCAAGTTTGGTGAGAATGCGGGTGACGTGGGTCTTTACCGTCGCTTCGCTCAGTTGCAGGTCGGCGGCGAGTTCCGGATTGCTCCGCCCACGCGCCAGCAGGGTCAATACTTCGCGTTCTCGATTTGTAAGGACTTCCAGATCCCGATTCGTCGGATCGGGCGCCGCGAAACGCTCCACGAGCCGCCGGGTGATGGTCGGCGCGAGCAGGGCGTCACCGGTGCGTACCAGGCGCACCGAGGCCACCAGGTGGTCGGGCGTCACGTCCTTGAGCAGGAAGCCACTGGCGCCGTTGGCCAGGGCGGCGTACACGTACTGATCGAGATCGAAGGTGGTCAACACGATGACCCGTACCGGATCGCCGTCTTCGGTGACCGGATGGTTGGCCAGAATCTTCCGGGTGGCGGCCAGGCCGTCGACTCCGGGCATGCGGATATCCATCAATATGACATCCGGACGCAGCCGCCGAGCCGCGGCCACGGCCGCGTCGCCGTCGGCCGCCTCGCCCACCACCTCGATGCCCGCCGCCGTGAGGATCATGGTGAATCCGGTACGCACCAGCGCCTGGTCGTCGACGATCAGCACTCTCGGCTCATTCACAGGGCGACATCCTGTACCAGTGGCATCCGGGCGTGCACCACGAACCCGCCACCCACCATGCGGCGAGCCGCGAAGGTACCGCCGTAGAGCCGGACCCGCTCGGCCAGCCCCAGCAGCCCCGAGCCGCTACCCGTACCGCCGGCGGATGGCGACTGGGGCGCCTCGTTGGACACGTCCACCACGAGATCGTCGCCATCCGCCTCGACCGTCACCGAGGTACTCGCACCCGGGGCGTACCGCAGCGCGTTGGTCAGCGCCTCCTGCACCACCCGGTACGCGGCCAGCCCGATCGCGACCGGCAACACCAACCCGTCCGGCACGCTCACCCGTACCGGCTGCCCGGCGGCGCGTACCGACTCCACCAGACCGGGTATCTGCGCCAACCCCGGCTGCGGCGCGAGCGGCTCGCCCGCGTCCAGAGCGCCATCCCAACGGGTGCCGCCGCCCTCGGCCGCCGACGGGCTGAGTACCCCGAGCAACTGGCGCAGTTCGCCCATCGCCTCCCGGCCGCTGGACTCGACCGCGGTCATCGCGCCCCGGGCAAGGGTCGGGTCGACGTCCAGCACCTTGGCGGCGGCGCCGGCCTGGATGGTCATCACGCTGACGTGGTGGCTGACCACGTCGTGCAGCTCGCGGGCGATACGGGCGCGTTCCTTGGCCACCGCGGCCCGGGTGGCCTGATCCTGCTCGCGCGCCAGCACCTCGGCCCGTTCCTGGTACGCCTCCGCGCGCAGCCGGGTGGCGCGCAGCGTGATGCCGGCCAGGCCGACCGGCAGCAGCAGGGCGAACGGCGCGAAGCTGCTGGGGATGTTCGGTGTGCTCCGGGCGAACGAACCCGCGAGGGCGGCCGACACGACGGTGAGGATGCCCAGCGCGAGCACCGGCCGGCGGGCGGTGGCGGCCATGGTCGCCGCCCCGATCAGCAGCGCCACCAGACTGAGTACGGTGACCGTGCTGCCGGCCGCGAAGACCCCGGCGATCTGCACCAGGAACACGGCCAGCGGCCACAGCCGGCGTACCGCGAGCGGCAGCGTGACGAACAGGTTCAGCGCGGGCAGCAGGTGACCCGGGTGGTGTTCGTCGGTGACCACCATCTGCGCCCCGGGTGGCGCGGTGGGGGTGGCTACGTCCTGGACATGCAACGGGAACACGTGCTGCTGGTCCTGGGTATCGCCGACCTGAGCCTCGGCCAGCCACAGCGTGGCCAGCGAGAGGGCGAGCGCGAGCAGCAGGTCGCCCCGGGCCACCCGCAGTCCCGGCACGGGCCGGCGCAACCACGCGTACACCACCCCATTGTGTCGGGTGGTTCGCGTACCCGCGTCCATCGCGCGATCGACGCGGCTACCTCGCTCGGTTGATGGCCCGCCCGATGGCGTACCGGAAATCCTCATTCGGCCGGACGCCCCACGGCCGCAACCTTCGTAGCGTGACCGCCCATGACGAACCAGACAGTAGTGAGCCTGCGCGGTGCCACCCGCCGCTACGAGTCGGCCGGGCCGGCGGCGCTGGACCACGTGGACGTAACGGTGACGGCCGGCGAGGCGGTGGCCGTGATGGGTCCCTCGGGCAGTGGAAAGTCCACCATGCTCAATCTCATCGCCGGTGTCGACCGGGCCGATGGCGGGGAGGTCGAGGTGGCCGGGGTGAACCTGGGCCGGCTGTCCGAGACCGGCCTCGCGAAGTTCCGGCGTACCCGGGTCGGCGTCATCTTCCAGTTCTTCCACCTCCTCGACGATCTGACGGTGCGGGACAACGTACTGCTGCCCGCGCAACTGGCCGGCGGGTCCAAGCAGGCGGCCCGGGCCCGGGCGGCCGAACTGCTGGAGTCGCTCGGCATCGCGGACAAGGCCAACGCCTACCCGGCCCGGCTCTCCGGCGGGCAACGGCAACGGGTCGCGGTGGCCCGGGCGCTGATGAACAGGCCGGCGCTGCTGCTGGCCGACGAGCCGACCGGCGCGGTGGACGCGCGCACCGGCGAGCAGGTGGCCGAGTTGCTGCGCGAGTTGAACCGGTCCGGGCAGACCCTGGTGGTGGTGACCCACGACCCGGAGATGGCTCGGCACTGCGCGACCCGGCTGATCACGCTGCGGGACGGCCGGGTCGAGGCTGGGGCGCTGCGGTGAGCGCGGTCTGGGGATCGGTCCGGGCCGGGGTACGCCGGCGCCGGCTGCAGAGCATCGTGGTGACCGCCGTCGCGCTGCTGTCCACCGGTACGGCCGTGCTGGGGCTGGGGCTGCTCGCGGTCTCCGACGCGCCGTTCGACCACGCGTTCACGAACCAGTCCGGCGCGCACGTGGCGGCCCAGTTCGATCCGGCGGTCACCGACAAGACGGCACTCGCGGCCACCGCGCATGCCGCTGGGGTACGGGCGGCGGTCGGTCCATTTGAGACGGTCGCCGCCGAGCTGTCCTCGAACCAGATGCACATGTTCGGCGCGATAACCGTGGCTGGCCGGCAGGACCGGACGGGCCCGGTCGACCGGCTGACCCTCGACAGTGGACACTGGTTGACCGGCACCGGCCAGATCGTGCTGGCGCGCCGGCAGTGGGCCCCGTTCGCCCGGCTCGGCACCACGGTGACGCTGACCGCGGGGAACAGCACCGTCAATCTGACCGTGGTGGGCTTCGCGTACTCGGTCACCGCTACGGCCGACGCGTGGATCTGGCCGACCGAGGCCGGCATCCTGCATCCTGCGGTACCGCCGTCAACGGCGGCACCGCAGGAAAGCGCCACCCCGGACGGCGGCGTGATCCGCAACGGCCAGCCGCACGCAGGGCTACAGATGCTGTACCGCTTCGACTCGGCCGCCGATACCGCCGCGGTCACCGCGAGCCTGGCCGCCGTGACGAACTCCCTGCCGAGCAAGGCGTTGCTCGGCTCCACCTCCTACCTGACCGTGAAGCGGGCCGCCGATCGCGGTACCGCGCCACTGATCCCCTTCGTACTGGCCTTCGCCGTACTGGGACTGGTGATGGCGGCGTTCGTGGTGGCCAACGTGGTCAGCGGCGCGGTGCTCGCCGGGTACCGGTCGATCGGCATCCGCAAGACGCTGGGCTTCACGCCGCGCCAGGTGGTCGGGGTGTACGCCGGGCAGATGCTCGTACCGGGAATCGCCGGCGGGGTCGGCGGTGTACTCCTGGGCAACCTGCTCTCCCTGCCGTTACTCGCGCGGGCTTCCCGGGCGTACAACGTGTCACGGCAGGCCACCATCCCGCTCTGGGTGGACCTGGTGGCCCTGGCCGGCGTGGTGGCGATCCTCGCCGTGGCGGCCGTAATCCCCGCGATACGGGCCGGCCAGCTACCGGCCACCCAGGCGATCAGCATGGGCCGGGCACCGCGTACCGGGCACGGGTACCGGATCCGGCGGTGGCTGGCCGCGACCGGGTTGCCGCGACCGGTGAGCTTCGGCCTCGGTACGCCGCTGTCCCGCCCGGGGCGCTCCACCGGTACCGTCGTGGCGATCCTGCTCGGCGCGGTGACCGTGGTCTTCGCCATCGGGCTGGCCAGCTCGCTGAACCGGGTGGCGCAGGCGTTCAGCCGTACCGACGCGGTCCAGGTCGCGGTACCGGTCCCGCCCTTCGCCGACCCGCACAATCCAGGCCGGAACCCGGACGAGATGGCGGCCGCCGCGGAGTCCGCCATCAAGGCTCAGCCCGGTACGGCGCACTATGTGGCAGCCGGCAACCTCGACGCCACCCTGGTCGGCGCGAGCGACCAGCTCCACATCAGTTGGTACAAGGGCGACGCGACCTGGGTCGGCCTGCAGATGATCACCGGCCACTGGTACCAGGGTGCCGACCAGGCGATCGCATCTTCTTCCCTGTTGCGCACCACCGGGCATCACGTCGGCGACACGGTGACGGTCACCGCCGACGGCGGCAGCCGCCGCTTCACCATTGTCGGCGCGTACCTGGGCGGCGAGGGTGAGGGGTTGGTCGTCGACTCGTCGGCACTCGCCGGGCTGACGACCCGGACCCGGCTGGACGAGTACGACGTGGCGCTCAAGGCAGGTACGGCGATCGACGGGTACGTGCAGGCGCTGCAGGCGGCCGATCAGGAGGTGCAGCCGGAGAACCGGGTACAGGAGGAGAGCGAGGACGGCATCGTGCTCATGATGAGCCTGATCGGCACGCTGGCCCTGGTGTTGACGGTGGTCGCCACGCTCGGCGTGTTCAACACCGTCGTGCTCAACACCCGGGAGCGGGTACACGAGATCGGCGTACTCAAGACGCTCGGCATGACCCCTCGACAGGTACGGGCAATGGTGGTCGCGTCAATGGTCGGCCTCGGCGTACTGGCCGGCGGGATCGCCGTACCGCTCGGGGTGTACGTCCACGCGCGGATCGTGCCGCTGATGGCTGACGCGGCCAACACCGATCTGCCCGCGTCGGTCACGAACGTCTACAACACCGAAACGCTGGCGCTGCTGGGCTGTGCGGGAATCGTCATCGCGGTACTCGGTGCGCTGGTACCAGCCGGCTGGGCGGCCCGGTCCCGGATCGCCACGGCACTGCGGGCCGAGTAAGGGCGGCGCCGAACGGGGGGTGCGGTCCCGGTCGCCAGCTTGGGACCGGGACCGCACCGGCGTTACGGAGGCTTCCGCCTCCCATTAGATGTTGAAGGTTGCGCAGCTCGCCCACCGACGGCGCCAACGACCACCAGTGGGTCACCGACGCGGACCGGCAACTGCGGCCACACGCGCTGGCCGGCGGATACCCGAACCTACTCGGACCCGACGTCGGCGAACAGATCCGGCACGCCTACGGCCCGAACGCGCCCCGACTGATCGCGACCAAGAAGCGGTACGACCCCGACAACGTCTTCTCCGCAATTGGGCTGCCACCGACCTCGTAGCGAAAAACTCCAACGACCGTCCATTGTAGACCGACGGTGGCGCGGCCTGGGAGTGGGACAGCTCGGTCGAGCGGCGGCATGGTTCAATGTCGAAATGCCACCGACCGATGCGGCCGACTTCACCCAGTTGCCGGGATGGCAGGAGTTGCCCGCCGACCTGCAGAAGGTGTTCGCGGATGCCCATCTGCCCGCGACGTTCCTGAGGCGAAGCGAGGACAGCGCGAACTTCGTGGCGGGACCGGACCTTCAGCAGATCGATGTGCCACCGCGAGGGCGCCTCGTACAGTTCGGCCGCCGCGTCGGCGGTTACGGCGGGCGCTTCTGTCTGGACCGGGCGACCGGCGAAGTCGTCCTGCTGTGGAGACCAGAAGCGCAGAGCTTCGTGAACTCCACTCTCGA
>JBPYFB010000608.1:0-3266 GCA_051986465.1 Rugosimonospora sp.
ACCGCGCCGGCCAGCGTTCCGGACGACGCGTTCGCGCTGTCCGGAACCTGGGACGTGAGCGACGAGTCACTGACCGCACGCGCCGACAGCGCCATTGTGCTGAACTTCACCGCGGACGACGTGTACCTGGACATTGGCGGCACTGGCACGGTGGTGGCCACGGTCGACGGCGTCTCCACGACCTACCCGGTCTCGGGCGCACCCAACATCTATACCGTGTTCCAGCGCGACAAGCAGGAGCACGCCACGCTGCGGGTGACCCTGTCGCCGGGCCTGGAGGCCTACTCGTTCACCTTCGGCTGACGGGTCGCTCGGGCGCGGCGCCGCGCGAGGTATGGCAGGGTTGGGGGCAGGGTATGTCTGAGGGCGCCGATGCCCTGAGGAGGTAGGCCATGTCGTCGGGAACGGTCGTCGGGATAGACATCGGGGGTACCGGTATCAAGGGTGCGCCGGTCGACCTGGCCACCGGTAACCTGGCCGCCGAGCGGATCCGGTTGCTGACTCCGGATCCGGCCACCCCGTCCGCGGTCGCCAAGGTCGTCGTGCCGCTGCTTGAGCAGATCGGGGTCGACGGTCCGATCGGCGTGACCATGCCCGGCGTGGTGACGGGCGGCGTCATCCGTACCGCCGCGAACATCGACAAGAAATGGCTCGACCTCGACGCGGTCGAGCTGTTCGGGAAGGCGACCGGTCGACCGGTCGCCGTCGTCAACGACGCCGACGCGGCCGGCATCGCGGAGATCAAGTTCGGCGCGGGCGCGGGCCGCTCGGGCGTGGTCATGATGATCACACTGGGTACGGGGATCGGTAGCGCGCTGTTCGTCGACGGAGCGTTGGTACCCAACACCGAACTGGGTCACCTGCACCTGCACCACGGCGACGCGGAGCACTGGGCGGCGGAGTCCGTACGGGAGCGCGAGGACCTGTCGTGGGAGGAGTTCGGGGAACGCGTCAACCAGTACCTCGGGCTGATCCAGCGGCTGTTCTGGCCGGACCTCATCATCGTGGGCGGCGGAGCGAGCAAGAAGGCGGAGAAGTTCTTTCCACAGTTCACTGTGGACACTGAGGTGGTGCCGGCGGCCCTGCAGAACGAGGCCGGCATCGTCGGCGCCGCGATGCTCGCCCCGTCCGTCGCCCGCTGACCGACCACCCGTCCAACGCTACGACCCGTCCAGCGGACTGATCCCTCGATACCTGGCCTGGTGGGGCGGCCGGCTACGCCATCCTCATGTCCGGCAACATCGCCGAGCTGTCCGGGCGCGCCGTCGGCACGGCGCTGTCCATCCCCGGTGGACTGTTCGAGGTCGCACTCGGCAGCTGGCTGATCGTCAAAGGCTTCCGGCCGGCGGCGTACGGCGAGAACGGTCCCGTCCCGACGGACCTCGCCTACCTCCGGTAGACGCGGCCGCGCGCGCGGGCGGCGTAGGAGCGCAGCGCCCGGAGGAAGTCGATCTTCCGGAAACCCGGCCAGTAGACATCGCAGAAGTAGAGTTCCGCGTTGGCCGACTGCCAGAGCAGGAACCCGGACGTGCGGCGCTCGCCGCTCGTGCGGATGACCAGGTCCGGGTCGGGCCTGCCGGAGGTGAACAGATGCTCGGCGATCGCGTCGGTGGTCAACCGCTCCGCGACGTCCTCGACCGTCGCGCCCGAGCGGGCCTGCGCGGCGAGCAGCGACCGGACCGCGTTGACAATCTCCTCACGGCCGTCGTAGCCGATGGCCACGGTGAAATGAAAGCGCGTGTCGCGGTCGCGGCTCGCCTCCTCGGCCAGCTTCAAGGCGTTGCGGGTCGAGTCGGGCAGCACGTCCAACTGCCCGGCGACGTGCAGCCGCCAGACGGCGGTCGGCCGGGCGAGCCGCTCCGCGACGACGTCCTCGATCATCCGCATGAGGTTGTCGACCTCGTCGGAATCGCGCTTGCGAAGGTTGTCGATGGACGCGACGAAGACGGTGACATTCTCGATGCCCAGCTCGGCACACCACCCGAGCACCTCGTCCACGTGCTCCGCGCCGTACCGGTGACCGATCTTCGGATCGTCGAAGCCCATCTGCCGGGCCCAGCGCCGATTGCCGTCCATCACGACGGCCACGTGCCGGGGCAGTGTGTCGGCACTCAGGCCGGCGCGGAGATGGCGGGCGTACAGCCGATAGGCGGCCCGGCGAAGGGGTTGCGTCACCGGCGCAACGATAGTGCGCCAGATCGCGCATGCGCTCCGGATCCTGTGAAGATTCCGTGCAGCTATCCGTGTCCGGTCAACACCTCAGTCGGGGCGGCGGACCGCCACGGCGAGATCGGTGTGCATGGCCAGTTCGACGTCGTCGCCGTACCGGGTCAGCGTCGCGACCAGTTCGGCCGACATGTCGTCGCGCACCTCCTGCGGCAGGATCAGGTGCGGCGACGTGGTGTTGACACGCGCCACGTAGTCCACGACCGCCATCCGGCGCGCCCAGTGGTACCGGTGCGTGCGCAGATCGGTGAAGTACAGCTCCGCCTCCGCGTGGGTCCCGGGCCAGCTCTCGGGAGGTTTGCTCTCGTCATCGTCCGGTGAGGGGTCGAGCACCGCGCGCACCTCGATGCCGCGGCGGTCGTACGCCGCCGTGTACGCGTCCGCGACCCGCGGATCGGCGTGGCGGTCCGCGTTCCAGAACAGCGCTATCACGCCACCGCCGCGTACCGCCCGGGCCGCGTCCGCCCAGCGCGTCTTCGGATCGGTCCAGTGCCACGCCTGCGCGCTGATCAGGCCGTCGAAGCCGGGCGCGCCCGCCGGCCGGGCCGCCGACCAGTCCTCGAACGCGGCCACGTCCACCCGAAAGTCAGCGTTGCCGGCGAGCTTGGTCGACAGCATCGCCGCCATCTGCGCATCCGGCTCGACACAGGTCATCGCCATGCCACGGGCCGCGAACGCGGCGGTCGCGATGCCGGTACCTGCACCCACCTCGAGTACCCGCCGGCCGGGCACCATCGCGACGACGTCGTCGACGAGCTGGTCCGGGTACCGCGGCCGGTACCTGTCGTAGTCCGCGGCGGCGGCGCCGAAGCTTCGCGCGCGGACACTGGCGAGGGCAGGCATGTCGGTCACGCCGACCATCGTTACACGGACGCCACGAACCTCGGGAAACGGATACTCAGGGGAGGGCGGCCTGGACCCGGCCGTCGACCACGCGGGTGCGCAGCATCGGCTGGGCGGTGGCCGCCGGGCCCTCCACGACGCTGCCGTCGTCCAACCGGAACGTGCTGCCGTGCCACGGACAGACCACACAGTCCGCC
>JBPYFB010000609.1:0-4634 GCA_051986465.1 Rugosimonospora sp.
ACGGGATCGAATACGCCGACATGCAGCTCATCGCCGAGGCGTACGACCTGCTGCGCCAGGTCGCCGGGTACACACCCGCCCAGATCGCCGGCGCCTTCCGCACCTGGAACGCCGGGCGCCTCAACTCCTACCTGATGGAAATCACCGCGGAGGTCCTGGCGCACACCGACGCCGCCACGGGACAGCCATTCGTCGATATCGTCGCCGACGCCGCGGGCCAGAAGGGCACCGGACGGTGGACCGTACAGACCGCGCTGGATCTCGGTACGCCGGTCACCGCCATCGCCCAGGCCACCTTCGCACGCGCCGCCTCCGCCCAGTCCCGGCTGCGCGCCGCATACCGCGGCCTGCCCGGTGGCACCCCCATTCCGCTCGCACCGCACGAGGCCGAGCGGTACGCCCGGCAGGTGGAGCAGGCGCTGTACGCCTCAAAGATCATCGCGTACGACCAGGGCTGGGCGATGATCCGCGACGCTGCCGCCGAGTACGGCTGGGACATCGACCTGGGCGCCGTGGCACAGATCTGGCGCGGCGGCTGCATCATCCGGGCCGCGTTCCTCGACCGGATCCGCGCCGCCCACGCCGCCGACCGGGAGATGGTCAGCCTGTTGGCCGAGCCCGAGTTCGCCGAGGAGATCACCTGGGCACAGGTGCCATGGCGCGAGATCGTCGCCGGAGCGGCCCGGCGCGGCATCGCGATCCCCGCCTTCTCGGCCGCCCTGTCTTACTACGACACCATCCGCGCCGAGCGCCTGCCGGCCGCGCTCATCCAGGGTCAGCGCGACTTCTTCGGCGCGCACACGTACCGGCGCACCGATCGCGACGGCGTCTTCCACACCCACTGGGAACAGGCTGGACGTCCGGAGAAGCACACGGCCGAGTGAGGTGTGAAAGGGTACAGCTCCATCGCGACGTGGTCGTCCTGTCCTGCCCTGCGGGCGGGACAGGCGACAACGTCATCCCTTCAGGCGGTATGGATCGACACGAGGTGTAGCTCCTCCACCGGGCCCTTGACGCTCATCTCCTTCACCATGCCGACGCCTTGCGCGTAGTACTTGTGGTCGAGCACGTCGGGCTCCAGCGGGGTCCACTCCTTTGTCAGTAAGGCTCCGGTGAAAGACCGGTACGGCACCTTGACCGACGCGGCCGTGTCGAGAACCTGGAACTGGTCCTCGGCGTGGCCCGGGTAGTACTCCTGGCGCCCGGCCTGTCCGACGGTCGGCTGCGCGGGCATGAAGATACCCGGGCGGGCACCGGCTTCTCCGGCGTGCCAGGTGCCCTCGGTACCCACGACGTTTCCGGCCGCGTCGAGCTCCACTGTGTCCTCGCCGAAGTACCAGACGTTGCCGGCGTTGTCCTGCGTGTAATAGTCCTTTGTGGTCTCTTCGAGCCGCCCGTTGAGGTACAGCTTGTCGAGTATCACGCGGCAGGGTACGCCGTTGATGGTCTGCACCTGGCTGGTCACCGTGTTCTGGTCCACCGCCTTCTTGCCGTCCTTGGTGCCCTCGTACACGAATGTCGTTCCCGCCTTGAGCGGATACCACGCGTTGGTGATCTCGGCGGTGTAGCTGGCGGCGGCCGGCATGGCGTTGCCGGCGGCTGCCGACGGGCTGGCAGCGGCCGCTGAGGGCTTGGCGGGGGCGCTGGAGTGCGCCGCCGCCACCGTCTTCGGCGCGTGTGGACTGCTACATGCGGTGGTGAGCGCCGTGGCGGCCGCAAGGCCGACCAGCGTGCCGCCGATGATACGTGCTCGCATCTGGGTTCCTCCTGTCAGAACGGCCCGGTTTGGTCCGTAGCCGCGACCGACAGGCATAATCGGCCGACACGCATAAGAGGAGAATGAGAAAGCGACCGGCGATCACCGCACATCGGCATTACGCTCTGCCCGGGGAGGGGTGGGAGGTTACCGGATGCGCGTGCTGGTGGTCGAGGACGAGGACCGGATGGCCAACGTCCTGCGCCGCGGCCTTTGCGAAAACGGCTTCGCCGTGGACGTGGCGGGCGACGGCGAGGAGGGCACATGGTACGCCCAGGACAACGACTACGACGCGATTCTGCTGGATGTCCTGCTTCCGGGGCGGGATGGCTTTGAGGTCGTCCGCGAGCTGCGGGCGGCCGGCCGGTGGGCGCCGATCCTGTTGCTGACCGCCCGGGACGCGGTCAGTGACCGGGTACGCGGACTGGACCTGGGCGCCGACGACTACCTCACCAAACCCTTCGCGTTTCCCGAACTGCTGTCCCGGGTGCGCGCCTTGATGCGCCGGGGCGCGCGGGAACGCCCGGCCGTGCTCGCGGTCGGGGACCTGAGGCTGGACCCGGCGCGGCATGCGGTGTGCCGCGGTGACGTCGACGTGTCGTTGACCGCAAAGGAGTTCGCGCTCCTGGAGTTCCTCATGCGACGCTCGCCGGAGGTCGTGTCCAGGACGGAGCTCGTGGCACACGTATGGGACTTCGCATTCGAGGCAGACTCGAATGTCGTGGAGGTCTACGTGGGGTACCTGCGGCAGAAGGTGGACCGGCCGTTCGGGCGGGCCAGCCTGCAGACGGTACGCGGCGTCGGGTACCGGCTGCGCGACGACGGGGCGCCGTAACCGTGTGGCCGCGGATACCGTTGCGGCTGCGGCTGACTCTGGCCTTCGCGCTCGCCATGGCCGCGGTACTGGCGGTCGTCGGTGGCCTGCTGTATGCGTGGTGGGGCGAGGACCTGCGCGCCGGTGTCGACTTTGGACTGCGGTCCCGAGCCGCCGTCGTCGTCTCGGCGCTCGCCCAGCGGGCACCGGTCGAGCTGGACGCCCGGCCGACGCTGATCGACGAGGACGAGGCGTTCGCCCAGATCCTCGACGACAACGGCTCCATTGTGGACACCACAACCGCGGTGGCGTCCGCGCCGATGCTGCCCGCGTCGCTGGTACGGGCCGCAGACGCGCCGGCCTTCTACACCCGTTCGGTACGCGGGCTCGACGAACCCGCCCGGCTCCTCGCGGTACCCACCGGGCCGCCCGGGCACCGGCTCGTGGTGGTCGTCGGCGCCACCCTCGGCGACCGTACCGACGCCCTGGGCCGCCTGCTCCTGCTGCTGCTGATCGGTGGCCCGCTGGCGCTGCTGCTCGCCTCGGCCGCCGGTTGGCTGGCAGCCGGTACGGCGCTGCGGCCGATGGAGCGGATCCGGGTACAGGCGGCGGCCATCACCGCGTCCGATGTGGACAGACAGCTGCCGGTACCGGCCACCGGCGACGAGTTGACCCGGCTGGCGGTGACGCTCAACGGGATGCTGGACCGGCTGCGCGAGGCGATGCAGCGGGAGCACCAGTTCCTCGACGTGGCAAGCCACGAGCTGCGCACCCCGCTGTCGGTACTCAAGGCCGAGCTGGACCTCGCGCTGACCCGGCCGCGCAGCCGGGAGGAGCTGACGGCCACGGTACGGTCGGCCGCGTTCGAGACCGACACGCTCGTCCGGCTCGCCGAGGACCTGCTCGTCCTGGCGCGTACCAACCGCGGTCGGGTACCGGTGCGGCGCGAGTGGGTACCGCTCGGGCACCTCCTGCGCCAGGCCGCGACGCCGTTCGAGGTACGGGCCACGGCGTGCGGTGCCCGGATCACCGTGGCGGCGGCGGACGATCCGGTACACGTCGATCCGGTACGGGTGCGGCAGGCCGTACACAATCTCATCGACAACGCCCTGCGCCACGGCGGCACGGCGACACCGATCGCGGTGAGCGGCTGCCGTGACGGTGCGACGGTACGCATCGCGGTGCGGGACAGCGGGCGGGGCTTCGCGCCGGACGCGCTGGCGCACGCGTTCGAACCGTTCGCGCCGGGCACGGTGGTGCCGAACGGTACCGCCGGCACCGGTCTGGGTCTCGCGATCGTCCGGGCGGTCGCCGAGGCGCACGGTGGGACCGCCGCCGCTGGCAACGCACCCGGCGGTGGTGCCCGCATCGTGGTCACGCTCAAGGCCTGAATCGGTCTCCGCGATCCCGCGCGGGACTAGCGGAGGCCGGCGCGCTCGATGAACGCGGTGGAGTCGTTCGCCCAGGGGAACGGCTCGTCGGGCACGGGCACCTCCAGGAACGCGCAGAGCGGCTCCCACCCCTGGGTGACCTCGTACACCAGCAGCTGTTCGGCCGGCACACTCGCCTTGACCTCGGCGATGTGCCGCTCTAACCGCGCGATGGCGTACTCGCGGTCGTCGGCCCGACCGTCGAAGACCCGGCGCTCCACCACAACCTCGATCATGTCGCCGAAGTCCTTGGTGTCGACGACGCGCGGCGCATCCGTACCGGTGCCCTCGGCGGGCGGCTGGCCCGCCCGTTCCCGGCGCATCCGCCACGCCCGCAGGATGGTCTTCGCCATGCTGTCGTACCACTGCTGCGGGTCGCGTACGGTGAGGATCGCCTTCGCCCCCGGGTACGCGTCGAGCAACTCCCGCCAGAACGCCGCGGCCGGCCAGTCCACTGTGGACGAGAAGCCGGCGAACAGGCTCGACCAGTCCGGGCGCTGGCTCTGGCCGGCGGCCAACCAGGCCCGGGCGCGGGCCTGGTCCTGCATCACGTCCAACATGTGGTAACAGGGACCAGCGCCGAGACGCTCCAGCGCGAGCTTCAGGGATGTCGTGCCGGTCCGGCCGAATCCCA
>JBPYFB010000610.1:0-14974 GCA_051986465.1 Rugosimonospora sp.
CGGACTTCAGCTTGTACGTGTAGGTCAACCCGTCCGAGCTGATGTCCTGGCTGCTCGCCAGGTCATTGGTCAGCTTCAGCGCGTCCTTGCCCACCGCGGGGGTGCTGGTGACCAGGGTCCGGTTGAAATACCGGTCGAAGTTCCACGTCAACGCGTAGTACCCACGCGCCGGGTCAAGCGAGTCGAAGTCAGACGTGTCCGCCAGCTTCAGGGTGCCACCCTTGTGGTCCGACGGGTTCACGATCTTCGTGCTCGCGGCGTTGAAGCCGCCCGCCCCCGACCCCTTCGTGGTCGAATCGCCGGGCGACCCACTCTTCGAGCTACATCCGCTTAGTACTACGGCGAAGGCGACCGTACCGGCCACCACCGCCCCTGTTCTGAGTTTCACTCCGGGTTCCTCCTTGGATGGCGCAGCCCGGGTCTCGGGCGGCTTTAGGGGAGGTGTGAACGACCGGCAACCGCGAACGCACATCAATGCGCGCCCGCGCTCCGGCTACAAAATGCCAAGCTCAGCTGTAGTTCACTCACACACAGGTACTGACAATCGACCCACGAAGACGGTTGCAGGTGGATCAGGATCGTGGTGTTTCTGACTTTGCTGGCGACCGCCCGGGAAGCCGGAGTGGCGGGCAGGTAGGGGCCGGTACGGTGCAATCGTGAATGCGATCACATTTCCGATGCGAGTGCGGGTGGTCGTCTTCGTACAGGAGAACCACACCACCGACAACTACCTACGCTCCGCCGCCGGGTACGGTGCGAACGTCGCGACCGGGTGGCCGACGGCGGCCAACCCGCCGCGGGCGGACCAGCCCCACGACCGGGCCGCGTACCACCGGTGGCTGACCGGAAAGATCACGGGTCGCCACAGCCAGTTCGACACCGCCCGGCTGCTGCCGTTCTACGCCTGGCTGGCCGCGGCCGGGGCGCTCGTGGAGAACCACTGTTCCGGGTTCGGTACCAACTCGACCCCGAATCACATGCTGATCGTCGGTGGGCAGTCGCCGACGCTGACGAACCCGTCGCGTACCGCCCCGCAGCCGGTGTGGGACCTGCCGTCACTGCCCGGGCACTGCGCCGACCACGGGCTGACCTGGCGGGCGTACACCGGCGCTTCGGGGTACCCCGTCGCCTTCTACCAGCAGCTGAAGGGTTCGCCGAACATCGTCGCCAGCGACCGGTTCGGTACCGACGCCGCGGCCGGTGTGCTGGCCGACCTGTCGATGGTGTGGCACGACACACCGTACGACGAGCACCCGCCGGCCGACGTCACCCTCGGCCACGACGCGGTGTGGCAGGCGGTCGACGCGGTCGCGCGAGCGGGCTTGTGGAACTCCACGGTCTTCCTGCTGACCTGGGACGACTGGGGCGGCTACGACGACCACGTGGCCACCCCGAACGTGGAGACCGACCTGGCCGGCATCCAACTCGCGTACGGGCCGCGGGTACCGCTGCTGATCTTCGGTGGCCCGGTCCGGCCCGGTGTCGACCACCGCTGGTCCTCTCATCCGTGCCTCCCGAAGACCGCGCTGGACCTGCTCGACCTGCCCCCGCTCGGGGTGCCCCGGCTCGACCAGGCCACCAGCCTGGCCGATCTGGTGGATCGCGGTGGCGTGGCGCACATGCCGCCGCCACCGGCATTCGGCACCACCATCGCACAGCCGCCGCCCCCGAGTCCCGGGCCCGTACCGGTCCCGCCGCCCGCACCGCCGGTCGCCGCACCCGTACCGGTCGGCCCGGTCCTGCTGCGGGACGGCACCACCCTGCCCCCGCCCGACGACGTCGTCCTCTAGGTTCCGCCGATCGGAAGTCCACTGTGGACACAGCGATTGCGGGCCCGCCAAGGGGTGTGGCGGCGGATACGCCGTGGGCGCAGCGCCGATGCTGGTGTTAGCGTGCGCTAGGAACGGGTTGGTTTCTGGAGGTGCGGCAGGCTTTGGGCGGTGAGCTACCAGACGATCTCGCCGCCGCCGTGGCGTTGGGCGGCGAGATGGGGCGCCGCTTCGCCGAATTCGACTGGGATTCGCACCCGTTGGGGCCGGTGTCCGGTTGGCCGCCGGAGATCCGCGCCAGCGTCGCCGTGGCGCTGACGTCGCGGTTCCCGATCGTGCTGTGGCTGGATCCCGAGAGCCTGTTCCTGGTCTACAACGACGCCTACATCCCGGCGCTGGCCGACAAGCACCCGGCGGCGCTGGGTACACCGGGCCTGGAGGTCTGGTGGGACATCCGGGAGCAGATCGAGCCGATGCTCGCCGGCGTCGTGGCGACCGGCGAGGCGACCTGGTCGGACGACCTGATGTTGATGATGATGGCGGGCCGGCCGTGCGAGCGGTACTTCACCTTCAGTTATGGCCCTCTCATCCAGACTGACGGGCGGGTCGGCGGCGTGTTCTGCGCGGTGACCGAGACCACTGCCCGGGTCCTGGGTGAGCGACGGCTGCACGTCCTGAACGCGGCCGCGGCCGGGCTGATGGGGACGCGCACGGTCGACGACGCGGTGCGCGCGGCGGTGCGGGCCTGCGGCGACGGGCACCCGGACCTGCCGTTCGTCGCGGCGTACGTGGACGACCGGGAGCGGGGCGACGCCATGCTGCGCGGCGCGAGTCCGCGGGTTGCCCACCTGCTGCCGCAGGCGCTCGCCGGGCTGTTGCCGCCGCCGGAGCCGCACGCACCCAGAGCCCGGACCCGCGTGGTGCCGGAGCTGGCGGCGGCGGTACCCGAGCTGTCCTCGGCGTTCCCCGAGGACTGCCCGGAACAGGCGCTCGTGATCGGGCTCGGCGAACCGGCGCCCGATGCCGTCAGCGGGTACCTGGTGATCGGGCTCAACCCGCACCGCCCGCTGGACGACCAGTACCGCGGGTTCTGCCGGCTGCTCGCCGACCAGGTCTCCGCGGCGTTCGGTACCGCCGACTCGTACGAGCGGCAGCGCCGCCGCGCCGACGCGCTCGCCGAACTGGACCGCGCCAAGACCGCGTTCCTCACGAACGTCAGCCACGAGTTCCGCACCCCGCTGACGCTGTTGATGGGACCGCTGGACGACGTGCTCGCCGGCACCGCCGAGCAGGTCACCCGGGAACGGCTGGAGATGGCCCGGCGCAACGCCGCCCGGCTGCTGCGGCTGGTCGACTCGCTGCTGGAGTTCTCCCGCATCGAGGCCGGGCGGGCCGGGGCGACGCTGGTCACCGTGGATGTCGGCGTGCTCACCGCGCAGATCGCCTCCTCGTTCGCGGGGCTGTGCGAGCGCGCCGGCATCAAGCTGGTGCTGGACTGCCCGCCGGTACCGGCCGCGGTGGACGTGGCGATGTGGGAGACGGTCGTGTTGAACCTGCTCTCCAACGCGGTCAAGTTCACCCTGCACGGCTCGATCAGGGTCGAGGTGCGGCGCACCCCGTCGGGTGGCAGCCGGGTACGGGTCGCCGACACGGGTACCGGCATCCCGCGCGCCGAGCTCGGCCGGCTGTTCGAGCGGTTCTACCGGGCGAGCAACACCCGCGGGCGCAGCGTCGAGGGCAGCGGGATCGGGCTGTCGCTGGTACGCAGCCTCGCCGAGTTGCAGGGCGGCACGGTCAGTATCGACAGTGAGGTCGACGCGGGTACCACCGTCACCATCGAGCTGCCGGCCGTGTCGGGCACCCCGACCGGCGCCCCGCTGCCCGCACCGCATCCGGACAACGCGTACGTCGCCGAGGCCCTGCAGTGGCTGGACCAGGAGACCGAGGAGCCGCCCGCGTTGCCGGGGCCGGGCGAGCGGGTACGCCCCCTGGTGCTCATCGCCGACGACAACCCGGACATGCGCCGGTACCTGCAGCGCATCCTCTCCGAGCGGTGGGACACGGTGTTGTACGCCGACGGCAAGAGCGCGCTGGAGGGGGTCCGCCGGCACCTGCCCGACCTCGTGGTGACCGACGTGATGATGCCGGCCCTGGACGGCTTCGAGCTGGCCGGCGCGATCCGCGACGATGTGCAGGCCGCCTCGATCCCGGTCGTCATGCTCTCGGCGCGCGCCGGCTCGGAGGCGGCCGGCGACGGCTTCGCCAGTGGCGCCGACGACTACCTGAGCAAGCCGTTCACCTCGCAGGAGCTGGTCGACAGGGTGGGGGCGCGGCTCGCCGCCCGGGCGCGCCAGCGGGCCCAGCGGGAACAGGACGCGGCGAAGGCCCGGCGCGACACCGCGCTCGTCGACGTGACCGCGGCGCTCGGCACCTCGGACTCGGTCGCCGCGGCGCTGTCCGCCCTGCTCGCCTCGCCGACCGGGTCGCTGGGCGCGAGCGCGGTGGCGATCGCCCTGCTCGGCCCGGCCGAGCAGCACCTGACCGTCCACTACACGGGTGCGATCGGAACGGAGGCGCGGGACCGGTACTACACCGTGGCCCTGGACGCTCCGGTACCGGTGGCGGAGGTGGCGCGTACCGGCCGGCCCATGGTCATCGAGGACATGCGGTGGCTCGACCGGCAGTACGAGCGTGCCGTGCACGACCTGGCGGACGAGGTACTGGCCAGCGTCGTCCAGCCGTTGCGGGACAGCGCGGGCGTGGTCATCGGCGCGCTGAACCTGATGTGGCCGCAGCCGCGCGAGTTCGACGCGGCCGAGCTCGACATGGTCGCCGGCCTCGCCACGGCTACCGGTCGCGCGGTGGCCCGCATCCGCGCCGCCGAGCGGGAGCACCGGATCGCCACCGACTTCCAGGACCACCTGCTCGACCTGGACCGCGGCAGCAGCGCCGTGGTCGTCTCGGCCGTGTACCAACCGGCGGCCAAGGCGATGCGGGTCGGCGGCGACTGGTACCTGGTGACCCCGCTCGACCACGGCCGCGTCGGGCTGTGCGTGGGCGACGTGGTGGGGCAGGGGCTGGACGCGGCGACCGTGATGGGCAAGCTGCGCGCTGCCGTGGCCGCCACCGCGCTCTCCTCCGCCGAGCCGGAGCACGTGCTGGCGACGGTCCAGCGGTATGCGGCTACCATGCCCGGCGCCCGGTGCACGACGCTCGCCTACGCCGTCGTGGACCCCGCGTCCGGCCGGCTCGACCACGCCAGCGCGGGCCACCCGTACCCGCTGCTGGTCAACCCGGACGGGACGACCCGCTACCTCGAGGGCGGCCGGGTACCGCCGCTCGCCGCGCTCGGGTCCGTCCGGGGCGAGCCGCCCGAGTACGCCGAGCTGGTCGCGGGCAGCCTGCTGATCCTGTATACGGACGGGCTGATCGAGCGGCACCGCGAATCCCTGGAGGCCGGCTTCGCGCGGTTGGCCGCGGTGGCGGCCGGCTGCGCCGACCTGCCCGTCGACGAGGCATGCGCGCGCCTGCTGGAGCGGCTGGCCCCGCCCGGCGGATACACGGACGACGTGGTGATCCTCGCGATGCGGCCGACCGGCGTCACAGATACCAGCTTCTCCGCCACCGTACCGGCCCACCTGAGCGAGACGGCCCCGCTGCGCCACCGGCTGCGGGACTGGCTGGCCGATCTCGGCCTCGACGCCCGTACGCAGTACGGTGTCATGCTCGGAGTCAGCGAGGCGCTGGCCAACGCGATCGAGCACGGCAGCGGGCTGGATCCGCGCAAGAAGGTCTACGTGGAGGTGTTCGCCGGGCCGGACACCATCCGCGCGACGATCAGCGACACGGGCCAGTGGTCCTCCGACTCGGCGGCCAGCCACCGGGAGGCGTACCGGGGGAGGGGCCTCACCCTCATCAACGGTGTCGCCGATCGGGTCGAGACGGTACGCACCCCCCGGGGTACCCGCGTCACCATCCAGTACCACCGTCCAGCCTCGGGAGCGTTGTCATGACGCCGGCCGCCTTCACCCTCGCCGTCCAGGAGCCGGGCGCCGCCGACGCACCGGTCGTCGCGGTCGCCGGCGAGCTCGACGTGCTGAACGCCGCGGACTTCGTGACCGCGGTCGACGAGGTACCTGGACGGCGCCCGCTCATCCTCGATCTCAGCGGTACGGACTTCGTCGACAGCGCCGGCTTCGCCGCCCTCGACGAGTTGCTCGGCCGCGCCGCGGCGGTGGTCGTGCTCGACCCGCGCAGCCCGGTCCGCGCGGCCGCCCGGCTGATGGGGCTGCCCTGCCACGACACCGTGGGGACGGCGCGGGCCCGCTGGCGGCCGTCGTAGTTCTGTCTGTCAGGCCGCAGCCCCGTGCAGCACGTGTACCAGTGGGGCGCGCTCCCCGGTCTGGCGCGCGCCGGCCGGCGCGGCCGGCACGGTCAGCGTGAGGACACCGTCGGCGTACGTGGCCGTGATGTTCCGGCCCTGTACCGGCCCGGACAGGCGCACCCGCCGGCTGATCGGGCCGGTGGACCGTTCCCGGGTCAGCCAGCCGGCACTCTCCGTACCGTGCCCGGTGCGGTACCCGCGGATCGTCACCTCGTTGCCACGCGCGCGCACATCCAGCGAGCCGGGATCGATCCCCGGCAGGTCGCAATGCACGACGTAGTGGTCTCCGCGGCGGTACACGTCGGTCGGAACCTCGTGAGCGGAAACCGACACAGCCTTTCACCTTTCTTCCGTTCCTTGCTCTGTGCAAGGTTGCGCTCTGTGCAAGGTTGCGCTGGGCTCCCGTATTCCGGCCCTGTACCATTTGGTACATGAGGTTCGAGCAGACCGCCGTCTCCACCGCCGACCAGGCGGCGTGCTGGGCGGCGTTGAGCGATGTCACGACGTGGCCGCGGTGGACCGCCTCGATGCGGTCGGTGCAGCCGCTCGATGGCGGACAACTGCGACCGGGCGCCCGCTTCCGGTTGCGGCAGCCCGGCCTGGCGCCCGCGGTGTGGCGGGTGACGCAGGTGCGCGAGGGCGAGTCGTTCCTGTGGGAAACCGAGTCACCCGGTGTCCGCAGCGTCGGCTTCCACGGGCTCGACGCGCAGCCGGGCGGCGGTACCCGGATCACCCTCCACTTCGAACAGTCGGGCCTCCTCGCTGGCGTGTTCGGCACCCTGCTGGCGCGCCGGATCCGCCGGTTCATGGCGATGGAGGCGACCGGGTTGTGCAACGCGAGCGAGGCGCGCGCCCGGCCGGAGGCGTGAGCCGTGCCGGCTGAGTCGGACTCCCGGGAGGCGCTGCTCGGCCGGGTCCTCGGGTACGCGGCGCGGGAGGGCATCGCCGACCGCAGCCTCCGCGCGATCGCGGCCGGCGCGGGTACCAGTCACCGCATGCTGCTGTACCACTTCGGCTCGCGCGAGGGGCTCCTCGTCGCGATTGTCGGAGCCATCGAGGCCCGGCAGCGCGCCGCGATGGCGGAGCTGATGGCGGCGGCGCCGACCACAACGGACGCCATGCGGGCGCTGTGGAAGCGGCTGGCCGGCCGCGAGCTGCGGCCGTTCGTACGGCTGTTCTTCGAGGTCGTCGCGCTGGCCAGCCGGGGCGAGCCGGCGACCCGCGAGCTGATGCGCGGCCTGACCCGCGCGTGGCTGGACGAGGGGGCGGCCGTCGCCGAGCGGCTGGGCCGTACCGCCGACGCGGCCGCCATGCGCCTCGCCGTGGCGGTCGCCCGCGGACTGCTGCTCGACCTGCTCGCCGGCGCGCCCCGGGCGCAGGTCGACGCCGCGCACGAGCTGTTCGTCGGGCTCATCGCGCAGCGGTCCATCGTGGACAGTTGAAACCAGATCCGCCACGCGCAGCCGCTAAACACCATCGGCGAAAAAGAATTCACTTCGTGTTCGAGCCTGCCGTTTTGTTGTTTGCTCGGCGGCAAAACTTGCGAAGCGGCGGGAGTTCACTTTAACTGTTGTTAGTCGATGTTCTCGCTGTCGAAGGCTCATCCGCAGAGGGGGTCGCATTGAAAAAGCTCGTTCCTTGGGCGGTCCTCATCGTGTTGGTGATCTTCATCGTCCACAATCCCGTAGGCGCCGCGAACGTCGGGCATCGCATGATTTCCTGGCTCGCCTCGGCCGGCAGGTCCTTTGCGGACTTCTTCACCGCGCTGGTTTAGCCGACCGGAGAGCCGGCGGTACCGGTCAGGCCGCGCCCGGCGGTACCAGGCCGGCGAGCAGTGCCTCGATCCGGCCGCGGATGTCGTCGCGTACGGTGCGGACGATCTCGATGGGCTGGCCGGCCGGGTCGGTGAGTGGCCAGTCTTCATACCGCTTGCCCGGGAAGACGGGGCAGGCGTCGCCGCAGCCCATGGTGACGACGACGTCGCTTGCCTGCGCGGTGGCGTAGTCGAGCCTCTTGGGTTGCTCGGCGGCGATGTCGATGCCCACCTCCCGCATCGCTTCGACGGCGGTGGGGTTGACGCGGTCGGCGGGCTCGCTGCCGGCGGAGCGGACCTCGACCGTATCGCCGGCCAGATGGCGCAGCCAACCGGCGGCCATCTGCGAGCGACCCGCGTTGTGTACGCAGACGAACAGCACGCTGGGCTTGTCACTCATCGCAGTTCCTCCACAGTGGACGGTACCACCACGTCCTTGGCGGTACTTCCGGAGTGCGGGTACAGGGCCAGCAGCAATCCGGCTCCGCAGCCGAGCCCGGCGAGCTGGGCGACGAGGAAGCCGGGTACGGATGCCGGTGCGATGCCGGCGAAGGTGTCGGTGAAGGCCCGGCCGATGGTGACGGCGGGATTGGCGAAGCTGGTGGAACTGGTGAACCAGTAGGCGGCGCCGATGTACGCGCCCACTGCGGCCGGCGCGGCCGCGGTGCGTCCGGCGCGGGCCAGGGCGAAGACGAGCAGGACCAGTCCGGCGGTGGCGACGACCTCGCCGAGCCAGAGGTGGCCACCGTCCCGGTGCTTGGCGGACCAGTGCACGGCGGGGAGCGCGAACATGAGGTTCGCCAGCACCGACCCGGCGACCGCGCCGGCGATCTGGGCGAGCGCGTACCCGCCGAGTTGGCGCGCGGCCAGCCCGGTGCGGTTGCGGCGGCCGAGGAACCAGTCCGCGGCGGAGATGACGGGGTTGAAATGGGCGCCGGACACCGGACCGAAGATCAGGATCAGCGCGCCGAGGGCGAGCGCGGTGGCGACGGAGTTTTCCAACAGTTGCAGGCCGGCATCGTGCGGTGACAGCGTGGCGGCCATGACGCCCGAGCCGACGACGGCGCTGGCAAGCAGTCCGGTACCGGCGAACTCGGCGAGCAGCCGCCGCCAAGATGCGAGGGGTGTCATCGGCGGGCTGGTCCCTTTAGGCGGCTGGCGCGCGCGGTACGGCGGCTGGCGCGGCCTGTACGGCGTCTGCGGGCTGCACGGTGAGCAGGGCGGCCAGTTGCCGCATCAGCGCCGGCTGGGCGCGGTAGTACACCCACGTGCCGCGCCGCTCGGCCTCGACGAGACCGGCCTCGCGCAGCGTCTTGAGATGGTGGGAGATGGTCGGCCCGGACAGGCTGAACGCCGGGGTCAGCTCGCATACGCAGGCCTCCCCGCCGGGGGCCGACGCGATCATGGACATGAGCTGTAGCCGTACCGGATCGCCCAGCGCCTTGAACGCGGGCGCGAGCCCGGCCGCGGTGCCGGCGGGCAGCCGCTGCTCGCTGATCGGCGGGCAGCAGGCCTCGCCGGCGCTCAGGTTGGGGAGGGGTCGCACAGCCGATTGCTTCGACACGTCTCTAGGTTGACAGATCTCAAAACAGGGTGCAAGTCGGTGGATCGAGGTCGCCGTCGACCGCTACACTCTTATCGTTGATCGGCGATAGACGATGAAGGTGTGGAGTGGCAGAGCTGCTGGACCGGGCGAGCGCGGCGCGGTACGCGTCGTGGTTTCGCGCCCTGGCGGATCCGAGCCGGGTGCAGATCGTGGCGTACCTCGCCGGGCAGGGCAGGCCGATGAGCGTCGGGGAGATCGTGGCCGCGGTCGGGCTGGCGCAGTCCACCGTGTCGCAGCACCTGAAGATCCTGGCCGAGGTGCGGTTCGTACTGGTCGACCACGTCGGCAACGCCCGCCACTACCGGATCAACGAGACCTGCGTCCGGTGCTTCCCGTCCGCCGCCGACGTCGTCATGGGCCATCCGGCCCCGGCCCCGGCCCCGGCTCGGGCTTCGGCTTCGGCTCAGATGGCGGCGGGCTCGTGAATATCCGCCCGATGTGCCCCGGGGACGCGGACGCGGTGCTGGCGATCTACCAGGCCGGCCTGGACAGCGGCGACGCCAGCTTCGAGCACACCGCGCCGAGCTGGGCGGCGTTCGACGCGGCGCACCGGCCCGACCACCGGTTCGTGGCGACCGACGACGACGGCGGTACGGTGCTGGGCTGGGTCGCGGTCGCCGGTGTCTCGTCCCGGTGCGTGTACGCCGGAGTCGTCGAGCACTCCGTCTACGTCGACCCGGCCGCCCACCGGCGCGGGGTGGGGCGTGCGCTGCTGGACGCGCTGATCGCCTCGACCGAGGCGGCCGGGATCTGGACCATCCAGTCCGGCATCTTCCCGGAGAACACCGCGAGCCTCGCCCTGCACCATGCCGCCGGGTTCCGTGCCGTGGGCCTGCGGGAGCGGATCGGACGCCACGCCGCGCAGGGCAACCGGTGGCGCGATGTGCTCCTCATCGAACGCCGCAGCCCACGCCTCGGCTGACGGCCTCTCGCTACCGGTAGCGCTCCCCGAGAGCGCGCGCGATCTGGGCCATGCGGCGGCGCAGTGACGCCGGTTGGAGAATCTCCACCTCGGCACCGAACCGGAGGAACTGGCTCTCCGCGTGGGTCAACGACTCGATCGGTACGGTCGCGGTGACCCACCCGTCCGGATCCGGTGCGGAGGAGGTATCCGCCACGGCGGCCCGTACGTCCGCCCCGACCAGGTCCGGCAGCCGTTCGCGGGCGCGCGGCGAGAACCGGACCACGGCATTCCCCTTGTGCAGTCGAGCCTGGAACTCGGCGAGGTATCGCTGCCAATATGCGGCCAGGTCGAAGTCGGGCGGCCGGTCGAACCGGTCCTCCAGCACCTGGCAATCCCGCACCTTGTTGACCTTGAAGGTGCGCGGCCCGGCGGAGTCGGTGGGTCGTGCCACGAGGTACCACGCGCCGGCCTTGAGAACCAGACCGTAGGGGCGCACCACCCGGATGACGTCAGCGGGCGCCTTCCACCGCAGGTACCGCAGCCGGAGCACACGCTGATGCCATACCGCATCGGCGATCGTGCCAAGGTGCGGGCAGGAGTCGGCGGCCTGGTACCAGCCCGGCGCGTCCAGGTGGAAGCGGTCGCGTACCTGCTGGGCGCTGTTTCGCAGCGGAGCTGGAAGGGCCGCCGCGAGCTTGAGCTCGACGGCCGACAGCAGGGCGCCAAGGCCGAGCTCGGCGGCTGGGCCGGGCAGCCCGGTCAGGAACAGCGCCTGCGCCTCGGCCTCGGTCAGGCCGGTCAGCCGGGTGCGGAAACCCTCAACCAACTGGTATCCGCCATCCGGGCCGGAGCCGGCGTAGACCGGGATGCCTGCCGCGTGGAGGGCGTCCATGTCGCGGTAGACCGTGCGGACCGAGACGCCCAGCTCGGCCGCGAGCACCCGGGCGCTGACCCGGCCCCGCGACTGCAGCAGCAGTAGGGCAGACAGCAACCGGCTCGCACGCACGGCCAGATTCTTTCGGGTACCACTGACAAAAGGTGTCAGGGATCGGGCCACATGCTTGCCGCGACCTCAGAAACGACGTCCGAAACGCGGAGGAGCGATGACGGAGCTGGACGGAAAGCACGCCTTCGACTGGCTGCCCGGGACATGGCTGGTGCGCAACCGCAAGCTGGCTGACGTGCTCGACCCGGACTGTACGGACTGGGTGGAGTTCGAGGCCGTGGCCACCGCCCGCACGATGCTGCACGGCTACGGAAACTGCGACCACCTGCTCGTCAGGTCGATGCCACCACACGGTCAGGGATACGAAGGCATGAGTCTGCGGCTGTTCGATCCGCAGGAGCAGGTATGGCGGATCTGGTGGACCTCCACCCGGTTCCCGGGCCGCCTCGACCCGCCCGTGGTAGGCAGCTTCGTCGACGGCGTTGGCACCTTCTACGGTGACGACGACATCGGCGGACGGTCGATGCGGGTGCGGCTGCGCTGGTCGCAGATCACCGATGACTCGGCCCGATGGGACCAGGCGTTCTCCTACGACGGCGAAAAGACCTGGATTCCCAACTGGTCCAGCGATCACATCCGCCTCTCCCGCTGAACCGGATTCTCGGGCCTTTCCACCTCAGTCTCGGGCCCTTCCGCGCTGATTCTCGGGGCCTTCCACGCTGATTATCGGGCGCTGGAACGGGCAGGCTCGGCAGTGCGGACATCTGACAAGGAGGTCGAGATGAAGGCTGTGGTGTACGGCGGTCCGGGCGTGAAGGAGTGGCGCGAGGTACCGGACCCCACGATCATTGATCCGCGGGACGCCGTCATCCAGGTGGACGCGGTGACCATCTGCGGTACGGATCTGCACATCCTGGCGGGTGACGTACCCACCGTGGCACCGGGCCGGATCCTGGGACACGAGGCGGTCGGCACCGTGGTGGAGGTGGGCAGCGGGGTGACCGGGCTTACCGCGGGGGACAAGGTGCTCGCCTCGTGCATCTCTGCCTGCGGGGTGTGCGGGTACTGCCGGCGGGGCAGCTACAGCCAGTGCCAGCGCGGGGGTGGCTGGATCCTGGGCCACCTCGTGGACGGGGTGCAGGCGCAGTACGCACGGGTGCCGTTCGCGGAGCTGTCCACGTACAAGCTGCCGCAGGGCGTACCGGACGAGTCGGCGGTGCTGCTGGCCGACATCCTGCCCACCTCGTACGAGGTCGGCGTGCTCAACGGCCGGGTACGGCCGGGCGACACGGTGGTGGTCGTGGGCGCGGGTCCGATCGGGTTGGCCGCGATCCTCACCGCGAAGCTGTACTCGCCGTCGCGGGTCATCGCGATCGACAAGGCGGAGTCCCGGTTGCAGGCGGCCAAGGTGTTCGGCGCGGACATCGCGATCAAGCCCGAGGACAACCCGGCCGAGCTGGTGCGGTCGGTGACCGGCGGGCTCGGCGCCGACGTGGCGATGGAGGCGGTTGGCTTCCCGGAAACCTTCGAGCTGTGCACGGTACTGGTGCGCCCGGGCGGGCGGGTGGCCAACCTGGGGGTACACGGCAAGCCGGCCACGCTTCATCTGGAAGACCTGTGGATCCGCAACCTCACCATCACGACGGGTTTGGTGGATACGTACTCGACGCCCACGCTTCTGGCGATGCTCGCCGCCGGGCAACTGGACGTGGGGCACATGGTGACCCACCGGTTCGGGATGGACGATTTCCTGGCCGCGTACGACGTTTTCTCCCGCCCGGGACAGACCGGCGCGCTGAAGGTCGTGCTGACCCGCTGACGACCCAGCCACTAAGCGCGGCCCAGTCGCCCCGCGCGGCCCAGTTTTAACGATCGGAGTTCGGTGGAGAATCGTGCAGCCGAGTGCGCGAATCTCCACCGGACTCCGATCATTGCGGGCGTCCTGACCTACCACTGTGGATAGTCCACACCGGACCCACCGCCGTTTTCGGTAACGACCCGGCATCCTTGACGTACCTGGGGGCCGGTGCCATAGTGGTCGCAGTCGATCCGGCTCGACCACACCCCCATTTCCTTAAGAGCCCATACCGTCCGACAGCCCAGCATGTTAGCGCTAACATCACTGGGCCTCTATCTTTCGGGCCGGCGTCCCGTGGTGGCGATTCGGCGTGATCGCGCGTGCCCGGTCATCGCCCAACTCGGGACGAGTCAGTCGGGGCAACGAGACACAGGAGTTGATCCAGGATGACCAGATTCGGCTTCCGGCGCACCCGCTGGAGGTTCTTCGCCGGGGGTACGGCGATCGCCGTCGCGCTGATCGGCGTCGCATTCGCCACGACCACCGCACAGGCCGCCACCCAGGGTCCGTGCGACATCTACGCTTCCGGCGGTACCCCGTGCGTCGCCGCGCACAGCACCACGCGCGCGCTGTATGGGGCGTACAGCGGCCGGCTGTATCAGGTGCGGCGCTCGTCGGACAACACGACCCGGGACATCTCCGCGTTGAGTGCCGGCGGGTACGCGAACGCGGCGTCGCAGGACTCGTTCTGCTCGGGTACCTCGTGTGTGATCACGGTGATCTACGACCAGTCGGGCCGGGGGAACAACCTGACCCAGGCACCCGGGGGCGGGGCCGCCGGTGGCCCGGACAACCTGGCGAACGCGACCGCCGCGCCGACCACCCTGAAGGGCAACAAGGCGTACGGAGTGTTCGTGGCGCCCGGTACCGGATACCGCAACGACCACACGTCGGGGATCGCGACCGGCGACGCGGCGGAGGGCATGTACGCGGTCTTCGACGGTACGCACTTCAACGGCGGTTGCTGCTTCGACTACGGGAACGCGGAGACGAGCAACAACGACACGGGCAACGGGCACATGGAGGCCATCTACTTCGGCAACATCAAGGTGTGGGGGTTCGGTTCCGGCAACGGTCCGTGGGTGATGGCCGACATGGAGAACGGCCTGTACTCCGGGCGGAACGCGGGGCTCAACTCGGCCGATCCGACCGTCAACTTCCGGTACCTGACCGCGATCATCAAGGGTACGGCGAACCAGTGGGCGATCCGGGCCGGCAACGCGCAGTCGGGCGGGTTGTCGACGTTCTACAGTGGAGCGCGGCCGAACGTGTCGGGGTACAACCCGATGCACAAGGAGGGTGCCATCATCCTCGGTATCGGCGGTGACAACAGCAAGGGCGCCGCGGGTACCTTCTACGAGGGCGTGATGACTTCCGGGTACCCGTCCGACGCCACCGAGAACTCGGTACAAGCCAACATCGTCGCCGCCGGCTACGCGGCATCCGGCAGCGGCGGCACCCCGTTCACCCCGGGCACCCGGCTCTCCCTGCAGGCCACCACGGCGTGCTGCACCGCGGACTACCTCCAGCACGACACGAGCGACAACAAGGTGGTCATCGCCCAGGTGACGTCGAGCAGTTCCGCCACTGTCAAGGCGAACGCGACCTGGATCGTCCGGGCCGGCCTGGCGAACAGCTCCTGCGTCTCCTTCGAGTCGGCCAACGCGTCCGGCAGCTACCTGCGGCACCAGAAC
>JBPYFB010000611.1:0-30010 GCA_051986465.1 Rugosimonospora sp.
AGCGTCGCGACGGCCCACGCGAGCGGCACCGAGAGCGCGGCCACGGCGGCGGCGCGCAGCAGGCCGGGGCGCAGCGCCTGGCGCAGCAGCGGATCGCGCACAGGTACGTGCGAACCCGCCACGAACATGACGAGCGCGAAGCCGATGTCGGCGAGGAACGTGAACGTGTGCTCGCTGGCGTGCAGTACGCCCAGCCCGGTGCTGCCCAGCGCGACACCGGCGAGCAGCTCGCCGAGCACCACCGGTACCCGCCAGCGGCGCGCTCCGGCCAGCACCGGGCCGAGCAGCGCCACCGCCGAGATCAGCGCGAGCGTCGCCAACGTCATCCTGCGATCTTGCCATCGGTCGCCGGTCACCCATCGGCTGATCGCCACCGGCCGGCCGATCGGCGCCCGCTGATTGCGGCCCGAGGTGCGGCATTGGTAGGCACAGGCACGACAGACGCGTTACGGTACGGATGTGGACATAGGCATCGGACTTCCCAACACTCTGCCCGTCGGTGGGTCGGTCGTCGTCGATTGGGCGCGCCGGGCGGAGGAGCGCGGGTTTCGCGCGCTCGCCACGATCGACCGCATCGTGTACCCGACGTACGACTCGCTGAGCGTGCTCGCCGTGGCCGCCGGTGCGACCTCGCGAATCGGCCTGTTCACCAACATCCTGCTGGCACCGCTGTACCCGCCGGTCTGGCTGGCCAAGGCGACCGCCACCATCCATGAGACCTCGGGCGGGCGGCTGACGCTCGGCGTCGGCGTGGGCGGCCGCCCGGACGACTTCGCGGCGATGGACCGGCCGCTTTCGCGGCGCGGCAAGCTGACCGACGAGACGCTGGATCTCCTGGACCGTGCCTGGGCGGGGGAGAGCGTGACCGGGGACGAGTTCGGCGTGGTGCCCGAGGCGTCCGCGGGCAAGCCGGTACCGGTACTCATCGGCGGCACCTCCGACGCGGCGCTTCGCCGGGTCGTCGCGCACGGCGACGGCTGGACGTCGGGCGGCGGCGGCCCCGCGATGGCGGCCCCGATGGTGGAGAAGGTACGCCGGGCGTGGCGCGAGGCGGGTCGGGACGGGGAGCCGCGCATCGCCGCGCTGGCCTACTTCGGCCTGGGCGACGAGGAGGCCTCGCGGGCGTCGCTGCGCCGGTACTACGCGTTCGCCGAGGGCTACGTGGACATGGTCGTCGAATCCGCGGCCCGCTCGGTCGGCGCGGTGCGCGACCTCGTGAAACAGTTTGAGGACGCGGGCTTCACGGAGCTGGTACTCGACCCCACGATCCCGTCGATCGACGAGGTGGACCGCCTAGCCGACGCGGTGCTGTAGGCGGGGCGTGGAGGAGGCCGAGGCGCGGCGCCGGTTCGCCGCGGCGCGCGTCGCCACACTGGCCACATTGGACGGTACGGGTGCGGCGCAGCTCGTACCGGTAGTTTTCGCGGTCGACGGTACGGTCGTGTGGAGCGCGACGGACGGCAAGCCGAAGCGGGGCACGGCGTTGCGCCGGTACGCGAACGTACGGCGCGACCCGCGGGTGAGCCTGCTCGTGCAGCACTGGGACGAGGCGTGGGACGCGCTGTGGTGGGTACGCGCGGAGGGGAGTGCCGCGGTCGTCACCGATGAGTCCACTGTGGAGCATGTGGTGCGCCTGCTGCGTGACAAGTACTCCCAGTACCGCACGGTCGAGGTGGGCGGACCGCTCCTCCAGGTAACCGTACGCGCCTGGCGCGGCTGGTCGGCTACCTAGAGCGAACCGCCCGGCTCCGGCGCTGTTGAGTTGATCCGGCGCCGTTGATGATCCGGCGCTGTTGAGTTGATCCGGCATGCCCGTCGTGATCCGGCATGGCCATCGTCATCCAGTCGGCCGGAAATCCCCTAGGGGGCTGTCCGAACTTGCGGAAGTTTTCCGAGAATTGACCTTCGTCTATCAGTACCAGCGCCGTCCCGTGCAGGTATCCGAACGAAAGGTGCTCCCAATGACAGCGAAACATCCCCCGGACGACCGGAAGCTTCACTTTAGCCGGCGGTCGCTCCTGGGCGGTGTCGGTGCCGGGGCCGCGGGTGCCACGGTGCTCGCGGCCGCGTCGCCCGCGGCCGCGGCCACGGCCGCGATCACTCCGGCCGACCGGTTCGGCCGGATGTTCCCCGACCTTCCGCCGTTCGTCGTCCCGGCGGACGACCGGCGCCGCGCCGCGCTCTCCGACATCGGCAAGCTCGGCGGCCTGCTCGACGCGAAGGACAACCTCGCGGCTGGGCCGGTAAACCTGATCACAGACCCCAACGAACTGCTCGTCAACCGCGACAACCCGACGCACACGGCCGGTACCACGTTCTTCGGCCAGTTCCTCGACCACGACATGACCTTCGACACCACCTCCCCGTTGGGCATTCCCACCGTGCCGGAGAACTCGCCCAACTCGCGTACGCCCGCCTTCGACCTCGACTCCGTCTACGGCGGCGGCCCGGTCGCGAGCCCCGTGCTGTACCAGTCGGACATGGTGAAACTGCGCATCGAGAACGGCGGACTCTTCGAAGACCTGCCCCGGTCGAGCAACGGTACGGCGATCATCGCCGACCCGCGCAACGACGAGAACCTGATGATCGCCGGCCTGCAGGCGGCTTTCATCCTGTTCCACAACGCCGTTGTGGACATGCTGCGTGCCCAGGGGGTACCCGCCGCCAGCCAGTTCGCCCAGGCGCAGCAACTGGTGCGGTGGCACTACCAGTGGATCATCCTGCACGAGTTCCTGCCGCTGATCATCGGCCAGTCGGTGGTGAACGACATCCTCACCGGCGGGCGGAAGTGGTACAAGCCCGAGCCCGGCCCCGCGTTCATACCCGTCGAGTTTCAGGGTGGCGCGTACCGTTTCGGCCACAGCATGGTGCGCCCCTCGTACCGGGCCAACCTCGCCGGCAACCCAGACGGCAGCCCGTTCTTCGGCATGGTCTTCGACCCGGCCGGCCAGAACCAGACCGACCCGGTCGACCTGCGCGGCGGGCGCCGGGCGCGGCGGCGCTTCATCGGCTGGCAGACGTTCTTCGACTTCGGTGACGGCCAGGTGAAGCGCAACAAGCGGATCGACCGGAAGATATCGACGCCGCTGTTCCAGCTACCGCTGGCCGCCATTGCGAGCGGCGACCCGCCGACCGCGCTGCCGCAGCGCAACCTGTTGCGCTCGATGACCTGGAGCGTCCCGGCCGGGCAGCGCATCGCGCAGGTGATGGGCGCGCCAATGCTCCACCTTCAGGAGTTGGCCGACTACGGCGTCGCGCTGGAGAACCAGACACCGGTGTGGTACTACGTGCTGGCCGAGGCCGAGATGCTCGCCGACGGCCTCACCCTCGGTCCGGTCGGCGGCCGCATCGTCGGCGAGGTGTTCATCGGCCTGCTCCAGCTCAGCCCGACCTCGTACCTGCGCGCCCAGCCGGGTTGGCGGCCGACGCTGCCCAGCCGGACGCCGGGGACCTTCGTCATGACCGACCTCTTGCGCTTGGCCCGGGTGGATCCGGCGAGTCGCGGCCAGTGACCTTCATTCCTTCCACAAAGTCAGCGATCGCTTGAAGATGCCGGCGAGGTCGACCTCGGTCACCGGCCGGGGCGCGGTCGCCAGGAGCCGCTGCTGTTTGAGGCTTCCGGCGACGAGCGCGTCGAGGTCGGCCTCGCCGTAGCCGATCGCACCGATCCCGTTGGGCATGCCGATGTCCCGCATCAGTCCGACGAGCACCTCGGGCAACACGTCGGGGCCGTCGGCAGCAGCCTCCACAGAGGAGGTCGCACCGTCCACAGAGGAGGTCACGCCGTCCACAGAGGAGGGTGTCCCGTCCACAGAGGAGGGTGCGAGCAGTCGCGCGGCGCGCAGGTGCCGTTCCGGCTGCGCCGGGAAGGTGAACCGGAACGACTCCGGCGCGGTCAGCGCGACCGCCATGCCGTGCGGTACCAGCGGTTCGCTGTCCGGGTACCCGTCCGGGCGGAAGTCCCGTACGCCGCCGGCGATCGGGTACGCGTTGGCGTGCGGGATGTGTACCCCCGCGTTGCCGAAGCCGAGGCCGGCGAAGGTGGCGGCCATCGCCATGTCGGTACGCGCCCGCACGTCCGAGCCGTCGGCCACGGCCTCGCGCAGCGAACCCGCGAGCAACCCGAGCGCGCGCTCGGACCACATGTCGGCGATCGGGTTCGCGCCACAGTACGGGACGCGCTGCTCGGGTGCCTTGCGGTCGAAGGCGCGGTACGGCTTGGCCGTGTAGCTCTCCAGCGCGTGGAAGAGGATGTCGAGCCCGCTCGCGGCGGTGACCTGCGCCGGCTGGGTCAGGCACAGCAGCGGGTCGACGACGGCGAGCCGCGGGCGCAGCGAGGCGTGGCTGATCCCGGTCTTCACCTTGAGGTCGAGGACGTCCAGGACGCAGATGGTCGTGCTCTCCGAGCCGGTACCGGTGGTGGTCGGCACGGCGACCAATGGCTTGAGCGGCTGGCTCGGCGCCTGACCCGCGCCGACCGGGGCGTTGACGTAGTCCATGAGATCGCCGGGGTTGGTGCTCAACAGGTTCACCGCCTTGGCGGGGTCGATGCTCGATCCGCCGCCGACCGCCACGAACGCATCCCACGGTCCCGACTCCCGTGCCGAGGCGGCGGCGGAGCGCAGCGAGGCATCGGTGGGCTCGACGTGTACGGCGGAGAAGAGCACGGCTTCGATCCCGTACCGCCTGATGCCCTCGGCCACCCGCTCGGGTGAGCCGGTCGCGGCCACCCGGGGGTCGGTGATGACCAGGACCCGCCGGGCGCCGTACCGGCGCAGGTCGTACCCGATCTCCTCGGCGGCGCCGGCGCCGAACTTGAGCTCTGGCGCGGCGTAGGTGAAGACGGTCTCCAGCCGCGGTTCAGTCATCCGCCGCTCCCTTTAGTCCGTTGCTCTGGCTTAGTCCGTTGCTATGGCGCGGGTCAGCTGCTCCAGCGCGGCGCGGATCTCCTCCGGTATGGGTACGGGCCGCCGAGTGGCCGGGTCCACGTACACGTGCGCGAAGCGCCCGACGGCGGCGGGCTCCTCGGCGTGCTCGCCGAACAGCGCCAGCTCATACACGACGCTGGAGGTGCCCAGCCGTTCCAGCCGGATGCCCGCGGTGACGGTCTCGGGGAAGCGCAGTTCGGCGAAGTACCGGCAGCCGGTCTCCACGACGAGACCGATCGCGGGCAGGGTCCGGATGTCGGTGCCGCTCGCCTCGATGAGCCAGCCGTTGACCGCGGTGTCGAACATCAGGTAGTGCACGGCGTTGTTGATGTGGCCGTACACGTCATCGTCGGACCAGCGGGTGGGCAGCGATCGGAGCACGGGAAAGTCGTCACGTCTCAGGTCTCGTGCCGCATCGTTCACCCTTGACAGCCTGCCACGTTCGCCCGTCGGCGCCTCCCGGGTCACCGTGCAGCCCCGCACCGACCGGCTTGACAGGTGCCTGGCGCGGGTACACGATAAACCTGTTGGTTGATTAACCGAAGGGTTGATTGCGATGGCAGAGGACCAGCTCAGCGCGACCTTCGCCGCCCTGGCCGATCCGACCCGCCGGGCCATCCTGGCCCGGCTCGCCACGGCCGGCGAGGCCACCGTCAACGACCTCGCCGAGCCGTTCGACATCAGCCTGCAGGCGATCTCCAAGCACCTGAAGGTGCTGGAGCGCGCCGGCCTGATCACCCGCGGCCGCGACGCGCAGTTTCGGCCCTGCCGGCTGCAGCCGGCGCCGCTGCTGACGGCGGCCGCATGGATCGAGTCGCATCGACAGCTCTGGGAGCACAGGCTCGACCGCTTCGGCGAGCAACTCAAGCAAGTCCAACGGGCAGAGCGAATCCGACAGGAAGGAAGGAAAGGGCGATGACCGAGACAGCATTCGTGGTACCGCAGGGCAAGCAGGAGGTCGTCACCACGCGGGTCTTCGACGCACCGCGGGATCTCGTCTTCCGGACGTTCACCGATCCGAAGCTGGTACCGGAGTGGTGGGGACCGCGGGACCTGACGACAATCGTCGACGAGATGGACGTACGCCCGGGCGGCAAGTGGCGCTTCTGCCACGAGGAACCCGACGGTACGGTGTACGGCTTCCACGGGGTGTACCACGACGTCACGCCGCCGGAGCGACTGGTCTACACGTTTGAATTCGAGGGCGTACCGGGCCACTGCCTCCTCGAGACGGTGACGTTCGAGGAGGTGGACGGCGGCACCCGGATCACCCAGCAGGCGGTGTTCCAGACGATCGAGGATCGCGACGGGATGGTCGCCTCCGGGATGGAGTCCGGGGCCCGGCAGACCATGGAGCGCCTCGGCGAACTCCTGCAGCGCCTGTGATGTGCGGCTGGTGACGGATGCGGGGGAGGCGGTCGCGGGACGCCGGTCGTTGGCGGTGGTCGCGGCACGCCTCCCGCCCCCTCGTGCTCGGTGCGGTTGGTTACGATGCTGAGCGAATGCGCGGGGAGGTCGGCAAGTGGTTGGCATTCCGTATCAGCTCACACATCCACTCGGGTCATCCCCAGTGGGTACGGTGTGGGCGGCGGTCGATGGGCAGGGCGGCGCCCTGTCGATAGCGGTACTGGACGTGGCTGCCGCGGCCGATCCGCACTGG
The DNA here is from genome assembly GCA_051986465.1 of Rugosimonospora sp. GTDB lineage: Bacteria > Actinomycetota > Actinomycetes > Mycobacteriales > Micromonosporaceae > DATEJJ01. The sequence goes on from JBPYFB010000611.1 coordinate 6,589, forward strand.
CGCAACGCGTTCGCGACCGCTGCGGCCAGCTTCGGACAACTCCGCAGCGACCTGCACTCGGACCTGACCGACGCGGCCCCCTGGGTGGCGTGTCCACTCGACGGCGGACCGACCACGGACCGAGTTTTCATGATGATGGGAGTGGAGTACTTCCCGAGCCACTCGGCGGCGAGCGGTCCCGCTCCGGGCCCCGACGCCGCGCCTATCACCTGGCCCGACGAACCCACAGATGCGTGGCCGGAGACACCGAGGTCACTGGACGACAAGACGTTCGCTCCCATTTCTCCGTCTTTCCTGGCGGGTCGGCCTGAACCGGCGGTAACCGGACCCGCGGTAACCGGACCCATAGCAACCGGACCCATAGCAACCGGACCCATAGGAACCGGACCTATCGGAACCGGACCCGTAGCAACCGGACCCGCGGACGCGCCGGTCATCGGCGCTCCCGGGCCTGTCTGGGACGCGCCCTCCCCGTTCGCCATGCCGAGTACGCCGGGCCCGTCGGTGCCCCAGCCACTGCCCCAGGTGCCGCCACGCCGCCGGCACACGGCTCTGTTGGTGGGCGTGGCCGCGCTTGTCGTGGTCATCCTCGCCGGCGGGGCCGGCATCTTCGTCTGGCAGGCCCAGGGCAACTCCCCGAAGCCGCAAGCCTCGGCGACCCGCGCGGCCTCGTCGCCGATCGCCGCGCCGGCACCGCAGGCGTCGCCGCGGCAGCCTGGGGTGGAACCGCCGAAATCGGGCGCCTGGCCGGGCAAGTGGCAACGATTCAAGGACACCGATGCGGTGCGGACCTACGCACACCTGGACGGCCTGGACTTTATGGTCAAGGTGCCGCTGACCTGGCAGTGCGTGCTCGGCGACCGGGCCGCCGGGTTCACCCGGTACAACTGCGGCGCGCCGGCGGGCTCGGGCCAGCAGGTCGGCGGGGAAATCATCGAGCGAACCTGCGCCGCGCCCTGCGACGACGAGCGCATGACGCAGATGCGCAAGTCCGAGGAGGCGTGGGGTCTGCAGTGGTCGCATGGCGGCCGCTACTCCGTCTACGCCGAATCCTTGGCGCTACCGATCGATGGCGGGACCCGGTACGCACTCGTCGCCGTCGGATACTTCCGGGCCGGTACGGACGGTGAGCTGGATCGGCAGATCGTGTTCCGGATGACGTCGCCGAACAAGGACCTCGCCAGTGTCCGCGATGTCCTCGACTTCCTCCGCGACGAGCTCCTCTTCTGAGACTTCCTCCGCGATGAGCTCCTCGCTGACTCGTCGATTTCGTCTTGACACAGGGTTCGGATATCTTGAATGAATTCGGGGAGGGGTGGTGTCTCGGTGACCGACGACGTCGCGCTGCTGTTGCGTAGGGCCGGGTTCGGCCCAACGGACAGTGAGCTTGCGGCGGCGACGAAGGCGGGCTACGCCAAGACCCTGGCCACCCTGACCAGCCCGCCAGGTCCCGACATCGGAGCGACGAACGCGCCCGCCCCGCAACTCGGACTGGACCCCTACGCGAGCCTGCCCAAGCCGACCGCGCCACAGCGGATTCAGGCGAACAACCTCCGCGCCGCCCAGAACCAGGCGATCACCCAGTGGTGGCTGGACCGGATGACCGTGGCGAATCACCAGGCCACGGAGAAGCTGCTGTTCTTCTGGCACGGGCACTGGGCCACGGGCGTCGTGAAGGTGAAGAGCGCCCAGCTTCTGCTGCGGCAGCACCTCGCCCAACGCGAATCCGCGGACTTCGCGGACATGGCGCACCGGATGGTCGTCGACCCCGCTCTGGTCTATTGGCTGGACGGCACGGAGAACACCCGCGGGGCGCCCAACGAGAACCTGGCCCGTGAGCTGTTTGAACTGTTCACGCTCGGCATCGGCAACTACACCGAAACCGACATCAAGCAAGCGGCCCGGGCGCTGACGGGTTGGCGGATCAGCCTCGGCTCCGAGAAGTCAATCTTCCAGCCCGCCCAACACGACAACAAGGTCAAGACGATCTTCGGCACTACGGCGAACTTCGACGCCCCGGGCCTCGTCGACCTGATCCTGAAGCAGCCGGCCTGCCCCCGGTTCATCGCGAGCCGCTTGTGGTACCGGTTCGCCTCGTCGGCGCGGCCGCTGCCCGAACCGTTGGCGCACAAGATGGTTGCCGCCTTCCCGGCACCATTGGCGATGCTTGGAGTGCTGCTCGCGGACGACGCGTTCCGCGCGACCAAGGGCACGATGGTCAAGCAGCCGATCGAGTGGTTGGTCGGAGCCATGCGGCAGCTGGGGTTGCGCCCGGCGGCGTTCCCGAAGAACACGATGAGCCAGATGATCGTCTGGACCAGGGGTCTCGGGCAGCAACTGTTCGCTCCGCCCAGCGTCGGGGGTTGGCCCTCCGGGGCCGCCTGGCTTACCTCAGCCGCGGCGCAGGTACGGATCAACATGGCTGGGAGCCTGGCCAGGTTGGCTGATGTCAGCCGACTGACTCCGGAGTCGGTCGCAGGCATGCTCTGCATCGACGGCTGGACCGACCGCACCTATTCAGTCCTCCGCGAGGTCCGCAATCCCGGACTGCTTTTGACGCTGGGATTGGTGAGCCCCGAGTATCTGGTGACGTGACATGGATCTGCTGACTCGACGACGGTTTCTGCTCGCCTCCGGCGTGGCCGGCGGGGGCGCGCTCGCGGTGGGCGCCGGTACCGTCGGCTTCACCGATCTCCTGGCAACGGCGATCCAGCCGCGGCCGGAATGGATGGTCAAGAAGGTCAACCGGCTTGTCATCGTGACGCTGTACGGCGGCAACGACGGGCTGAACACGGTCGTCCCGTACGCCGACCCCGCATACCACTCCGCCCGCCCCGAGCTGGCCTACAGCCCGGAGAAGGTACTCCACCTCGACGATTCGCTCGGCCTCAACCCGATGCTGACGGGCCTGAAGAGTCTGTGGGACCAGCGCCGGCTCGCGATCGTGCTCGGTGCCGGGTACCCCCAGCCCAGCCGAAGCCACTTCCGATCCATGGATATCTGGCAGAGCGCGTCGCCCGTCGGCCCCCTCACCACGGGCTGGATCGGCCGTTGGCTGGATGGCACGCAGGCCGCCCGGGAAGCGGCGGTGAGCTTCGAACCAGTGCTGCCGCCGCTGCTCGCCGGGCAGACCCGAGTCGGCACGTGCGTCAGTTTCAGCGGGCTCACGTTGCCGAAATGGATCGACGAGCATGCGGTCGCCGCACTGGGCCACAGCCAGGCAGAGGAGCCGGCGATGCAGGCTCGGGCCGCCGCGGCCTATGCCGACCTCGTCACGATGAATCACGTGCTGCGGGACGGCGATACGGCGCAGGCCTCGCCGGGCGGCCCGGACGCGCCGCAGGCCACCGCCACGGGCGGGCAGAACGCGCTCGCCAGCCAGCTTGACCTGGTTGCCCGCTGTGTTGAGGCGGGGGTACCGACGCGGGTCTACTCAGTGAGCCTCGGCGGATTCGACCTGCACGCCGAGGAGCGTCTCGAGCATGAGGGCCTGCTGCAACAGTTGGATGCGGCGCTGTCGGGCTTCGCGGCGAGGATGGCGCGTACCGAGGCCGGGCGCGAGGTCGCGATCGTGGTCTACAGCGAGTTCGGCCGGCGGGTACGGGCCAATGCGTCTGAGGGTACGGATCACGGCACGGCGGGACCCATGTTCGTATTGGGCGCCCGCGTCAACGGTGGCTTCTACGGCCACCAGCCCAGCCTGACCGACCTCGACGACGGCGATCTCAAGGCGAACCTCGACTTCCGCGACGTCTTCGGCACGCTCCTCAAGTCGGTGCTGCACTCGGAGCCGGCTCGGTACCTCGAGCGGTACCAGCCTCACGAGCTGCCCCTGTTCCCTCCCGAGTGACTGTGTCCGCGTTACTCGCGGCGGGCTTTCGGCGATCGTCCCGAACCTCTACGGTGTGAGGGCCCGCCATCAAGGAGAACCTGTATGACCAGCGCGACCGAGCTTGCCGTCGACTCATCCGCGGCCGACCGCCCGGCGCAGCCGACTGAGCCAGGGGAGCCGACGCAGGCACAGTCGGGTCCGGTCCGGGCCGCGGTGTGGGTCGTGCTCACCGTGGCGATCGCCATGATTGCAGGCGCCTGGGCGCTCGCGACTCCGTACGGCGCAACCCCTGACGAACGCTCGCATGTGTACCATGCGGCCGGCTCGGCGGGCGGAGACTTCTTCCCCAACCCGAGCGCGGCAAAGTACGGCACCGGTGCGGTCTACGGGATACCGCAGGGGCTCGTCCGGCAGTGCACGGTAGGCGGTATCGCGGATTTCTGCCCCGGCAGGTCGGATGCCCACACGATCGTGCCGGCCCCCAGCTACACCGGTCGCTACAACTCCGTCTACTACGCGGTCGTCGGCTGGCCGCTTCGACTGTGGCCGGACGCGACCGGACTACTGATCGCGCGCCTGCTGTCGGTACTGCTGGTGGCGGTCACGCTCGCGGCAGCCGTTTACTGCGCGGCCCGCTGGAGCCGGCGTCGGGTGGTCATCCCCGCGCTGATCGCCGCCGGTACGCCCATGCTCTTCCACATCGCCGGAGCGGTGAACCCCAACGGTCTCGAGATCGCCGCCGGGACGCTGTTGTTTTGTGCGTTGATTCCGCTCGGCGATTCCGCGCAACCGGTGCAGCCCGCATGCGTACGGCTAGCCGCGCTCGCGGGCTGCCTGCTCATGACGCTGCGGGCGCTGGGCCCACTGTGGTTCGTCATCGGCACCCTCGTCGTGCTGCTGGGCGCGTCGCGGGCGCGGCTGCGGGCGCTCATCGGGTTCCCGACGGTCCGTCGCTGGGGCATCGCCGTCGCGATCGTCGGACTCGCGGGTGTGGCATGGACGCTCGTCTTCCACGCCGCCGCCGGTGCGGTGGTCGCGACGCAGCACGTTTCGGCTTCTGCCGCGGTGAAACAGATGTTGTTGTCGAACTGGAGCGCCCTGCTCGTCCAGATGGTCGGCGACCTCGGGTACCTCTCGACGTCGCTGCCCGGCATCGTCATCTTCACCTGGGCCGCGGTCATCGGCTTCCTGGTACTGGGAGCCGCCGTGCTCGGTACCCGCTCGGCGCGGATCCGGCTCCTCGCGTTGGTGCTCGCCTGCCTGGCAATCCCGACGGCTTCGGTGGTCGCGTCGGTCAACACCCTCGACTTCTTCTGGCAGGGGCGCTACAGCCTTCCGCTCGCGGTCGGCCTGCCCATCGTGGCCGCGTATGAACTGTCCATCGTGGACATTCTGAACGAGCGGACGATACGCCGGCTCACCTGGCTCCTGGCCGTCGTGTTGCTGCCCACCCAACTGGTGGCGCTGTGGCTCATGATGATTCGCTGGCAGAACAACATGGTTCCGCTGGGCATCCACTTCCCGGTGAACCCTTTGCAGAGTACGGGCTGGCGGCCACCGCACGGGCCATTGCCGCCGATCGTGGTGATGGTGGTGGGACTCATCATGCTCGGCTGGGTCTACCTCCGGCTCGTCCGGCGCGTCAAGCCGCGACCCTGATCGCGTCAGTGCGAGGCATGCGTCAGCCGAGCGTCACCACCTGGAACTCAAGCGTGCCGGCCTTGTCGAAGCTCAACTGCTTGTAGGAGAAGCCGTCGAAGGGCTTTGCCCAGCCCAGGGTCCGGGGGAAGGAGACGAGCAGCGGCCCGTCGGCAAGGCCTTCCGGCAGCCGGTACCGGGTACCGTCGGCGGTCACCTTCAGCGGCGACCAGTCCTTCAGCAGTGCGTGGCCCAGCCGGGTGACCAGCCCGTCCGGGCGGGGCGTGAACCGGACGACCAGCAACTGGTTCGCGCCGACCGCGGGTGGCGATACCGACTCGCCGGCCGCCACCTCCCGCTCGGTCACGGTTTGCGGCGCCGTGCACTGGTTGCGGTCGTGGCGCAGCAGCGTCCAGCCGCTCGTGTTGAGTACGACCTTGTAACCGCACACGAGCGCGAGCAGGTACCGCGGCGTGTCCCAGCGGGGATTGCGCCCGTCGATGTCGTCGGTTCTCGTCTCCCGCAGTACCTGTTGGTTGTCGGGTGCCGAGCGGATCGTACGGGCGTTCAGATCGTCGAGGTACGGCGTATAGGCGGCGTAGGCCTGGAAAACCGGTACCGGGCGCCAGTCCATCTCGAACACCCAGGGCAGCGTCGTCTCCCACATGTCGACGCTCACCGGGTGCCCGGCCGTAGCACTGAGGACTGTGGATGGTAGCCGGTACCTGGCGCGCGCCTGCCGCCGCGCGCCGTACAGCAGATCGTCCCGGTACCCGGTGTCGAACGTCGCCTGTACCGATTCCCGCCACTGCTCGCGCGCCCCGAACGGATCCAGCTGCCCGACCTGACCCGGTACCAACGCGAAGGCGAGCGCGGTGGCGACGAGCGCGGCCACCGGGCGCTTGGCGTACCCGGCGAGCGCGAGAAGCAGAAATCCGATGATGACGAAGTAGGTCTGTTCGTGTCCACCGTCGTGCCGGCTGAAGCCCTGCTTGAAGGCGAGGTCCAGCATGGCCACGACAAGCACCACCAGGCCGAGCGCCGGTACGTTCCACCGTATCCACAGCAACCGCACGGCAAGGACGACAGCCACCAGCGTCAGGACTCCGGCCACCAGGTAGCTGAACAGGTAGTCGTGGCGCTCGAACCCCATCGCTTCCGCGTACCCGGTGGTCAGCTCCTTCGAGCCGCGCAACCACGGCACGAGGTCGGCAAGGGACTGGCCGGCAACCAGCCAGGCGGACAGGAAGGTGACCGCGAAGGCCACCGCGGCGGCCGCGCAGTTCCAGACCAGCGCCCGCAGCGAGCGCACCGATACCGCGACGATCGCGGTCAGCACGAGAAGCGTGACGCCTTCGGAGAACTTGACCTCGGCCACGAACGCCGAGGCGACGGCGAGCAACACCGTCGGCGCCGTGCCCCGCCAACCCGAGGTGGCCGCCCGAGTTCGGCGTTCCAGTGCCAGTATCGCCAGCGCCAGGCCGGCACCGAGGATGCGCAGTCCAGGCTCGTTGGTCGGGGTGACGAGCGTGAGGAGGCAGGCGAGTGGCGCCGCCACAGCCGGCCGGACCGTACGCCGCAGGCACAGGTACGCCGCGCAGAAGGCGAGGACCACACTGGCGATCGTGTAGCAGGCGCCGAGGCCGAACTGCACGCCGCTGATCACCAGCGGGTGGTCGAGGTATCCCCATGGGCCGAAGGTGAAGAGGATGTCGTGTCCGAACCGGAGGTGGCGGGCGGCGGCCACGTCGACGCCGGTGCTCCAGCTGTGGTCCAAGCCGGTAATGGGGATGGCGGCCCTGGGCGCGCCGGCGATGGCCACCGCCGGGACGAGCCACAGCACGGCGTGCAGCGGCGGCCGTGGAATTCGGAGCCAAGGTATCCGGAGCCGACCGAACCGGTCGGCGCGCTCAGCGAGGGCGTCAGCTACTCGCCCTGTGAATCCGCGCCGTTTCGGCGGGTGTACCGCGGGAGCCTGAACCGACTCGCCCGGCGCCTGCTCAGTCGTAGGTGGTGCCTCGGATTGCCGTGCGGTCGTCGCGTCGATGTCGGTCATCTATGCCGCGACTCTGGCGTCGTCACCGGCAACCGGCAACCCGGAGCGGGCGGCGGCCAGCGGATGCCGGCGTGCCGCGCGGGGCAGGCCGAAGAGGAACTCCGGGTACATGCTGTAGAAGGTGCGGGCGGCCCTGACCTCGTAGGTGTGCGCCTTGTTCCACCGGAGTGTGTTGGTGGCCCGGCTCCAGTGATGTGTCCAGCGGACGTCGCCGAGGACCGCCACCGGTTGCCCGTCCTGCCATGCCCGCAGGCCCAGGTCCGCGTCTTCGTAGTAGATGAAGAAGCGTTCGTTCCAGCCGCCCATTCTTGCGAAGTCGGCCCGCCGGGCCGCTACCGCCGCGCCGATGGTCCAGGCCACCCAGACCGTTTCCCCGCAAGCCGCCAGTATCCGGTACGACGCGTGCAGCCGCGAAAACGGCCACAGGTTGCGGTTGCCGAGCTTCGCGGTCGCGTACGGAAAGCCCCGGCCGTTGGGTTGCGGGTCACCGTTGGTGGACAGCAGTTGCGGCGCGACGAGCCCACCGTGGCGGTCCAGATGCGTACGCAGGCGGGGCAGACCGTCGGCCGATACGACGAGGTCGGGGTTGGCGAACAGGAGGTACGGGTTGACGGATTCCCGTACGGCTACGTTGTTCGCGGCCGAGAACCCGACGTTCTCCGGCAGCCGTATCACGTGCGCGCCCAACTCCTCGGCGACATCGGCCGAGCCATCGGTCGAGCAGTTGTCCACGACGATCCAGTCGTACGTCGTGCTCCCGCCACTCCAGCACCTGCGGAGCGTCTGCGCCGAGTTGTAGGTAACCGTGATGACGGCCCAGTCCGGTACACCCATCGTCAGGATCTCCTGGTTTTCGCGTAGCGTGACAGAGCGGCGAATCCGAAGCGCGTCCCCCGCCAGGTACGGCGGGCCGGGTACCAGCCCGCGAGTCCGCGCAGCACACCGCGGCAGAACGGCGCCAGCAATCCCTGCCGCGCTCGGCGCAGGGCCAGCGCGCCGTGCGCAATCGCCAGCACCGGCAGCGCCACCACGAGGAGCGGCCAGGACAGGCAGCGCGCCGCCACCAGCAGCCGGTTCCTCGCCAGCAGGAAGGCGCGCCGCTGGCTGAGCGACGCGTCACCCGCCACGCTGTGCCCCCACGCGTGCGGCAGGGCGAGGTCGAGCGTGCGGGTGCGGGTACCCATCGCGTACAGGCGCATGGCCAGATCCGCGTCCTCGCCCCACGCGAACAGGTGCTCGTAGAAGCCGCCGGCCCGCCGGAACATCTCCACGGGATACACCGCGGCCCCGCCGGACGGCCCGATCGGTTCGCGTGCCTGCGTCGACGGCCGGTCGATGAACAGGCTGACCGGGTGCAGGGCGATACCGGTGTAATCCTGGCCCTGCATGGCCAGGCCGACGGCGATGGGCAGGTGTGGCTCCTCGGCGATCGCCGCGACGATCCGGGACAGCGCGTCCTCGGTGAGCCACACGTCGGGATTGAGCAGGAGCACGTGGGTGGTATCGACGGCGTCGACCGCCCGGTTGCAGCCGGCCGCGAACCCCGGATTGGCCGGATCGGGCAGGTACCGGTACCCGTCCTCGCCGAGGTTCTCCGCGATGACCTGGCGGCAGCCGTCCGGCGGCGAGTTGTCCGCGAAGACGAACGCCACGTCCAGCCCGCGCGCACTGCGTACCCAGGTCGGCAGCGTCTTGGCGAGCATCTCCGCCGACCGGTACAGGACGGTGACGACGGTGAGGCGAACGGGCGCGCTCACCGGGCTCGCCGGCCCAGCAGATGGAGGCAGAACAGGCCGGGTACCAGCGCGAGCCAGGTCGGGTAGATCGCCGGGTACAGCTCGTAGACGCCGAAGAGGGCGAAGTAGACGATGAAGCCCCGGCCCAGTTGCTGCGCCGGGCCGCCTGCGAACTCCAGCAGTCGGTCGCCGAGCCCGACCCCGAACCCGAGGAGGAGCAGGAAGACGGCGGCGCCGGGCACACCGTAGTCCAGCAGCGGTATCGCCACGAAGGTGGCCGTGTTCATGTAGTACGGCTGGCTCAGCGCGCTGGTCAGGCCGTACAGGTCGGGCCGGTGCGCGAACAGCAGGCCCGCGTGCGAGCCGAGGAACATCAGCGAGTACGCGCCGTGCCCGAGCGGGAAACTGGCCCGCTGCGCCCAGAGCCTGCCGAACGTTTCGGTGGACGAGCTGAGTGCCAGGTCGAGTGAGCCGAGGCTGGCCAGTACGGGATTTCCGCCGTACCGGGCGCGGAACGCGGTCTCGAAACTGCCGCTGCCGGCGAGGGTGCGCTGCCCGCCGAGGAACACGGCGGCGGCGACCGCGACGAGCCCGATGAGCACCACGATCCGGGTCCTCGTGAAGAACCTGGCGCGCGGCCGCAACTCCGCGTGCCGCCCCTCCGCCGGCCGCTCGTCCTTGGTGCGCCGTACCGACAGCGCGGCGACCAGCGGCGGCGCGATGCCGACGAGTACGGAGTTCTTGCTGGCGCCCAGCGCGGCACCGAGCATGAACACGGCCGCGAACGCGAGGTACCAGCGGCGGTGGCTTCGGCCGCCGGTGAGGACCCGAAGCAGCGAGATCGACATGCCGAGCGTGAACGCCTCGGAGAGCAGCCCGACGACGATGTTGGAGTGTTCCCGCAGTACCTCTCGCGCCGCGTCCGGGTTGCTCGCGAACAGCGGCGGTACGGTGCCGCGGAAGCGCAGTACGGCCGCGAGCGTGGCGACCGCGAGCAGGACGAGCAGGTACCCGCGCAGCCGGGCCTCGGACGGCCAGGCCAACTCCGGGCGGACGGTCGCGAGCGGCCGGGCACGGCGCGCGCGCCACTTGGCGAGCGCCCAGCGACCCAGCGCCCAGCCGCAGAGGAAACAGCCGACGAAGCCGGCCACCACGGGGACGGCGGCCGGACCGGCCCACGAATCGTACGGTCCGGGGAACGTCAGGACGGCGAGGAACGCGGCGACCCACGCCGCCGCGCACGCGGCCAGCCACCACATCCGCGCGCGTACGGCGAGCACCGCCACCACCGCGAGCGCGGCGGTGGCACCGGCGCGCTGGTCCCAGGCGAACAGCACCAGTACCGCACCGACGAGGGCCGGCGGCGCGGCGGGAACCAGGGAGCGGAACCCGAGCGCCTCTTCGCTAGTGAGTGTCATGCGCGACCGACCGGTACATGGCGGACCACGCGTCCACACACCCTTCGAAGGCGTACTCCCGCAGGTACCACTCGGCCATCGAGCGCCGGTGCTCCGGGTTGACGCCGCCCTCGGTGACCTTCCGGATCGCCGCGGCCATCGACTCGGCCGAGAGGTCGGCCTGGAAGCCCAGTACCCCGTCGGCGTGCCGGGTGACTTCGGCCAGGCCGCCCGCGCCGGAGTGCACGACGGGTACGCCCAGGGACATCGCCTCGACCGCGCTGCGGCCGAACGACTCGACGCGCGAGGGCACCACGAGGCAGTCGATGTCGCGCAGGAACTCGGCCGCCGGTACCCGCCCGAGGCACTCGACGTTGGCCAGCCGCGGTACCTCGACGGAGCCGGCACCCGCGATCCGGAACCGTACGTCGGGCAGCAGCGCGGCGATACCGTCGAGCAGGTCGGCGCCCTTCTCCCGCTCCAACCGGCCCAGGAAGCCGACGCGCGGCGGCCGGCGCGGCTCCCCGTCGGGTACGGCGGGGAGCGCCGGCCAGTCGGCGGGCAGCGGGTTCGGGATGGTGCGTACCCCGCGGACCCGGCCCCGTACCCGCAACTCCTCCGCTTCGAACTCGGAGACCGCCACCGTCGCATGTGGACGGACCCGGCGCAGCAGCAGGTCGAGTGTGATGTTCACCTGTACCGCCGCCTTGCCGGCGAACGAGGGCGCCGCATCGCGGTACTGCCACAGGCTGTTGTGCAGCGCCACGACGATCGGGGTGCGGCGGTACCGCAGGCCGAGCGCGGCACGGCAGTGCATGGCGGCGGAGAGCAGATGCGCGCTTACCACGTCTGGTCGCACGTCCTCCACCACGGCGCGGATCTGCCGCGCGTAGGTCAGGTCGACCCGCGCCGCCGCGCCCAGTTCGATCCAGCGCACACCCTGCTCGCGCAGTGCCGCGGCGACGGCGTCGTCCGGGGTGCAGGCGACCACGTCGAAGCCGCGCGCGGCGAGCGCCGGCAGCATCTCGACGAGGAACCGCTCCGCGCCGCCGAGCTGGCGCCGGCCGGCACCGCCCGTGGTACAGACGAACATGACCCTCACGCCGGACGCATCCCCTCGATGGCTCCCCGCGCGACCGCTCGCCGCATGCTGTTCGGGCCGACCGCCGCGCGCAGCAGCGTGCCGGCGAGATAGGCGGTGCACGCCACCCAGCCGCGCAAGCCAGCCAGTTCGCGGCTCGCGCGGATGAACTCGCGGGTCTGCCGCTGGGCTATCTCCTCGGCGCTCCACCGGCGCTTGGCGCTCGCGTCGTCCTCGTGGGTCACCATGGCCTCGGGCACGTACTCCAGGCGCCGGCCGGAGCGCCGGATCGCCCAGCACAGCCGCAGGTCCTCGGAGTAGAAGAACGAGGACTCGTCGACACCGCCGATCTCGTCGAGGGTCTGCCTGCGCAGCATGACGAACGGGCCGGACAGCCAGTCGCCCGCCTCCGGCGTGGATACCAGGCGCAGCGTCGGGAAGAGTACGGCCAAGCCGGTGGCGTGGGCGAGCCCGACCCCAACGGTCAGGAAGCGGCCGGCCGCGGTCTGGTCGCTGCCGTCCGGGTTGCGGACACTGGGGAAGACCGCGCCCACCTCCGGATCCGCCAGGCGCGCCGCCAGTGTTTCCAACGCTCCCTGGTGTACCACCACGTCGTTGTTGGACAGCACGACGATGCCCCGGGTGCAGTGCCGTACGCCGAGGTTCATCCCCTTCGCGTATCCGAGGTTCGACTCGGAGCGCACGTACCGCGCGAAGGTCGCATCGCACAGCCCGCGCAGCGCCGCGCTCACCTCCGCGCTGCTGCCGTTGTCGACGACGACGATCTCCGCGCCTGCCGGCAGGGACTTGACGCAGTTGGCGGTCCGCTCGATGTCCTCCCACGTGAGGACCACTACCGAGACATCCAGGTAGGTATCGTTCACCGCGCTCACGCCACCATTTCTTGCAGAACCTCGGGTTGCCGGCGCAGGCGCAGCCGAGAGCGCAGCGCGTAGACAGCGTAGGCGCACGAGGAGGCCAGCGCCGCCCCGAACATGTGCAGCCATGGCACGAAGAGCAGATAGCACGGTATCGCCACGGCGAGCGTCACCAGCGCCACGATCGTGGTGGCACCCTCGCCCTGCTGCTTGAGCAGGCTGGCGCTCCAGGTCTTGCCGGCCGATACCGCGAGGCTCCCGGGCAGGAGGATCAGGCCGGCCAGCCACGCCGTGTGGTAGCTGGGCAGCAGCAGGCCCAGAACCGCCAGCATCGCGACCGAGAACACCGCCACCGGTACGGCGGCCTTCACGACCCGTACGACCTGGCTGTCGGGATCGTCGCCACGGCGGGTCGAGTCCCGGTTGGCGAGGATGCGCTGCGCGCCCACCACCGCGCCCGCCTGGGCGAACTCGAGAGCGGCGACGGCGAGGGCGTACACGCCGAGCGGGCCGGCGCCGGCGTAGCGGGCGAGCAGGATCTGGTCCATCCGGTACGTCAGCATCTGCGCGCACACGCCCACGTGCAGCCGCCCCATTCCGGCCAGGTCCGTGGCGTAACCGTCAGCCGGCGGGGCGGCGGCCGGCGTACCGTCGTCGCCGCGGCCGAATCCGCGTGCCGCCCGCGCAACCCAGACGGACATGGCGATCGCGGCGAGCGTCTGAGCGACCAGCCAGGCGACACTCCATCGGCCGCCATCGCGCTCGCCACCGAGGTAGAGCAGCGCGTACCCGCCGATCAGCGAGACCCCGCCCACCGCTCGCATCGAGTAGACGAGCCGGAATCTGCGCAGCCGCAGCGCGAGCGACGACATGATGTTGAAGGTGGTGAGTGCCGCCGCGCCGCACAGGGCGAGCAGGTAACTTCCCACCCCGGCGATGGCGGTGAGGAGCAGCGCGACCGCGGCGGACAGCAGCAGGCAGCCGACCGCGATGGTCAACAGCCGGTACCGGCCGCGGCTGAGAATCCACCCCGCCGGCCTCGACAGCAGAAATGTATCGATGGAGAATCCGCCGATGGCCGAGCCCATCGTGGCGCTCGCGATGCACGCCGCCAACTCGCCTCGCTGGGTCGGCGGCAGCGCGACGGTGGCGAGAGCGGCGCAGCCGGACATCGCCAGGGTGGCCATGTACAGGCGTTCCGGCGTAACGAACTTGGCTATACCTAGCAACGGTTGCCGGCCCGCGGACCAATGCCGACCAACTGGCGTCGCCTCCCTGACCACCCCGTGTGGACACCATCGTCTGGTGACGGACCTTCATAACTGACGTGCCCACGACCGCGCAAGTCGCTGTTATCGCATTGGATTCATTACTCTAAGTTGTTAACGCGTTACTGGTGACCGCGCTACGGTCCCGAGGTGGCCCGCGTATCCTCCCACCGCGCCGACCAGATACCCTCGCCCACATCCTCTGTCAAAGCCTTCGCTGCCAAGCCTTGGAGTTCGATGTCTCCTGTCGTGTACCTGCGCGCGGCTCGGAAGCATTGGCTCACCATCGCCGCGGCGACCGCACTCGGGATGCTCGTGGTCTCCGCCGGGCTCTGGCAGCAGGGTACGCGCTACCGGGCGGGCGTAAGCGTGCGAGTCACGTTCGGGGTCGATCCGCAGCGCCTGTCCGCGCCTGACATCCGGCAACTCCAACAGCGCATCGTCAAGACGTACGCGCAGATGGCGAACGAAGGCAGCGTCACGGCACCGATAATCCAGGCACTCAACCTGCCGTACTCGACCCGAGAACTGGGCGGCCGGGTGCACGCCCTGTCTCCGGTCAACGGCGACACCATCGACATCTCTGTCGAAGACAGCGATCCGCAACGCGCGCGCGACGTCGGCAACGCGATCGCCGCACGACTGGTGACGATCGCCGGTGCGGCCAGGCCGGCGGCCAACTCCGACCTGACGCCGAAGGTCGAGGTGACGAGTTGGGCGATGCTGCCGCAGGCGCCGGTACGGGTCTGGTGGCAGCTTCGGGTGCTCGCCGGTCTGGTCGGCGGGCTGACCCTGGGCGTGGGCCTGGCAACGTTCCGGCATGTGCTGGAGTTGCGCGGTGACACGGTGCCGGCCTGGTTGACAAGTCGCTGGTCGATTCTTACCGCCGCGATCCGAGCCTTCGGAAAGCGAGGCCGGCTCCGGTTGCGGGGCATGTAGCCCGGTGTGACGCACGATGTAACAGGGCGGGACTGGCTCGCCGCAACGGCCCACGCTAGAGTTCAGAACCGCATGCCGAATTCGCCTCGCCTGGGAAGGGTGCCGCGCGCCGACGTGGTGGGGCGGCAGAACCAAGCGGGGGACATCCGACATGACGATCTATTCGACCTCTAGGCAACCCAACCACCCTGGTACGCAGGAGCTGTACCCGGGCGGCGGCAGTGGTGGTAGCGGTCCGAAGAAGCGGCGCGGCCCCATCCGGTGGTTCGTGGGACTGCGACGGTGGAAGAAGGTCGTCCTCATCCTGTCAATGCTCCTTGTCGGAGCCGTGTTGCTGGGTGCGGGTGGGGTCTGGGCCCTGGTGAACCGGTACGAAAGCCAGGTGGGCCATGACAACCTGCTCGACACGACCGCCAACCAGCCACAGATCGCACAGGACTGGAAGTCGGGTCCGCTGAACCTGCTGCTGCTCGGCTCGGACTCCCGGGTCGGCGAGACCAACAAGGGTGTCGTGGCCGGCCAGCGGTCCGACACCATCATGCTGGTACACATCTCCGCCAAGCGCGACAAGGCGGCCATCATCTCGATTCCACGTGACAGCTACGTCTACGTACCGGCGGGCGGCACGTGGAAGGGCGGCATGAACAAACTGAACTCGGCATTCGACTACGGTGGCGCGCCGCTGGCCGCCAAGGCGGTGTCGCAGTTGACCGGCCTCACGCTCGACGGCGCGATGATCGCCAGCTTCGCCGGCATCCGGACGATGGTGGAGGCGGTCGGCGGCGTGAACCTCTGCCTGCCGTACACCGTGAAATCGACCTTCTCCGCCACCGTCTGGACGAAGGGCTGTCACAACTTCGACGGGGCCACGGCCGAGGAGTTCATGCGCAACCGGAAGAGCGTTCCCGGCGGCGACTTCGGCCGCATGCATGATCAGCAGCTCGTCGTGCAGGGTGTGGTCAGCAAGGTGTCCTCGGCGGGCCTGTTGAGCAAGCCCCTGGAACTCGACAAGCTGGTACGGATCGCCGCGCAGTCGCTGGTCATCGACAAGAGCATCAACCTGCGGCAGCTGGTGCTGGCGGTGAAGGACATCCGGCCCGCGAACATCAAGTACGGGACGGTGCCGTTCAGCAACGCGGGCCTCAAGACGCCCGTCGGCTCGGCCGTGGAGCTCAACCCGACCACGTCGAAGTCGCTGTTCGCGGCCATCAAGGACGACACCGTGGACCAGTGGATGCTCGCGCACCCCGCCAAGACGCCGTCCTACCAGCCCAACTGACGACGGTATCGGGGAGCTACCGCCCGCCGCCGCGCAGCACCTCTTTGAGCGTGCGGAGTACCACCTTGATGTCCAGCCAGAGCGACCAGTTCTCGATGTAGTAGTTGTCGAACCGGGCGCGGTCGGAGATCGGGGTGTCGCCGCGCAACCCACTCACCTGGGCCAGCCCGGTCAGCCCGACCGGTACCCGGTGGCGCATCGCGTACTCCGGGTACTCGGCGGTGAACTGCTCGACGAAGTACGGCCGCTCCGGGCGCGGGCCGACGACTGTCATGTCGCCGCGCAGGATGTTCCACAGTTGTGGCAGCTCGTCGAGGGAGGTACGGCGCAGGAACCGGCCCATCACGCTGACCCGCCGGTCGTTCGCGATCGACCAGGTGGTCTGCGACTCTTTTTCGTCGAGCGGGCGCATGGTCCGGAACTTGATGACCTGGAATGGCTTGCCGTACCGGCCGATACGCTCCTGCCGGAAGAAGATGTCGTGCCCCCCGTCCAGCAGGGTGGCGAGCGCGCAGAACAGGAACAGCGGGCTCAACAGGATCAGCGCGACGCTGGCGAAGAGGATGTCGACCCCGCGCTTGACCGCGTACCGGGCTCCGGACAGGGTCGTATCGCGCACCTGGGCGATGGGGATCGCGCCGATGTGGTCACCCACTCCACCGTGTGGGCGGCTACCCCACAGCCGCGGCACCACCCAGAGGTCACACTGGACGATCGTGGGCCGGCGGAGGGCCTCCATCAGCGCGGATTCGGAACAGTCCGGATCCGCGACGATCAGCACGTCGCAGCCGACCATGGCGACCGTCTTCTCAAGATCGTCGATGGTGCCGGTCAGCGGGCGGGACGGGTTGGCCCCTTGGTCGACGTCGACGAAGCCGGCGAAGCGCAGGCCGTACTGGGGGTACCGGCGCAGGATCCGGGCCAGCTCGCCGGCGATCGCGCCCGAGCCGATGATCAGGGCATTGTGCTCCACCCAGCGTCGCTTGCGCGCGATGATGGTGACCTTCCTGGTCACCGCCCGCCCCACGATGACCAGACCCGCCGAGATGGCGACGGCGCGCAGGAATTCCGCGCCGTATCCGACGGAGTCGTGCCGGATGGCCGCGACGATCGCGACGGCCGCGGCGGAGGCCAGGAGCCGGCTGCACAGGCTGGGCAGTTCGTCGAGGATCGCGAGGTGACGGCGGGCGCGGTACAGGCCGCCAGCGGCAAAGCTCATGATCGTCACGGCCGCGAAGGTGATCGTGGCGCGCCAGTACCCGTCCTGCACCACAACCGGTGTCAGCAGCGCGGCGAGGTCGATCGGTGCCGCCACCATCCAGGCCCGCAATCTGCGGGTGCGGTGGGAGGTGTTCGATCCGACGTAGGGCAGTACCGCCGTGGTCACGTTGGTCGTCGATCCGTTTGCGCTCGGGGCGCTCACCTGATCCTCGTCGGCGCGATGCCGCGCCACGTCCACCCTGTCGGTGATCGTTACGACCCGCTCGAGTTCCGAGGTCATTCGCGGCCTGACGAAAGGTAACTCGTTGGTCGGCCCATAGCCTGCCTCTGGGATACGTGACGTATCCATTCTGATCTCCCCGTACGGCATGTGCGGCCTGCGCGACGTTTGTGGCATTTCAAGGTTGCAGCCCCGACGTGCGGGACTGCGGTGGGCGTTTTACACGGTTGCTTTCTACCTCGCGGCGGCCTAGCCCATGGCGGCGGCATCGCTAATCCACGCCAGTGGGTCGACCACATCGCTGGGGTCTGGGTATCCCTTTCGGCCTGGCACGACGCCGATCATACTGACCGGCCGGTCGGCTGGGGACCCCACTGTTTCCATTCATGCCGTCGGGCGTCCACCGGAGGCAGTATCGGCATGACACGCCTAAACGAGCATCGAACTATGTATGCCCATATAAGGGGCAGGAAGGAAAGTTATTCACGTGATCGTCCACATCAGACGATCAGCGGCGCGGCGCGCCGTGGTACTGCCGTTCGATGTCGGTCGGGGTGATCCACACGTACCGGTCGGCGCCCCCACCGAGCAGCGCCAGCATGTCCTCGCCCATCACCTGCAACAGTTGGCCGCTGCGATCGGGCAGCCCCAGCGCCGGTACCGCGAGGCCGGCCTCCGGCTCGGTCAGCCGCTGCATGACGACCAGGCTGCTGTCGTGCAGGGTACGGACGTTGTCGGCGCTGAGCTGGCGCAGCACGGTCAGCTGGGTCTGCCACGGCCGCGGCTCGGGTGCCGGCCCGGTGCTGTACGCGCCGGTGTCCTGGATGACGAGCGTCGGCTGCTGCGGACTGCCGAGCACTACCGGCGGTCGGGGATCGTTCCACAGCGCGAGCCGGTCCGCGCGGCCGGTCGCCCACTCCCCGAAGCCGTGCCACGCTCCCGGGTCGCTCGTCATCACCACGATGCGCGCGCCGACCGCCAGCGCCCGGAAGGCGAGCAGCCGCTGCAGCCATACGCCGCCGACGAGCGTCACCTTGGTCGGTTCGGGCCGGAAGAACCGTACCGGCACCGGCCGCCGCTGCTGATCGACGCCGAGGATCAGGCCGGAGCCGCCTCCGGTCTGGCCGAGGTAGCGCAGCGTCTCCTGCGCGATCACGTGCCAGCCGGCGTGCAACGGGGGCAGCCGGTCTGACAGCGTCCACCGTGGTGCCTCGCGCCGTACCTGCTGCGCCCGCGAGCCCTTGCCGGCGGCCGGCTTGTCGAGGGTGGTGTCTCGGGATGCGCGGCGCGGTGCGGCGGCCGGACTGGCCCCGGGCGGAGCAACTGGGGGCGGCGCAACTGGCGGCGGAGCAACCGGAGGCGGTGGCGTCATCGGGCGCGCGGCTACCGTGCCCGCGTCGCGTGGCGGCGCACCGCCGGGACCGGGCCGGCCCTGCACGGGCTGGCCCGGTATCGGCTGGCCGGGTATCGGCTGGGCCTGGATGGGCTGGCCGTGGATGGGCTGGGTTTGGCCGGGCTGGCGGTGGATGGGCTGGGTCTGGATGGGTTGGCCATGGATGGGTTGACCCTGGATGGGCTGGCCCTGGATGGGCTGGCCTTGGGCGGCGTGAGCCTGCACTGGCTGGCCCTGCACCGGCTGGCCTTGGATGGGGCGACCCTCGGCGGGCCGACCCTGGTTCAGCTGCACCTGCACCGGCAAGGGCCTGGTGGGGCTGGGATCGGGGTGCCCAGTCGGCCCCGTGGGCGACTGCGGCTGTTGCTGCGGCTGCTGCCCGGGAGGCTGCCATGCCCCGCCCGGCTGCGAGCTGGGCGTCGATCCCAAAGGCGGTCCCAAAGGTGGTCCCAAAGTTAGTCCCGAAGGCGGTCCCGAAGGCGATCCCGGCGGGTGGCCAGGCTGGGCGGCGGCATGGGGATATCCCGGGTAACCGGGCGGCACCTGGTCAGCGGGTTGCTCAGCCGGGCGGGCATGCCGGGGTCCTGCTGCCCGCCGTCGATCCGGTCGTGGTACCGGCCGTGGCGGCTGCGCTCCGGTCACGTGGCGCCTCCCCGAGTGAGCGCCTGGCACGAGGGCGCTTGGTCACCATTTCGCGATTCTCAATTACGCAGCTTACCGATCTGCGCGGCCGGTGTGCCGACCCGTGGTCGCGTGTGGAGCTCGTTGATGCGCCGCACCAGGTGAGCGCATGCTGGAGGGCAGGCGCTTCGATGAAGGTCGACCTTGGGGAGGCGGCATGAGTAGCCGCAGGCGTCGTACACGAGTGGCAAGGGCGTTGCGATACGGCAGCCGGTGCGGGCCACGGCGGCGCGTACTGCTGCGGGTACGGGGCCGCGCGCTGCGGTACCGGGGCCCCTGGTGGGCGTTCATCCCGTTCGCGGTGCTGCTCGCCGCCACGGTTGTCGCGGCGGTGCTCACCTCGGCGCCGGTACCGGGCATCGTGGTCGGTGCCCTGCTCACGGTGGGCTACCTGGCCTACGCACTGCGACTGGTGCGGATGATGCCGGCCGGCCCCTCGGGCGGTCCCGGATTCACCCCGCCCGGTGGCGCAGGGGTTCGCGAGCCTCGCCGGCCTCTTCCGCAATCTCCGGCCGGCGCTGCGGCGCGCTCGATGGAGGACCGGGACGAGGATCCGCCTGGCCGCGCGGTGGCGCTGGCCTGACGGACGGCGCCTGAGGTACCGCCCTGCGGCGCAGCCCGAGCGCGATCGCCACCACGACGGCCGCGCCAGCCACGGCGACAACGACGGGACCCGCCGCGCCGAACAGCTTGAGGGCGCTCGCCAGCAGCACGACGACGAGTGCCGCGCGCACCAGTCGCGCCGGGGCCAGGGCGGATAGCCGGGCGCCCAGCAGTACACCTGGGACGGAGCCGATCAGGATCTCCGCGGCCAGGTCGAAGCGCAGGTCGCCGAAGAACAGGTGACCGAGTGCGGCCGACGCCACGAGCGGTATCGCCTGCACGAGGTCGGTACCGACGAGCTGGCTCGGGCGCAGCGCCGGGTACAGGACGAGCAGCACCACGATGATCAGCGATCCGGAGCCGACCGAGGTCAGGCCGACCACGAGCCCGCCAGCCGCGCCCAGGAGCGCGGTCGGTACCGGGCGCACCTGGATCGGCGGCGGCGGACCGGACTCGGCCGGCTTCTTCCGCGCGCTGTAAGCCTTGAGGATCAGGCCGGCGGCGGCCAGCAGCAACGCGACTCCCAGCGCGTACTGGACGGCCTGCTGCACCGTGTCGTCCTTGCCGAGCAGTCGGGTCAGCAGCACGCCGAGGAACGCGCTCGGCACGCTGCCCACGCAGAGCCAGCGCACGAGGGCCCAGTTGACGGTGCCTCGCCGGGCGTGCACCCAGCCGCCGAACGGCTTCATCACGGCACTTGCGGCCAGGTCACTGGAGACGGCGGCCATCGGCGGCACGCCGAAGACCAGCACCAGGATCGGCGTCATCAAGGCGCCGCCGCCCATGCCGGTCAGTCCAACGACGATGCCCACGCCGAAGCCGGCAAGAGTCAGGACGGGGTCCATTGAACGAGTCTCGCCCACCATGGCGGCCATGTCTACTTACTCGGCCAACTTGATAGACAATTTACGGTACGATGGCGCGTGCGAATTCTGGCGAGCGCGGCGCTACTCGCCTGGGTCTTCCTGGCCCTCGGCCGGGGTTGGTTCTGGCGCACCGACGTGCGGCTGGCCGTGCCTGCGGAGCAGCCCGCCGCCCCGGATCCGGCGCCCCAGCCCTCGGTGTCATGGCCCTCGGTCGCGGTGGTGGTGCCGGCGCGGGACGAGGCGGAGGTGCTCCCGCTGGCGCTGCCCACGCTCGCCGCCCAGCGGTACTCGGGGCGGCTGCGGCTGATCCTCGCCGACGATGGTTCCACGGATGGGACCGGCGACCTCGCACGGCAGTTGAGCGCATACGTGGTGTCACCGGGAGAGCCGCCGCCGGGGTGGGCGGGCAAGCTGTGGGCGCTGCGGGCGGGCGTCGCGGAGGCGGGCGGCGTCGACTTCCTGTTGCTGACCGACGCCGACATCGCCCATCCGCCGGACTCGGTGGCGGCGATGGTACGGGTGGCTTGCGCGCACCGGCTGGACCTCGTATCGCAGATGGCCCGGCTGCGTACCCGTTCCGGCTGGGAGCGGCTCGTGGTACCCGCGTTCGTGTACTTCTTCGCGATGCTGTACCCGTTCCGCTGGGTGAACCGCGCCGGTGCCCGTACCGCCGCCGCGGCAGGCGGTTGCGTGCTGGTACGCCGGGAGGTGTTGGTACGCGCCGGTGGGCTGGACGCGATCCGGGGCGCGGTCATCGACGACGTGGCCCTCGGGCGCGCCGTGAAGCGGGCCGGTGGCCGGATCCACCTCGGGCTCGCCGAGCGGGTCGAGTCGGTGCGCCCGTACCCCGACCTCGCGTCGCTGTGGCACATGGTGGCGCGCAGTGCGTACGCCCAACTCCGGCACTCGGTCGCGCTGCTCGCCGGTACCGTATTGGGCCTCGGCATTGTCTTCCTCGGACCGCCACTGTCCACTGTGGTCGGAGCTGTCACCGGTGACCTCGCCGTCCTGCTGGCCGGCGCCGCGGCCTGGCTGCTGATGGCGGCGACCTTCGCGCCGATGCTGCGCTACTACCGGCAGCCGGTGGTGCTCGCCGCGCTGCTGCCGTTCACCGCGACGCTCTACCTCGCGATGACGGTGGACTCGGCGCTGCGCCACTATCGCGGCCGCGGCGCGGCCTGGAAGGGCCGGACCTACCAGTAACCTGGCGGCATGGTCACGGTGGATGACGTGCGCCGCATCGCGCTGCCGCTTCCCCGAACGACGGAGCACCTGATCCGGGATCGGGTCAAGTTCCGCGTGGGCCATATCGTGTACGCCGCGCTCTCCCGCGACGAGACGCTGCTGGGCTTCGCCTTCCCGAAGGAGGAGCGGGCCGCACTGGTCGCCGCCGAGCCCGACAAGTTCCTCATGCCCGGCGCCTCCGACCTGCGCTACAACTGGGTCGTCGTACGGCTGGCCGCGATCGACGAGACCGAACTGCGCGAGCTGATCCACGACGCCTGGCGCATGGTCGTGCCGAAGAAGGTCGCCCGCGAGCATCTCGGTGCGTAACCCGCGGGGCCGCTGCGCCGTAGTCCGTTACAACGATTGTGCATAGAAAAACGGACAAAGCTCCTCAGAACGCATGCAGCCGGAGGTAGCAGCAGGCATGAAGAAGATGCTCCTGGGCGTACTCGGCCTCGGCGTGGCGGGTGCGCTCGCTGGGTCAGGCGCCGCGGTGGCTCACATCGCGACAGTCGGACAGCGATCGTCCGCGCACACACCGTCGTCAGCTCATGGCCAGAAGGCCCGCGGCGTCGCCGGCATGGGCGACAAGGCCATGACCGCGAACGGCGGGACAAAGGGCGGCGTGCGGGTGTACCTGAAAGACACGCACGGCAACAACACGGCGCAGGTCGACATCGTGCCGTTGCGCCAGGGTGGCAACCAGGTCACCATCTCCGCGTGGAACCTCAAGCCCGGGTTCCACCCGATCCAGTTGCACTCGAACGGCGACTGCGATCTCGGCCAGCAGCCCGCGTTCGCCGGTGCCGGCGGTCTGCTGAGTCTCGCCGGGGCGAAGGGCAACCCGTCCGCCGCGGCGTTCCCGATGCTGTCGGTCGACGCGCAGGGTAAGGCGCAAACCACGTACGTGGATGGCAACTTCGCGCTCAGTGATCTGTCCACCGCCTCGGGCGCCTCGATCGTCTTGCACACGGCGCTGCCGGCCAGCCTGAACGCCGGGCAGGCGGCGACCCACCTCGCGGACGACAGCGGGAACCGCATCGCCTGCGGCGTCGTCTTCCGCTGGCACCCGCCGAAGCACAAGCCGTCGCCGTCACCGACGTCTAC
>JBPYFB010000612.1:0-12944 GCA_051986465.1 Rugosimonospora sp.
GTTCTCGGTGAGCACGGGTACGGGCTGTCCAGCGGGCAGCGGCAGCGGATCGCCCTGGCCCGCGCGTTCCTGCGCATCGGTACCGCCAGCGCGTCCTCGCTCGTGCTGCTCGACGAGCCGACCGCCCGGCTGGACGCGCAGAGCGAGGCGGCCGTGCTGGCGGGCAGCGCGGAACTGGTCGCCGGGCGAACCGCCCTACTGGTCGCGCACCGGCCCGCGCTCGTGGCGGTCGCCGACCGGGTGCTGCGGGTCGCCGACGGGACAGTACGCGAGCTGGCCGCGGAGGTGGCGGCGTGAAGAGGCTTCTGCTCGCGGCGGTGGTGGCCGCGATCACGGAGCTGTGCGGCGTCGGCCTGCTGGGCACCGCCGCCTGGCTCATCGCGCGCGCGTCCCAGCAGCCGCCGCTGACCGCGCTGTCCATCGCGATCGTCGCGGTACGCGCGCTGGCGATCGGCAAGGGCACGCTGCGGTACGTGGAGCGCCTGGTCGGCCACGACGCGGCACTGCGGGTACTGGCGAACCTGCGTACCCGGGTCTACGCGACGCTGTCCGCGCGGGGCACCGGGGCACCCACCGGCGACCTGCTGGCCCGGCTTGTGTCCGATGTGGACGGTGTACAGGACGCGCTGCTGCGCTGCGCCATCCCGGCCGGGGTGGCGGTACTCGTCACGGTGGCGACCGTGGGCTTCACCGCCGCGTACCTGCCCGCCGGTGCGCTGGTACTCGCGGCCGGCCTGCTGCTCGCCGGGCTGGTACTGCCACTGGCCGCGTACCGGGTGGCGGTACGGGCCGCGCGGCGGATGGCCGAGGTGCGCGGCGGATACCTGACCGCCTCCGTCGACGTGCTGCACGGCGCCGCCGACCTGGCCGCGTACGGCGCGACGGGTACGGCCCTGGCCCGGGCGGGGGAGCGGGCCGGGCACCTGGCCCGGCTGGCGCGCGCGACCGGTACCGCCGAATCCGCGCTCGGCGCGCTGGGCGTACCGCTGCCCGCGCTGACCGCCGTCGCCGTGTGCCTGATCGCGACCCGCGCGCCCGGCGTGAGCCCGGTGATGGTCGCCGTCCTGGCGCTCGTGGCGCTCGCCGCGGTCGAGGCGGTGCTGCCGCTGACCGGCGCGGCGGTGCGCCTGGCCGACCTGCGTGGCGCGCTGGAGCGGGTACGCGAGCTGCTGCGGCCGGGACAGCCCACTGTGGACGGTCCAGTGGAGCAGCCCGTCCACAGTGGACCGGTCGACATCCGGCTCGACGGCGTGAGCGTGCGGTACGCCGGCGACCGGGAGTTGGCCCTGGACCGGCTCGACCTGGACCTGCCGGCCGGGCGCCGGATCGCCGTGGTCGGGCCCAGCGGCGCCGGAAAGTCGACGCTGCTCGGCCTGCTCGCCGGTACGGTGACGGCCACCGGGGGCACGGTCACGGTAACCGGTACCGATGATTGCGATGAGCGCTGGCGGATCGCGGGCGGCGTGTTCGCCGACGGGTACGTCTTCCACGCGTCGGTACGGGAGAACCTGACGCTGGGCCGGCCGGGCCTCACCGACGCGGACCTGCTCGCGGCGCTGGATACCGCCGGGCTGCCGATGGCGGAGCCGGAACTGGGCCGGCCGCTGGGCGAGGACGGCGCCAAGGTCTCCGGTGGCCAGCGCCAGCGCCTGCTGCTGGCCCGGGCGCTGCTCGCACCGCCGCCGGTACTGCTGCTGGACGAGCCGACCGAGGGCCTCGACCCGGACGCCGCCGACGAGGTGCTCCGCCGGGTACTCGACGCGGTACCCGGGCATACTGTGGTCCTCGTCACGCACCGCCTCGCCGACCTGTCCGCCTTCGACGAGGTTCTGGTGCTCTCCGCCGGGCGGGTGGTGCAACGCGGCCGGCACGCCGAACTCGCCGGCGAGGCGGGCTGGTATGCGCAGTGGAGTGGTGCCCTGACGGTGGCGGGCTGACGTGGCAGGCTGGTAGGCGTGAACGGGGAAGTGGAGCAGTACGTCGCGGGGCTGGGCGCCGCGCTGCGCGGTCCCCATCGCGCCAAGGCGGACCTGCTCGCCGAGGCGCGTGACGGCCTGACCGACGCGGCCGACGCGTACCGGGAAACGGGTATGTCCACAATGGACGCCGAGCGGCGTGCGGTGGCCGACTTCGGCGGCCTCGCCGAGATCGTGCCCGGCTACCAGGCGGAGCTGGCGGTGGCACAGGGTCGGCGGACCGCGCTGCTGATCGCGGCGGGCCTCGTCGGCGTGTACGCCTGCACCCGGCTGGCCTGGCCCGGTGACGCCGCATGGCTCACCGGGTGGTTTCGCGGGCTGTGCCTGGGCGGTGCGGTGCTCGCCGCCCTGGCCCGCCTCGGCCTCGGCTGGGGCAGCCGGTTCGTGCCCGACGGCGTGGCGCTGACCCGCCTGCTCGGCGGCGCCGGACTGGCCTTCCTGGCACTGCACGGCATGGTCGGCCTCGGCGTCTTCCTGTGGCACGTGGCGCAGTGGCCAGCCGCGGCCGCGCTCGCCGCACCCTTCGGTTACGCCGCGGTGTGCGCGGCGCGCTGCGTGCTGATGACGCGGCGTCGCGTCCCCTGGCTGGCCTGAGTCCTGGCGGCCGTTATCCGGCTGGCCTGAGTCCTGGCGGCGCGAGCACGGCGCCGATCGCGCCGGTGAACTCCTGCCACGCCGAGCGCTCCTCGGACAGCGCCCGGCGCCCCGACGAGGTGAGCTGATAGGTGCGGCGGTCCCGGCCGCCGACGGTGCTCCAGGAACTCTGCACCAGGCCGGTGCGCTCCAGCCGGCGCAGCGCCGGATAGACCGTGCCCGTCGGCAGGTTCAGCACGCCACCGCTGCGCTCCTGCAGCGCCTCGATGATCGCGTACCCGTGCCGTGGTTCGTCGTCGAGCACGGCCAGCAGGAGCGCGTCCAGGTGCCCGCGCAGCACATCCGGCCTCATGTGTAGCGAGTCTACGGGTACCCGCGCCGCGGGCACCATGGAGATCACCCGTCGGGATGACGATCAGGTGGTCGGGTACGACTCACGGCTCAGTGGTCCCGTGCTCCACGCAGTCGGCTCGCCAGCCGGCCGGAAGCACCTGAACTTTCAGCCGGCGCCGGCACACCGGGCAGTACCGCGGCGGCTCCAGGCTCCGCGCCTCCTGGCACCCCGCGTGATCTCCTTGGCTTTCCGGCTGACCGCACCGGTCGCAGTAGCTCATCCAACTCCCGTCCGGTTACAGGGTGGCGGACAGCGCTTTTACCGGCATCTTCAGCTCGTCCAGCAGCGCGAGGTCGGCGCTGGCCGGGCGGCCCAGGGTGGTCAGGTAGTTGCCCACGATGACCGCGTTGACACCGCCGAGCAGGCCGTCGCGGGTACCGAGATCGCCGAGCGTGATCTCGCGCCCGCCCGCGTACCGCAGGATTGTGCTCGGCATCGCGAGGCGGAACGCCGCGATCGCCCGCAGCGCGTCCCGCGGCTCCAGCACCGGCTGGTCCGCAAGCGGCGTACCGGGGCGCGGGTTGAGGAAGTTCAGCGGTACCTCGTCCGGGCGCAACTCGGCGAGTTGGGTCGCGAACTCGGCGCGCTGCTCCACGCTTTCGCCCAGGCCGAGAATGCCGCCGCAGCACACCTCCATGCCCGCGTCGCGGACCATTCGCAGGGTGTCCCAGCGCTCGCCCCAGGTGTGCGTCGTCACGACGTTGGGGAAGAACGAGCGGGCCGTCTCCAGATTGTGGTTGTACCGGTGGATGCCCAGCTCCGCCAGTTCGTCCACGTCTGCCTGGGTCAGCATGCCCAGCGACGCCGCGATGTTGATCGACACCGCCTCCCGGATCGCGGCCACGCCCTCGCGCAACTGCGCCATCAGCCGGGCGTCCGGCCCGCGTACCGCCGCCACGATGCAGAACTCGGTGGCGCCGGTCGCCGCGGTCTGCGTGGCCGCCTCGACGAGCGCCGGGATGTCGAGCCACACGGCGCGTACGGGTGAGGTGAACAGCCCGGACTGGGAGCAGAAGTGGCAATCCTCCGGGCATCCGCCCGTCTTGACCGAAACGATGCCCTCGACCTCGACCTCGGGACCGCACCAGCGCATCCGCACCTCGTGTGCGATTTCCAGCGCGGCGGGGATGTCATCGTCGGGTAGGCGCAACACGGCGAGCACGTCGGACTCGGCGAGGCCCACCCCGGTCTCCAGCACCTTCCGGGCGGCGGCGGCGAGGGCAGGGTCGGACAGCTCAGGCATGCACGTACCCTACAAGGACCACCCGGTCCCTTCCGCCGAACCCTTCTGACCCCTTCTGACCCTCCCGCCTTCCCTCTCGCCACCCGCCTACTTTCTGCTGAGGAGCAGCATGCCGCCGAGCGTGGACCCGGATCCCGAGGCGTGGTTGCGCGCCCTCGACGAGTCGGCGGCGCGGCGCGAGCGGGCCGGTCTGCGCCGGGTACTGCGCCCGCGGGCGGCCGGCGACCCGACCGTGGACCTCGCCGGAAACGACTACCTCGGGCTGTCCGGGCACCCGGCGGTGCTGGCGGCCGCGGCCGAGGCACTCGCCGGGTACGGGCTCGGCGCGGCCGGGTCGCGGCTGGTACGCGGATCGACGGACGTGCACGAGACGCTGGAGCGCTCGCTCGCCTCCTTCCTGGGTACGGAGGCGGCCCTCGTCTTCTCCTCCGGGTACCTGGCGAACGTGGCGGCGGTACGCGCCCTCGCCGGGCCGGATACGCTCCTCGTTTCCGATGCGTACAACCACGCGTCCATTGTGGACGGATGCCGGATCGCGCGCGCCGAGGTGGCCGTCGCGCCACACGTGGACGTACCCGCCGTGACCGATCTGCTGGCGCGGCGCGGGGACCGGCCCGCGGTCGTGGTCACCGAGTCAGTGTTCTCAGTGGACGGTGACCTCGCCCCGCTGCGCGAACTGCACGCCGCCTGCCGCCGGTACGGTGCCGTGCTCCTGGTCGACGACGCGCACGCGGCGGGGGTACTGGGACCGGCGGGTGGTGGTGCGGTCGCGGACGCGGGGCTCTGCGGCGAGCCGGACGTCGTGGTGACGATGACGCTGTCGAAGTCGTTCGGCGCCTCGGGTGGCGTCGTCGCGGGACCGGCGCGGCTCGTCGCGCACCTCGTCGATACCGGGCGTACGTTCATCTTCGACACCGCGCTGCCGCCAGCCGTCGCGGCCGGCGCACTCGCCGCGCTCGACATCATCCGGTCCGGCGACGACCTGCGCGCCGAACTGGTGGAGCGGGCCGCGCTGGTGGCTTCCCGACTGGCCGGCTTTCCGGTATCCCGGCCGGCCGCCGGGGTCGTCTCGGTCACCGCGCCCGGACCCGAGGAGGCGGTCGCCTGGGCGGAGGCGTGCCGCGCCAATGGCGTCGCGGTCGGGTGTTTCCGCCCACCGTCCACACCGGACGGTTCGGCGCGGCTGCGGCTGACCGTCAATACCGGCGTGCCGCGCGCGGACTTCGAGGCGGCACTTGACGTGATAGCGAAGTGTGCGCCATGACCGAGGTACTTCTGGTCACCGGTACCGATACGGGCGTGGGTAAGACCATCGTCACGGCGGCGATCGCGGCCGCGGCAGGTGGCGCCGAGTACTCCGTGGCGGTACTCAAGGCAGCCGAGAGTGGCGTCGTCGCCGGCTCCGGTATCGAGTCCGATGTGGACGCCGTGGCCCGGCTCGCCGCCCCGCGGACGGTACGCACGCTCGCGAGCTATCCGGATCCGTTGGCGCCGCTGACCGCCGCGCGCCAGTCCGGCCTGCCCGAGCTCGCGATCGGGGACGTCATCGAGGCGGTCGAGGCGGCCAGTACCGAGCACGAGGTGGTGCTCGTGGAGGGCAGCGGCGGCCTGCTGGTACCGATGGGGGTCGGCGGCTGGACCGTCGCCGATCTGGCCATGGCGCTGCGCATACCGGCCGTCGTGGTCGCGCGTCCCGGTCTCGGTACCCTCAACCACATCGCGCTGACCTTCGAGGCGATGAGCAACCGGAAAATCGCCGGCTGGCTGGTCCTCGGAACCTGGCCGGCCGAGCCGGAGCTGGTGCACTGGACCAACCTGGCGGAGCTGCACGCCCTTGCCGGGGTGCTGCCCGAGGGCGCCGGTACGCTTGCGCCGGAGACCTTTCGCGCGGCCGCGCCGCGCTGGCTCACCCCGACCCTGTTCGGCGAGGCCGATCCCGACGTGCTCCGCGCGGACGCGATCGCGCTGCCGCCACCGACGCAACTGCAGTGATGGCCCCGCGCTTACGCCGGCTTGGCCACTAGGCCAGATGCTCGGGGCCGACGCCCAGCTCGCGCGCCACGACCAGCCATACCCACTCGGCGAGCTGGCGCCGCGAGACGATCCGGTCGTGTACGGTCGCCTGCACCGCCAGCCCGTCGGCGAGCGCGGTGATTCGCCAGGCCGCAGCGTGCGGATCCGGGCACGCGAACTCGCCGGCCGACACCCCGTCCTCGATCACGCCGGCGAGCGCCTCGCGCCACCGAGCGTCCAGTCGCCGGGAAACCTTCTCGACCTCCGGTACCCGCATCGACTCGGCCCAGCCGTCGATCCACAGCGCCCACGCCTTGGCGATGCCCGGAGCCCGTAGCCGCACGATGCGCCGGACCTTCTCCAGCGGGGCGCTCGCCGACCGGAGGATGGCCTCGACGCGGGCCAGCTCCTGCTCGGCGGCGTACGCGAACGCCTGGGCGAGCAGCTTGTCTTTGGTCTCGAAGTGGTAGAAGACGAGGGCCTGGCTCACCCCGGCGGCGGCCGCGACGTCGGCGGTGCGGGTGTTCGCCATGCCGCGTTGCGCGATCACGTCGCAGGCGGTGCTCAGAAGAGCGTCGAGTCGCACGTCCGCCGTCCGTCCGGTCACGGGCGCTACCGTAGCCGATTCATGCTGCGCGAACTGTCTATAATGCGGCGCTCGGCTGACTGATGGGTCAGTAAGGAATCAGTAAGGGAAAGCTGTGACCAGGCCGGCTGTGCGAGCGCGTCCCCGCATCTGTCGGAACAAGGACGGTTCGTCATTCCGGTGTCAGACGCCCCCGAACGCGGCGGTTAACCGGCATGTCCTGCTGACGTGACAGTGTGTCGTTCGCAAGTGACGCATGTTGTCTCGATCACGGGCGATGCGCAATGGCGGAGAGCCCTGCATGGCGCGCCAGGGATACCGGCCTCCACTGGGGACGGTCGGCAACCGGACAGTAAGCCGCGGGTTGCCATCGCCCATCGATCGGTGGATGCTCATGGGTCGAACGACCCGCCGGACGATGGCGTACCGGTCGGTCATTGATGGCGAAAATTCCTGGCGAAACGCGAGGCGAATACCGGAAAACAGCCGTCCGTCGAGCGGCAGGCCGACTGGTGGCGGGTTGCGGCGCAGGTCCGATGGCGGGAACCCTGCATGAATGGCCGCCCTTAGATGGGGCCGCTTCGCTGTGGGGAGAGACGTATATGGCGGCGGCTGGCAAGCTCTCGCACGAAAGGCGAGGAGCAGCTGGATCCGTGGCGGGTGACTCGCCTGAGGAGCTTGCGGATACGCAAGCGGGTACGGGCAGGCAGCCGCGGGAGGCATCGTCCGGCGTCGCCGGCCACACACGCCGCAGGCTCCTGCATTCGATCCGCCTGCGCCTGCTCCTGCCCGTCGCCGTCGCGACGGTCGGGCTGGTCGCGCTCGGCACCGTGCAGGCGATGTCCGCGGCGCGCCTGGCCAACGACGCACGACAGGCGGCGGCGATGACCGCGACCGCGACCGCGACGCTACGCCTTGCACACCAGCTGGAAACCGAGATCACCGAGGAGGACGCGCTGCGCCAGCGCGGTGGCGACGCCGGCGCCAGCCTGGTCACCGCCGCCCGGGGGCAGACGGACCTGACCGTCGCCGCGTTCCGCCACGCGGGTCAGACCGCCCGGCGCTCCGCGCCCGGGTTGCGCCGGCTGCTCGACGCGGCCGACATCCAGGTGGCGATGCTGCCGAGCGTACGGCAGGAAGCCGACCGGCTGGCGGCGGACCAGCTCTCCGCCGCGACGTACGAGAACCTCAACCGCAGCCTGCTCGCCATCGCGGACGCGGTACCCGAACTGATCACCGACGCGACCCTCGCCGCCGACGCCCGGGCCGCCGCCGCGATCGCCACCGCCGAGCACCTCGCAGCCGGAAAGCGCGACCTGTTGCGCGGCGTGTTCCGGCGCGGCTTGTACCAGTCCGGCGAGCTCGCCGCGCTGGCGACCCTCACCGGCGCCGAGAACGAACGGCTGGCCCAGTTCAACCGGTACGCGAGCGAGGCGCAGCGGGCCGAGTACACCTCATTGATCAGCGGCGATGACGTGAGCTCGGCCAGCAGCATGGCCGGCGCGGCGCTGACCGCCGACCGGCAGGGCAGCGCGTTCAAGGTCGACCCGGACACCTGGTACATCGCGCAGAGCAACACCCTGCGCCGCCTGCATCTGCTCGAGGTCGACCTGGCCCGCGAACTCGACCACGGCGCGCGCCTCGCCGAGGCGTCCGCGCAGGTCCAGGCGTATGTCACCGCGTCCGCCACGGCCGGGCTGGTCGTGCTCGCCTTCGGCACCGCGCTGCTACTCGCGATCCGAACGGCCCGGCGGCTGCGGCGGCTGCGCGGCGCCGCGCTCGTCGTCGCGGGGGTGGAGCTGCCCGGCACCGTCGCGTCGATCACCGGCGCCGCGGACCCGCAGTCCGTACAGGCCACCATGCGCGCCGCGACCGCCCGCGCCGACTCGCTCACCGTGGCGGGTGTGGACGAGATCTCCGAGGTGGGCGCCGCACTCGCCGCGGTACACCGCCAGGCCCTGCACCTCGCCGCCGAACAGGCCAGCCTGCGGCTGGACGTGGCCGCGCTGTTCGTGGCCCTGTCCCGGCGCGGCCAGACGCTCATCCAGCGCCAGCTGCGCCTGCTCGACGAGTTCGAGCGGTCGGAGACCGACCCGCAGATTCTGGGGCGGCTGTTCGAACTGGACCACCTGGCCGCGCGGATGCGGCGAAACGAGGAAAATCTGCTGGTACTGGCGGGGGGCGAGCCCGGGCGGCGGGTACTGGCACCGGTATTGCTCCGCGACCTGGTACAGGCGGCGGCCGCCGAGATCGAGGACTTCGACCGGGTCGAAGCGGTCGGGCTCACCGACGTCGGGGTGGCCGCGCACGCGGTACGCGACGTCATCCACCTCCTCGCCGAACTGCTGGAGAACGCCACGGTGTTCTCGCCGCCAAACAGCAAGGTGCGGGTATCGGCGCGGCGCGCGATCGACTCGGTCACCGTCTCCGTCTTCGACGAGGGGATCGGCATGCCCGGGCACCAGGTCGACGAACTCAACGCGCGCCTGGCCGAGCCAACGATGCTCACCTCGGAGCTGGCCGGCACCATGGGCCTGCTCGTGGTCGGCCGGCTCGCCGCGCGCCACAGTATCCAGGTGGAGCTGCGCAGCGCCGCGTCCGGCGGCACGGTGGCCCTCGTCGCGCTGCCCAGCAACGTACTCACGCCGGCGCCCGCGGTCACCAGCCACACCAACGCGCTGCTGTACCCGGAGCTCGCGGCGCTCGAGCGCGCGCCCGCCGCGCAGGCCTCGGTACCGGCGGCCGCGTCCCGCTACCTGGATCCGGCCTCGTCTCAATCGGGCGGCTTCTCGTCTCAATCGGGCGGCTTCTCGTCACAGCCGGGCGGCTTCTCGTCTCCACCGGGCGCCTTCTCGTCCCAGCCGGGCGCCTTCTCCTCGGAGCCGGGCGGCTTCACGTCTCAATCGGCCGCCTTCTCCTCGGAGCCGGGCGGCTTCTCGTCTCAATCGGCTGGCTTCTCGTCTCCACCGAGCGGCTTCGAGGCCGCGCCGGTGGGTGAAGACACCGTGCCGCTACCCCGACGCCGCCCCGGGCACGTGCTGCTGTCCGAAGGCGGCGTCTCCGCCGCCGAGCTAGGCGCGTTCGGCGCCGGCGCCAGGCCGCCCGCCGACCGGCCGGGCGCCACTCCAGACCCGGACGCCGTCCGGGCCCGCCTCTCCGGCCTCGCGCGGGGCCTGGCCGCGGCCGAACGGCAAGTAAATGATCAGCAAGTGGTGGGAACCGAGAACACACAGGACGGAAAACGATGAGCCTTGCCCCAGACCATCTGACCGATCCCGGAGACGGCAACCTCAACTGGTTGCTGACCTCGTTCGCCCGCCGGGTACCCGAGGTCGCGCACGCACTGGCGGTCTCCGTGGACGGGCTGACCCTGGCCGCCTCCGAGGGACTGCCTGCCGATCGCTCCGACCAGCTGTCCGCCATCACGAGCGGGCTCGCCAGCCTGACCGTGGGCGCCGCGAAGGTACTCGCCACCGGCCGGGTACGGCAGACCGTCGTCGACATGGACGGCGGCGTGCTCCTCGTGATGTCCGTGGGCGACCGGGCGCAGCTCGCCGTACTCGGCTCGGCCGGCTGCGACCTGGGCCAGGTCGGGTACGAGGCGGCCCTGCTGGCCCACCGCGTCGCCAACGCGCTCCAGCCGGGCGCCAGGGTCGCCGGGCAGCTATGAGACAGTTCAGGCGCGCCGCCGTCGCGCTCGTCGCACTCGTGACGCTGACCGGATGCGTCTCGACCGCGGACCCCACCGCCGGCCTGTACCACCGTGGTGAGCTGATCATCGGTACCGGCAATACGACCGGTGTCTTCTACGAGATCGGCGCCGGGTACGCAGACGTGATCAACCGACACCTGCCCGGGTACGAGGCGATGAGCGCCGCCACCGGGGGTTCGGTCGACAACCTCAGCCGGCTCGCCACAGGTGACGTCGACCTCGCGCTGGCCTTCTCCAACAACGCGGTAGACGCATTGCACGGCGCCGGAAAGTGGAGCGGCCACCCCGTCGCCATTCGCGCTATCGGCCGCCTGTACCCGAACTACACCCATCTCATCGTCCGCGGCGACGCCGGCATCGCCTCCGTCGCCGACCTGCGCGGCCACCGCATCACGACGGGGCCGCACAATTCCGGCTCCGAGGCGACCGCGTTGCGGGTACTCGCCGTGGCCGGACTGACCCCTGGCGTGAACGTGGACGCCGTGCCGATGTCGCTACCACAGAGCACAGCCGCCATGGCCGCTGGCAAGATCGATGCGATGTTCTACACGGCCGGCCTGCCGGTACCGGGCGTCAGCGACCTGTTCAGTCACGCAAGTGTCGCGTTTCGGCTCCTTCCGCTCGACTCGCTGCTGCCCAAGCTGGCTGAGCGGTACGGCGATGGCATCTACTACCGGGCGACGATCCCGAAGACTCAGTACGGGTTGGCGGCGGATGTGCCGACGATCGCGGAGGCGAGCCTGCTGGTGGTCGGAGCGTCGATGCCGGATGACCTCGTGTACGAATTGACGAAGCTGCTCTTCCAGTACCAGTCTGAGCTGGCGGCGGTACATCCAGCCGCGAACGGGATCCAGCGCGACAATGCTCCCATGACGGACCCGGTACCGCTGCACCCTGGCGCGGGCAGGTACTACCGGGATGGTTGATCTTCCGGCGATCTTCCAGCCCGCGCGACGCGCCGCCATCTGGTTTGTCAGGCGGTGCGCCGCTGGGCTAGAGTTCACATCCGGCGCCCGGATACCGTCCGGGTGGACAATGCGGACGTAGCGCAGTTGGTAGCGCATCACCTTGCCAAGGTGAGGGTCGCGGGTTCGAGTCCCGTCGTCCGCTCGGAGGCCGCCGGAGGCGTCTACCTCGGTGGAGTGGCCGAGAGGCGAGGCAACGGCCTGCAAAGCCGTGTACACGGGTTCAAATCCCGTCTCCACCTCAGCAAGGTCCCGGGCGATTAGCTCAGCGGGAGAGCGCTTCCCTGACACGGAAGAGGTCACTGGTTCAATCCCAGTATCGCCCACCAGCTCACAGGCCATGTCCCATCGATGGACATGGCCTCTCTCGTGCCCGTACAGCCACGAAGTACAGCAGCCAGCGTCAGCCATCGAGACTGTCCCCCAGCTTCTTGAGCGCGGCCTTGGTCTGCTCCGAGGAGACCTGCGTGTAGATCTCCATGGTGGTCGAGAACCGGGCGTGCCGCAGGATCTGCATCGCCACCCGAGGATGGACGTCTAGATCGGCTAGCAGGCTTCCGCAGGTTCGCCGGGCGTCGTGCACCGTGATCTTTCGTACGCCGGCCTTAGTGATCCGGTTGTCGTAGGACCGGTTGAAGTTGCGCGGCTCAATTGGCGTCCCGTATCGGGTGGTGAAGATGAGATTCGTTCTCTGCCATGCCGCGCCGGCCTTCGCCTTCGCCTCGTCTTGGTCCTCCTGGCGCCGCTTGAGCGCGGTCACGCAGATAGACGGCAGCGGAAGACTGGCGTCCGACTTCTCGGTCTTCGTCTCGCGGTGCAACAGCTGTCGACGTACCCGCTGGATCTGTAGCCCGATGCTCAGCTCGCCCGCATCAAGGTCCATGTCGTCCCAGGTGAGTCCGAGTACCTCGCCCTTGCGGAATCCGAGAACGAGGACGAGAACGTAGGCAGCGTAGAACGGGTCGCCGTCAGCGAGAGCCGATTCCAGGAATCGCCGGGCCTGTTCGCTGGTCCAGGACTGACGCCTGCGTCTACGGGCCGGCGGCAGCTTGACGAGCGTCGCCACATTCTTCGTGACCAGTTCCTCGGTCATGGCGTACGAGAGCGCCGAGCGCAGTACCTTCCGGATGTCGCCGATGGTCTGCGCCGACGGAGTCTGGTGGCAACACTCACCGACTGCGCAACACCGGCGCTTCCCCGCCGGTCGGGCCGCGTCCTTGCCTTGGGTACAGCATTGGCAGACCTTCGGGATGTCGTTGATCCAGGTCTGTACCTCACGGACCTGGAGCTTGTCCAGCCGCTTCGCGCCCAGCCCAGGAACGATGTAGAGCCGGACCATGGTTTCGTAGGTCGCGGCGGTCAACGGCGCCAAGTTGGGCTCTACGACTTCCTTGAGCCACCGTGCCAGATACTCGGTCAGCGTCGGTCCCTTGGTGGCGACCGGGCCGGCCTTGGCTTGGT
>JBPYFB010000613.1:0-4454 GCA_051986465.1 Rugosimonospora sp.
GTACGGCCGGTGTTGTGCAGCAGCACCATCACGTCGAACAGGGGCGTGCGACTCGGGTCGCGCTCCGGCGCTACGGCCTCGACCACGCGCTCGAACGGCGCCTCATCGTTCGCGAACGCGTCCATGACGGTGGCGTGTACGTCCACCAGGAATTCGCGGAACGTGCGATGCATGTCCACTGTGGAGCGCAGCACGACGGTGTTGACGAAGAAGCCGACCAGCCGTTGCAGCTCCGTCCGGTTGCGACCCGAGGTGACCGTACCCAAGGCGATGTCGTCCTGCCCCGTGTAGCGGGCGAAAAGCACCTGGCACGCCGCGACGAGCGTGGTGAACAGAGTCGTCCGGGTGCTGCGGGCCAGCTCGGTGAGGGCGGCGGCGACCGGCGCCGGTACCACGAAATCGTGCACCGCGCCGGCCGTCGTCCGCACGCTCGGTCGCGGCCGGTCGGTGGGCAACTCCAGCGGCGCCACCCCGGCCAGTTGGCCCGTCCAGTACCCGACCTGCTCGTCGAGTACGCCACGGGACAGCCGCTCGCGTTGCCAGACGGCGAAGTCGGCGTACTGCACGGGAAGCGGCGGGAGCGCGGCCGGTTCTCCGTGCAGCGCTGCGCCGTACAGCGTGCCGAGCTCCTCCGCGAGTACGCCCATCGACCAGCCGTCGGTGATGATGTGGTGCGCCGTCAGCAGCAGCACGTGCTCGTCGGTGCGCAGTCGAGCCAGCAGGGCTCGCATCAACGGCCCGCGCCGCAGGTCGAACGGCCTGCCGTACGCCTCCGCAAGGACCGCGTCCAGTTCCTCGGGTCCGGTCACCACTCGGGAGACCGGTATCTCACCGGACGGGTGCACGACCTGGGTCGCCGTACCGTCGCTGTCGGGAAAGGTGGTGCGCAGTGACTCATGCCGCTCGACCAGACCACGCAAGGCAGCGACGAGCGCGTCCTCGTCGAGCTGCCCGGTCAGCCGCAGCGCGAGACCGCTGTTGTACTCCACCGAGTTGGGCTGGAACTCGTCGAGGAACCACAGCCGCTGCTGGGCGAAGGACAGCGGCAGCGGCACGGACCGGTCGGCGGACGGAATGCCGCTGGACTTTCCCGATCGACCGGTCAGTCGGTGGCGCAGCTGCTCGCGCAGCTCAGGCGACAACGCGGAGATGCGCTCGGATCGCGACGACGGCATGTGTTCGCTCCTCAGGGTCGCGCGCCGTTGCCGTCACCAAGGGCAACGCGCTCCAGCTGGACAAGGATTTGCTCCTCGACGAGTTCGGCGAGAGCCGCGACCGTCCGGGTGGTCAGGATGTCGCGAGGCGTCAGGCTGACCTCGAACGCCTCGCCGACCTGCCCGGCAATGGCCAGGGCGCGGATGGAGTCGCCACCGCAGTCGAAGAAGTTGTCGTACCGGCCGATCCGGTCTGCGCCAAGCGCTCTGGCCCAGATCTCGGCGACGGCCTCTTCGGTGTCCGACTCGGGCGGCGCGTAGTCCACCCCCGTACCGGTATCGGTGGCGGCATCGGGTGGCGGCAGCGCGGCCCGGTCGAGCTTTCCGTTGGGGCTCAACGGAAGCCGATCAAGTGTGACGAACGCAGACGGCACCATGTAGTCGGGCAGGGAGCGGCCGGCGTGTGCCCGCAGTTCCGGCGCTCCCGGCGCGAGCCCGCCGGCCGGTACGACGTACCCGACCAGCCGGCGGCCGCCCGGCCCGTCGTCGCGGGCGACCACGACCGCCTCGGCCACGCCGCCGTGCCGCCGCAGCACCGCCTCGATCTCGCCGAGCTCGATCCGGAACCCGCGCAGCTTCACCTGGTCGTCGGCGCGGCCACCGAACTCCAGCTCGCCATCGGCTTTCCACCGCACCACGTCCCCGGTGCGATACATGCGGGTGCCGGGCGGGCCGAACGGGTTGGCGACGAACCGTTGCGCGGTCAGCCCAGGCTGGCCAAGGTATCCGCGGGCCAGGCCCACCCCGGCGACGTAGAGCTCCCCGGGGATGCCGACCGGTACCGGGCGCAGAGCACGATCGAGGACGTATGCCTGGGTGTTCCAGATCGGCCGGCCAATTGACGGTACCCCACCGGGCGCCAGCGGTTCGCTCCACGTGGACACCACGGTCGCCTCGGTAGGCCCGTAGGAGTTAATCATCCGCCGGCCGGGTGCCCAGTCCTCGACGAGCTCCGCCGTACACGCGTCGCCGCCGACGATGACGGTGCGGAAGTAGGGCAGCCCGTCCCGGGCGGCCTCCCGCGGTACCGTCGCCAGCGCGGCCGGCGGGATCAGTGCGTGGCTGACGCGCCCCTGCGCGAGTACCCGCACCAGATGCTCACCGAGCAGCGGGCCCGGCGGCGGTACCACGAGCAAGGCACCTACCGGAAGCGCCATGCACAGCTCAAGTACGGAGGCGTCGAAGCTGGGCGAGGAGAACTGCAGTACCCGGTCGCCAGCCTGGACGGCGTACTGGCACACCTCGGCGGCGGAGAAGTTGGCCAGCCCGCTGTGCGGTACGACCACACCCTTGGGCCGGCCGGTGGAGCCGGAGGTGTAGATGACGTATGCCGGATGGGTCAGCTGCAGCGGCGCGCTCCGGTCGTCGTCGCTCGGCGCCCGGTCCGGCATTTCGTCCACTGTGGAGGCAGTTGCGGGGTCGTCGAGGGCCAGCGTCGCGTCCGCCCATGCCGGGCTTTCGGGGAGGCCCGCCGCCAGCCCGGCGTGCGTCAGGATGAGCACCGGGCGGGCGTCGTCCAGCATGAAGGCGATGCGCTCGGCGGGGTACGCCGGGTCTACCGGCAGGAACGCCGCGCCGGACTTGGCCACGGCGAGTTGCGCGACGATGATGTCCACCGAGCGCGGCAGCGCCAGGGCAACGATCCGCTCCGGACCGGCGCCACGGGCGATCAGTAGGTGGGCCAGCCGGTTGGCGCGCCGGTCCAGCTCCACATAGGACAGCTCGGTGTCGCCGCTGGCCACGGCCGCCGCGTCCGGCGTGTGGGCCACCTGTGCCTCGAAGAGTTCGGCGAGGGTCGCGGGCGCGACCGCCTGCCGGGTGTCGTTCCAGTCACGCAGCAGCCGGGCCTGCTCCGGCTCGGTCAGCGGGTCGAGCCGCCCGATCGGCGTGTCGGGTGACCGCGTCGCCTGGTCGAGTATCCGCGTCAGATGCCCGGCGATCCGTTCGATCGTGGCGTCCTCGAAAAGCTCAGGGTCGTACCCGATGTCGACGGTCAGCCGGTCGCCGGGGGACGCGACGATGGTGAGTGGGTAGTTCGTGCTCTCCACCGCGTGCAGGTCGCGCAGGGCAAGGCCATGCCCGGCGGCCGCGGCCGAGTTGATCGGGTAGTTCTCGAACACCACAAGGCTGTCGAAAAGGTCCACGCCGCCCGGCAGGGCGCTGTCGGCCTGGATCAGAGCCAACGGTACGAAGTCGAACCGCCGCGCGTCGGCTTGGGCGGACTGCAGCCGCCGCAGCCACTCGGCGATGGTGACCGAGTCGTCCACGGTGACGCGGACCGGCAGGGTGTTGATGAAGATGCCGGTCATGGCGTCGGCGCCGGGAAGGTCGGCGGGGCGCCCGGATACGGTGGCGCCGAAGCATACGTCCCGCTGGCCGCTGTACCGCGACAGCAGCACCGCCCACGCACCCTGGACGACCGCGTTGAGGGTGAGCCGGTGTCCCTTGGCGAGTTCGTCCAGGCGAGCCGAGGCCTCGTGGCTGACCTCTGCGGAGTGCCACCGCGCCGAGCGGGTCGCGTGCCCGTGGCTCGGAGCGCGGTCGTACGGCAGCGCGGTCGGCGACTCGAACCCGGCGAGGGCCGCGCCCCAGCAGTCCCGCGCGCCGGCCTCGTCGCGCTCGCCGAGCCAGCGCAGGTACTCGGCGAACGGGCGACGCGCCACCGGCTCCGCGTGCCGACCGTCGGCCGTTGCGGCGTATGTGGCGAAGACATCGCTCAGGACCTGGAAGACGCTCCACCCGTCCAGTAGCACGTGGTGGAACGTCCACACCACCCGGACCTCGGTGTCTGAGAGCCGGGCCAGGGCCAGCCGCATCAGCGGAGCGCACCTCAGGTCGAAGCCGCGCGCCCGATCGGCGGCGAGCAGCCGGTCGAGCTCGGCGCGTGCGTCCACTTCGGACAGCTCACGCCAGTCCAGGTGGGTAACCGGGAGGGCGACGTCGCGGACGACGATCTGCAGCGGGCGCTCGATCCCCTCCCAGGCGATGCGGCTGCGCAGCACCGGGGTACGGTCGACAACCGCCTGCCACGCGCTGGCCAGCAGCTCGGGCTCGCGGATCCCGTCCAGCACGAAGGTCGCCTGCTCGAAGTACAGGCCCTCGTCGGCCTGGGACAGGCCGTGGAAGAGCATGCCGGCTTGCATCGGGGTCAGTGGGTAGATGTCTTCGATGGTGTGGCCGTCGCCGGCGAGCCGGTCGACCGCCGCCTGGTCGAGGCGGGCGAGGGGGAAGTCGGAGGGG
>JBPYFB010000614.1:0-2646 GCA_051986465.1 Rugosimonospora sp.
AGCAACGTGTTCGCGCCGTGGAACGCCGCCGCCACCGTGCTCGTCGTCAACTATTCGCGTTTCGCCGCCGGTCCGCTGCTCGACGCCGCCATCCGCTGCGGGGTCACCACGCTGTGCGCGCCGCCGACCGTATGGCGCATGCTCATCCAGGCCGACCTGGATAGCTGGCGGGTACCGTTCCGGGAGTGCGTGGCGGCGGGGGAGCCGCTCAATCCGGAAGTCATCGAACGGGTACGCGCCGCCTGGAACATCACGGTGCGGGACGGGTACGGGCAGACCGAGACGACCGCCGCGGTCGGCAACCCGCCCGGGCAGGACCTGCGGCTGGGCTCGATGGGCCGGCCGCTGCCCGGGTACCGGATGGCCTTCGCCGACCCGGTCAGCGGCGCACGTGGCGGCGAGGGCGAGCTGTGCCTGGACCTCGGGTACCGGCCACTGGGCCTGATGGCCGGGTACCGCGACGACGAGGAGCGCAGCGCCTCCGCGATGCGCGACGGCCTGTACCACACCGGAGACGTCGCCGCGCGCGACGCGGACGGGTACATCACCTACATCGGGCGCACCGATGACGTGTTCAAGGCGTCGGACTACCGCATCTCCCCGTTCGAGCTGGAGTCGGTGCTACTGGAGCACGAGGCGGTGGCCGAGGCGGCGGTGGTACCGTCGCCCGACCCGCTGCGCCTGGCCGTACCGAAGGCCTATGTGGTGCTCGCCACCGGGTTCGCGCCGGACGCCGGTACCGCGCTGGCCATCCTCCGGTTCGCCCGGGAGCGCCTCGCGCCGTACAAGCGGGTGCGCCGCATCGAGTTCGCCGAGCTGCCCAAGACGATCTCCGGCAAGATTCGCCGGGTCGAGCTGCGCGGTGCCGAGGCGGCCCGCTCGCACGGGCGCACCGCTACGGAGTTCTGGGAGGACGACTTTCCTGACCTAAGAGCGTGAGCGCCGCCGGCTGGCGGCTCCTCCCGCGAGGGTCGGGAGTGTGGACAGTCCATAGTGGAGCGCTCCCATGGTCAGGCCGAGCAGGAGCAGAGGTGGAGCCATGGCGGCCGCGCCGAGGCTCGCCACGACCAGCCCGATCCCGGCGGGCAGCGCGGCGCTACCGACCGTGGACGCCGCGACCTGTAGGCCGACCGCGTGCGTCGTGCCCTGGACATCCATCCGCTGCGCGGTGGTCAGCGTGAACAGCGGGAAGATCGGCGCGGCGGCCAGGCCGAGCAGCATCAGGCCGGCGACCGCCACCGGCGCGGGGCCGGGCACCGCCATCAGCGCGGCGCCCGCGCTCACGCCGGCCACCGCCATACCGAGGACGCGCTGCGGGCCGACGCGCTCGGCGAGCGGGCCGAGGACCACCCGCCCCACGAACATCATCGCCCAGTACGCCGAGACCGCGAGACCAGCGGCGGCGCGGCCGAGACCGCGCCCGTCCGTCAGGAAGAGGTAACCCCACACGCCCGCCGCCGACTCGATCCCCGTCTCGACGGCGGTGAACGCCAGCGAACCCAGCAGCACGGCG
This sequence comes from Rugosimonospora sp., assembly GCA_051986465.1. GTDB lineage: Bacteria > Actinomycetota > Actinomycetes > Mycobacteriales > Micromonosporaceae > DATEJJ01. The sequence continues at coordinate 1,514 of JBPYFB010000614.1, forward strand.
ACCGGCGCCGGGCGGCGCTCCACCGGCTCCGCGTTAGCCTCTGGACGGCGCGGCGGGGGTGCCAACCAGGACCGGCGGCCCGCGGCGAGCACGACGGCGAGCAGCGCCTGGATCAGCCCCATCGCTCCGTACACCCACCGCCAGCCGAGGCCGTTGCTGAGCATGGCCGTGGTGAGCGCCGGGCCGACCGTGGCGCCGAGGCCGTAACTCGCGTGCATCCAGTTGATCTGCCGCGCGCCGAAGCGGTGCGCGGCGTACGCGTTCAGTGCGGCGTCCAGCGGGCCGAAGCCGAGGCCGAACACCACCATCCCGGCGGCGAAGACCCACACCGATCCGGTGAGGATCTCGGCGGCCAGGGCGAGGGCGGTCAAGAGGGTACCGAGGGCCAGCACCGACCCCGTGGAGACTCGGGCCAGCAGCGGCCCGGTGGCGGCGCTGGCCACCACGGAGGCGGCGACACCGACGATGAGCAGGACGCCCAGGGCCGCGACCGGCTGGTGCAGGCTCAGCCGTATCGACGGCCACAGCACGCCGAGGGTGGAACCGGGCAGGGCGAGAACGAAGTAGGCCAGGCAGGCCAGCCGAAAGGCGCGCACAGTGAAAGGACCCTTTGTCGAGGGGATAGCAAAATTTCGCTGTGCTGCGCAGCTTGTCGGAGCAGCACCAGTCAGCGGTTGACTGTGCTGCGCGGCTTGTCGGAGCAGCACGCGATGACAGGTCAGATGCTCATGACGTCAGCGCGTGCGCGGCTGCCCGGGCATCCTCATCTCCTCACCGTGGTGTGCGCTTGCCGTCTGCCAGGATAGAGGAATGGGATTGGATCTCACCACGCTCCCCGACGTCTCCGGCATCTCCGTCGGCATCCTCGGCGGCACCGGCGACCAGGGCAAGGGCCTCGCGTATCGGTTCGCCAGGGCAGGCCACCAGGTACGGATCGGCTCGCGCAGCGCCGAGCGGGGTGCCGCCGCCGCGGCCGGCCTCGCCGAGCTGCCGGGTACCGCGCCGGGCACGTTGACCGGCGGGGACAACGGGTACGCCTGCGGTGCCGACGTGGTGATCGTGGCCGTGCCGTACGAGGGCCACGCCGACCTGATCGCCTCCCTCCGCGCGCCGCTCGCCGGGAAGATCGTCGT
>JBPYFB010000615.1:0-8370 GCA_051986465.1 Rugosimonospora sp.
CCCGCCGCGGCGGGCGGCGGCACCGATGACGGTGGTTAGCCCGCTACCGCCGAGCAGGGTGTCCATCAAACCCACCGCCGCGATGGTGCCGCCCACCCGCGCGGCAATCTGGTCGGCGAGGTACTCGGCGCGCTGGCCCTCGCGCAGGGCCACCCAGACGGCCGCGACTTGGGCGCCGCGCAGGATGGCGGTGAGGATGTTCAGCACAAGGCGAAACACCAAGGCGGCCAACCGGTTGCCGCGTCGTGGATCGGGACGGAAGATGAAGGCCAACTCCTGCAGAGTCCTTACCGGAAGCCAGGTCAGCATCCTGTTGCGCGGGTCGCCGTTGACGAAGTGGCCCATTTCATGACCGAGCAGCGCCACTCGCTGCTGTGGCGGCAAGGTCGCCCAGAACGGCAGGCCCAGCGTCAGTACCCGGGTGCGGCGCACGCCGACCGCTTGGCAGGAGGCGTTAAAGCGGTGGTCGACCACGATGACGTCGGGCGGGCGGGTGCCCAGTTCGGCGGCGACGCGCTCGACCAGCCGTACCAGCGTTGGTGCGCTTGCCTTGTCGAGCTCGTAGACGTGCTTGGCCAGCTTGCCGAAGCGGGGACGCAGTGCCAGGCCGAACAGCACCAGGAACAGCCCGACGAACGCCAGCGGGCGCGGCCAGTACGCGATTGTCAGGTACACCCCGCCGAGCAGGATCGCGGTGATACCGGCCAGAAACACCACACCGGCGATGGTCAGCAGCCAACGAGCGGGCCCCCAACCGGGTCGGCGTACCGGCGCGCCCGCGAGGGCGGCGAACTGCCGCCGGGTCAGCCGGTACGCGACGCGGTGCGTCAACCGGTCGGCCCACCGCCAGCCCAACTCGGGGCGGCGCCGGCCGGGTTCGTACAGGGCGAGGTTCCACTCGCACCCGGCACACCACGCCTGGGCTTGCCGCTCGCTGACCAATCGGCTTTGGCACACGGGGCAGACGTCACCGGCAACAGGTGCCGTCGAGGAGGCGACCACGGCAGCATTCTGCTGTACGGCTGCCCCATAGGGAAGAGTCAACCCATCGTCCACACGGGACACTTCACGGGAGGAGACCGTACCGGCGCGCGGCAGTCGGATCGCGCCGTACCGCCTCCGCCAACTCCGGTTCCATCAGTACGCGCAGCGCGACCGGGCCGGTGACCCCGTACCCGTCGAAGGTCGGCGGGGTGCCCTGCCGGCCGTTCGCCGCCCACGCGCGCCACGCCGCTTCGAGTTCCCGGTCGGCCTCCGCCAGTTCCGCCCCGCGCAGCGACGCGCCAACGAAACGCAGAGCGGCCCGCTGCGCGGCCATCGCCTCCGGCCCGACGTGGTCGCCGCCGAAGGCGAGGTGGTACTCGTGGCCGATGTCGAGGTCCCACAGCGCCCGGTGCAGTTGCTCGGTACCGTCGTGCAGCTTGAACACGTCCCGGTCGCCGCAGCGCAGGAAGATGGGCAGCCCGCTGGCCCGGATCGCGCCGGCGTTGGCGCGCAGCCGGTGTACGACGCTGTTCGCCGCGAACTCGGTACCGTCGCCGACCATCTCCTTACCCAGTTGCGCGAGTACCCCGATGGTGTTGCGCGCTCGCAGGTCGGCTGGGCGCTCGGCGGGCAGCAGGGCCGGCGCGATCGCCGCCACCGCCTGCCAGCGTTCCGGTTGGGCGAAGGCGATCTTCAGCGCGCCGTACCCGCCCATCGAGGAACCCATCAGCGCGACACGGGCCGGGTCGATCCCGTACTCCTTCTCCAGCAACCCGGGGAACTCGGTGGCGACGAAGCTCTCCCAGCGCCCGATGTAGAAGCCGCCCGCGGTGGGTGTCGAGGCGCTGGCGAGGACCGCCGGCGGCAGCGACCCGTCCCGCCACACCTCCTCGACCACGGGCTGGAGCGTGGCGAGTACCTCGCTGGACGAGTTGGCGCCGTGCAGCAACATGATGAGCGGAAGCTGTGGCGTCAACGGGTCGGGCGTGAGTACGGCGTAGGCGACGTCTCCGATGGTGTCGCGTATCAGGCGGCTGCTCATGCCGACCACCCTTGCACGGACTCGTACTTGACTGAATCCAATTACGGGGCGCCCTCGACGCCTTCATTCACAAGGCAATCGCGACCGGGTGGCTCGGCTGGTACAGGCCCAGTTCGCCGCCGCTCGGCAGCCGGATGGCGGTACGCCGTCCCCACCGCTCCTCGGTGACCGGGATCGTGAACTCGACGCCCTTCGCGGTCAGCTCCGCGATGGTCGCCTCGACGTCGTCACACAAAAGGAACAGCTCGTGGCTCGGCTCCCCGCCCGTCGGGTGCACCGCGGCCTCGGCAGGTGGCAGCTGGAAGATGAGCCATCCGCCGCCGGCGTCGACGTTGTGGGTGCCGAGCACGTCGCGGAGGAACGCGCGGTCCGCGTCGGCGTCGCGGCTGTACAGGATCACGTGAGCACCTGTTATCACGCTTGGACGATAGCGTGCCGGCGCCCTTCTGAAGCGTCAGTTGGCTTCCTTCTGCAACTGCAGCCAGAAGAACCCGTGTCCGGCGAGGCTCACGAGGTACGGGTCGTCGCGAATGACGCCGAAGCTGGAGCCGCCGGTCGCCTCCACGAGCCGGTGGCCCTGGTACGCCGCCAGGTCGAGCGCGGTCGCCTGGGGGAACCGGGAGAAGTTCGTGACGCACAGCATCTGGTCGCCGTCGGTGGCGCGGATGTACGCGAACACCGCCGGGTTCGTCGACTGGACCGACTCGTAGGCACCATCCGCCAGCGCCGGGCTGTGCCGCCGGATCTCGATGAGCCGGCGCACCGCGTGCAGCAGGGAGTTGGGGCGGCGCAGGTGAGCCTCGACGTTGACCGCCTGGTACCCGTAGTCGGAGCTCATGATGACGGGAAGCGCGAACTGTTCCGGCTCGGCCGAGGAGAAGCCCGCGCCACGATCCGGCCCCCACTGCATCGGGGTACGGATCGCGGCGCTGCCCGGCAGCATGAGGTTTTCGCCCATGCCGATCTCGTCGCCGTAGTAGACGATCGGCGCGCCCGGCAACGACATCAGCAGGGCGAAGCACATCTGCAACTGGATGACGTTGCCGTCCAGCAACGGCGCGAGCCGGCGGCGGATGCCCAGGTGGTTGCTCATCCGCGGCAGCGGCGCGTACTCCTTCATGAGGAACGCCCGTTCCCGGTTGCTCACCAGGTCGAGGGAGAGCTCGGAGCCGGTACGCAGATAAATGCCCCACTGGCAGTTGTCGGGTATCCGGGGCGCGTTCGCCAGCAGGGTGGAGAGCGTGGTGTGGTTTTCCCGGCGCATCGCCAGGAAGATTCTGGGCATCAGCGAGGCGTACAGCACCATCGTGCATTCCGGCCCGGTCGCCTCGTCGCCGAAGTACTCGGCCGCCTCGGACGGCCAATGGTCGGTCCACGCGAGCAGCACCCGGTTCGGGTACTTGCCGTCCAGTTCCTGGCGCAGGTTGCGCAGGTACTCGTGGGTCTCCGACAGGCCCTCATTGGCGGTGCCGTCCCGCTCGTACAGGAATGGCGCGGTGAGCAGGCGGTACCCGTCGATACCGAGATCGAGCCAATGGCACAGCGCGCGTACGACCGCGTCGCGCAGGGTGGGACTGTCGAAATTGAGGTCGGGCTCGTTGGCGCCGAACCGGTGCCAGTAGTACTGCCGGCGCAGCGGATCGTAGGTCCACCCGCCCGGCTGCGTACCGTCGGCACCCGGGCTGGCGAACAGCTCGTCGGTATCGCTCCACACGTAGAAATCGCCGTACGGGCCGTCTGGTGCGCGGCGCGATGCCTGGAACCATTCGTGCCGGTCGCTGGTGTGGTTCAGGACGAAGTCGAGTACCACCCGGATGCCCCGCCGGTGCGCCGCGTCGACCAGTTCGATGAGGTCGGACATGGTGCCGAGGTCGGGGTGGATGTTCATGAAGTCGCTGGCGTCGTACCCGTCATCTTCCAGCGGCGAGTCGAAGATGGGCGCGAGCAGCAGGCAGTCGATGTTGAGCCATTGCAGGTAGTCGAGCTTGCTGATCAGGCCACGCAGGTCGCCCGCGCCGTCCCGGTTGCTGTCGGCGAAGGAGCGCACCCGTACCTCGTAGAAGACGGCGCGCTTGAACCACAGTGGATCCTCGTCGACCGATACGCCGACGACCTCGCCCCGCTCCTCGCCGGGCGCGTCGGAGTAGCGGGTGGCGAGCACCTGGCTCGCCTGCTGGGCGACCCGCTCGTCCGGGTCGTGGCGCAGCATCGAGAGGGTGCGTTCGGCGGTCTCGATACGGGCCGGCTCGGCCGATACGAGCCAGCGCGACAGTTCCTGCACGGCGACCCCGCGCGCCGCCGGTATGCCGCTGCGCAGCAGTGACGAGATGTCGGCGGTGAGGGTACCGGGGCGGGACGGCGCCCGGCACAGCATGAGGTCGCCGGTGGTACCCGTACGCATCTGCGGTGTCTGCCGCGCGCCGCTCTCCCGCAGGCTGCGTACCGCGTAGTCGAACGCCTCCCGTACGGTGATCCAGCCGTTGTCGTCGGTATCCGCGCCGCCGGTCTCGATACCCTCGAAGAACGCGCGCGCGAACAGGGACGGCCCGGTACCGGTGCGGTCCTGCTCGCCTTCGTGGGCGTACTCGCTCGCGCCGCAGGCGAGCAGCACGATGCGGTCGCTGTTGGCGCGCTGCCGCGGGTCGAGGCCGAACGCGCCGGCGTGGCAACAGTCGAGCACGAGGACGACCTGGTGCGCCTCGCACTCGTCGAGCTGCGCGCGGATGTAGTCGGCCGCGAGCGCGGTCGGCGGCAACCGATCCGGGTCGGTGTCGATTGTGGTCAGGTACAGCCGACCCGAGCGGTCCTTCCGGCCATGGCAGGACACATATGTGAAAAGAAAGTCGTCCGGCTCGGCACTCGCGAAGAAGTCGTAGATCCGACTGCGCGTCGTCTGGACGTCGGTGTTGGCGACTATTTCGACTGGGTCGAACCTGCCTATGTCGGCCTGACCGAGTATCCGCTCGACGGTGTCGGCGTCTTTTATCGGCGATTGCAGGTCCGCCAAATCGTCGTGCCGGTACCGGCCGGTGACGACGACGAGTGCGCGGCGGCGACCGGTACCGAGCCGGTCCTCATTCACCACTGTTGCGCTGTCCAGGTGGCAGGTTCTTGAGGATCTTACTGACGCCGCGCTCGCCGACGCCGGTGGTGTCGACAACCGTACCGTCCGGGTGCTCCACCCGGATCTTCTTGCCCTTGTGGCGCTTGGCAAAATCGCTCACCACGGCGCGGATGTCGTGCGAGATGTCCCGGATATCGTGCGAGATCTCCTTGGCTGTCTCGTCCCAACCCTGCCGCTGGGCGACCCGCCCGCCCATCGCGGTCAGTACGAGCACGGCCGGGATCCAGTCGACGGCCGCCTTCGTATCCGGCGGCGGCGCGGGTGCTCGCTTGCGGGACAGGCGAACGCCATCGATCTCTCGCAGTTCCTCGGCGAGTTCGATGCCGGCTTGTTCGAGTTCGTCATCGTCCTGTGGGCCTTCAGCGAGGATCGTGATGACGAATTCCGGCTGGTTCATGCCCGAGATTCTGCTTGATGTCGAGCCGCGAAGCTAGTGTCGTACGTACGACCCATCAGCGGCCGATCGGCGGTTAGAGCGCGGTAAGCAACAGGATGCATCCGACGCCGATAAGAAACACGGGTACGAGCAGGTGCGCCACCGAATCGGTGAGGGCCGCGATCCGCTGATGGCCGCCCAGGTACCCGGCGATCGCGCACCAGACCGCGGTCAGCACGACGAAAACCGCGACCGCGACCGCCGAGCGTCGCGGCCCCATCTCGTGCAGGGCGGCGGTGTACACGGCGACGTTGTCAACGCCGCTCGCCAGGGCCGCCGCCGCGGCGGCTACCACCCCCGGGCGGCGCACCGCCTCCCGGGCCGAACCGTCGGCGCGATGCCGGAGCAGCAGCCACAGGCCACGCAGTCCCAGCAGGATCGGTACCACGCCGAGCAGGCCCACCCACGCCGACGGCACGTGCGACAGGCCGGTCGCGGCCAGGCCGCTGACCACGATGACCGCGACGAGGCCGACGTACTGTCCAATGAGGACCGCCCACCACGAGCGCGGTACCGACTCCGCGGCGATGAACAGCGCGGTCAGGACGACCAGGCCGTCGATGTTCGTCGCGACGAACAGCCCGACAGCCGTGAGGGCCGTACCGGCGAGCGTGTTCATGATCTGCAACCTAGTACCAACCGGAGATCACCAGAGGTAACCCTGGGTGCCCGTATCGTCAGTCGCCCGATCTGCCGCGAGAAACACCGAGGCCCGGTATCGGCCGTTCGGCGGAGTGGCGCATCAGCCGACCGTACACAGTAGACGGCTGGTGCGGCGCGTTCGGCCCGGCACCGATACGGTCGGCCCCGGTCCTGTTGTCGACGAAGGGTTGGGCTTTGGCCGGCAGGCACAAGCGGGCGGGCAGCTCGGGCCGATCGGTTCCGGTGCTCGCCGCCGTCGCGGTCGCGGTCCTACTCGTCGGTGCCGCAGTCGCCGCGATCAACCTCGGACCGGCGAAGCAGACCGCCGTCGAGGCCGAGTCGTCCACGAACGCGTTACGCACACCGTCACCGGCACCCCAGCCGAGCCAGACCCGGGAGCGGCACGCCTCGCGCGGCGAGTTGCGCGCGGTACCCACCTCGCCGTCCGCGCCGTCCAGATCGCCATCCTCCGCGAGGTCAACGAGTTGCCAGGCGTCCTACTACGGCACGGGTACGACGACCGCCAGTGGTGAGAAGTTCGACCCCAACGCGTACACGGCCGCGCACAAGACGTTGCCGTTCAACACCCGGGTACGCGTGACCAACCCGAGCAACGGCAAGTCGGTCGTGGTGCGCATCAACGACCGGGGCCCGTTCGTCGCCGGGCGCTGCCTCGATCTCACCCCGGTCGCGTTCCAGGTGATCGCGAGCCTGGGCAGCGGCGTGATCTCCGTGACCTACCAGGTAGTTAACTGATCACATCAGGTGACTTAATTAACCCCATACAGGACATCCGGGACGCGCCCACTCGGTTGCCTTTCGCCACGTGGTTTGGCTGGGCGCGGCGCGAAATCGGACTGCTGGCCGCACGTAAGTAGCCGTTCGCGCGGAGATCGGCCCGCCCCGTTCAGTCCCGGGCAGATATCCGGCATGCTGTGCGCGTACCCATGAAACTCAGGTTGCCGGGCCGCCGCCCGATGAGTCCAGAATCCCGCGCCGGACTCGGCGCGGCCGTTGCGCTGCTCGCCGTCGTCTCCGCCGTCGAACTCGCCGACGGCCCGAACCCCAACCACATCGGCCTGCTGGTGGCGGCGCCGTTCGTGGCAGCGGTCTTCGCGGCCTGGCGGGACGTGGTCATCGCGGGCGCACTGGCCACCGCGGTCGGCGTGGCGTTCGCCTGCTTCCCCGACGGCATGACCTCCGCCAGCGCCGTCAACATCGCCTTCATCGTGCTCGCCACCGCGCTCGCCTCCGTCGCGGGCAACGTCCGGTCCCGGCAGGCCGCGCGCCTGGCTGAGCTGTCTCGGCTGGCCAGCGTGGCGCAGGCGGCCGTGCTGCGGCCGTTGGGCCCGCAGATCGGCCCGCTCGCCGTGGCCGGCCGGTACATCTCGGCGAGCGCGGCGGCCGACATCGGCGGCGACCTGTACGAGGCGCTGGACACGCCGTACGGGGTTCGCATGATCATCGGAGACGTACGGGGCAAGGGCCTGGAGGCGGTACGCATGGCGAGCATCGTGCTCGGCTCGTACCGGCACGTCGCGTACGAGCGCTCCGACCTGCGCGCGATCGTCGCCGACCTCGATCGCGCGGTGGCCCGGTCGGTGGGCGACGAGGACTTCGTGACGGCGGCGCTGGTCGAGGAGCGCGGCGGCACCCTGACGATCGTGAACTGTGGCCACCCCGCGCCGCTGCTGCTGCGCCGGGGCGAGGTGATCCCCTTGGAGCCGCCGTCCAGCGCGCCGCCGCTCGGGTTCATGCCGGTGGTACGCCCTCGGGTGGAGCGGTTGGAGCCCGGCGACCGGCTGCTGCTGTTCACCGACGGGCTCGCCGAGGCGCGCCGGGAGGGGCAGTTCTTCCCGACCACGGAGCGGGCCTGGCGGCTGCTGGGCCACGGTACGGTCGGCGACGGGCTGGCTTCGCTGGAGAGCGCCCTGATCGAGTGGGTACAGGGCCGGCTCGACGACGACATCGCGCTGGTGCTGATGGAGTACGCCGGCGCGCAGCCGGCCGTGGCGAACTCCGTACCGAGCTGGGAGCTGGGCACCCAGGCTTGAGCGCCTTTCGGCAGGTGTCGGGGTAGCGACCGATGTGGTTCCGGTCACTCTTGCCTCGTTACCGTTGAGTAGTATCCTGGTGTTACTG
>JBPYFB010000616.1:0-3099 GCA_051986465.1 Rugosimonospora sp.
CGGAACTGGTCGAGCCCGACGGGGTCACGTACCTGGCCGAGGCGGCGACACCCGCCGGCGCGGAACTGCTGGCCACGCTGCCAACCCGGCCCGCGCCGGCCGAACTGGTCGAGCGGGCCGGCGCCGCAGGTACTGGTCGACCGCGCGAGGACCGAGGTCGCCGCGGCCGCCGGCCGGATGGGCCCGTCGCTGCCAAGGACCGACCTGCGCGACCTGCTGGCCGGCGCGCGGAACGCGGCCCGCTGGGACGACGTCGCGGGGCGCTGCCTGTCCTGCGGCAACTGCACGATGGTCTGCCCGACCTGCTTCTGCACCACGGTCGAGGACACCACCGACCTCACCGGCGAGCACGCGCAGCGGTGGCTGCGCTGGGACTCGTGCTTCGACCTCGACTTCTCATACCTGCACGGCGGCGCGGTACGCACGTCGACCCGCAGCCGGTACCGGCAGTGGCTCAGCCACAAGGTGGGTGCCTGGCACGACCAGTTCGGCGAGTCGGGCTGCGTGGGCTGTGGCCGGTGCATCGCGTGGTGCCCGGTGGGCATCGACATCACGGAAGAGATCACCGCGCTGGCGGCCGAAACTTAAGGGGTCACGATGGACACCGCGTACGATCTGCTGGCCGCGCAGCCGTTCCTGGCCGGCCTGACCAGGTCCCAGTTGGACAAGCTGTCGTTCTGGACGAAGAAGTCGTACTTCCACGCCGGTGCCCGGCTGTTCGAGGAGGGCGGTCGGGCCGACCGGTTCTGGATTCTCCGCGAGGGACACGTCACCCTCGACACCCACGTGCCCGGCCGGCCCGACGCCGTGGTGGAGACCCTCGGCCCGGGTGCGGGGCTCGGCTGGTCCTGGCTGTTCCATCCGTACCGCTGGCACTTCGGGGCCAGTGCGGTGGAGACCACGCTGGCGCTGGAACTGGACGGCCCGGGCGTGCGCTCGCTGTGCGAGCACGACCCGGCGCTGGGTTACCTGTTGGTGAGCCGGTTCATGGGCCTGGTGGTGGACCGGCTGCAGGCGACCCGGCTGCGCCTGCTCGACCTGTACGGCGCGCCGTCATGAGCATGACTCCTTTGCGGTACCGGGTGGACAGCCGCGTCGAGGACACCGATGACACGGTCACGTTGGTACTGTCCCCGGTGGACCGGCCGATTCCGGTGCCGCTTCCCGGCCAGTTCACGATGGTCTACGCGTTCGGCGTCGGCGAGGTACCGATCTCGGTGTCCGGCCGGACCGGCGCCACGGGCATCGTGCACACCCTGCGCGCGGTCGGCGCGGTCACCAGGGCGCTGCACGCGGCACGCCCCGGCGATGTGCTGGGGGTACGCGGGCCCTACGGCGTCGGCTGGTTCCTGCCCGCTCCTCCGGACGCCGACCTTGTCGTCATGGCCGGCGGCATCGGCCTTGCCCCGCTGCGTCCGGTGATCCGCCACGCGATCGAGCACCGCGCGCGGTACCGGAGCGTCGCGCTGCTGGTCGGCGCGCGCACCCCGGGCGACCTGCTCTACCCCGACGAGTACGACGACTGGCGCGCCTGCGGCGTCGAGGTGCGGGTGACCGTCGACCGGGCAACTGTGGGGTGGACCGGACACGTCGGCGTCGTCACCACGCTGCTGGACGGGCTGGACGTCGAGCCGGCCCGCACCGTCGCGTTCGTCTGCGGCCCCGAGGTCATGATGCGGTTCGCCGCACGGGATCTCACCGATATGGGGGTACCGGCCGGGGCGGTGCAGGTGTCGCTGGAGCGCAACATGCGCTGTGGTGTGGCGCTGTGCGGGCACTGCCAACTCGGTCCGCTGCTGGTCTGCCGGCACGGTCCGGTCGTCGGGTACGACCGCGCCGGGCCGCTGATGTCGGTGAAGGAGCTGTGATGAGCACCGGGCCCACCCTGGCGGTATGGAAGTTCGCGTCCTGCGACGGTTGCCAACTGTCCCTTCTGGACTGTGAGGACGAGCTGCTGGCCATCGCGGAGCGGATCCGTATCGCGCAGTTCCCGGAGGCGTCCCGGGCGGTCGTCGCCGGGCCGTACGACATCTCCCTCGTCGAGGGGTCGGTGACCACGCCGGGGGACGCCGAGCGGATCCGTCGCATCCGGGCGCAGTCCGGGCTGCTGATCGCGATCGGTGCCTGCGCCACCGCGGGCGGGATCCAGGCGCTGCGCAACTTCGCCGACGTCGCGGAGTTCCGTTCGCTGGTGTACGCCCGGCCCGAGTATCTGTCCACACTAGACACATCGACGCCCGTCTCGGCACACGTGACCGTCGACCTGGAGCTGCCCGGCTGCCCGATCGACCGGCGGCAACTGCTGGACACGCTGGCCGCGCTGCTGGTCGGGCGCCGGCCGGACCTGCCCGGACACAGCGTCTGCTTCGACTGCAAGGCGCGGGGGACCACCTGCCTGCTCGTCGCACACGGTACCCCGTGCCTCGGGCCGGTGACCCGGGCCGGCTGCGGCGCGATCTGCCCGGCCTACGGGCGCGGCTGCTACGGCTGCTTCGGCCCGGCCGCGACGGTCAATGCCCCGGCGCTCGTCGCGAGGCTGCGTCAGCTGGGCATGACCGAGCCGGAGCTGACCCGGGTGTTCCGTACGTTCACCGCGGCGGCGCCGGCCTTCGCCGCCGTATCCACAGTGGAGAGTGGAGCATGACGCACCGCAGCGACCGGTCGTTGAGCGTCGCCGGGCTGGCCCGGGTGGAGGGCGAGGGTGCCATGCACATCCGGGTGGACGACGGTGTGGTCACCGACGTCCGGCTGGAGATCTACGAGCCGCCGCGGTTCTTCGAGGCGCTGCTGCGCGGGCGCGGGTACACCGAGGCACCCGACATCACCGCCCGCGTCTGCGGGATCTGCCCGGTGGCCTACCAGTTGTCGGCCTGCAACGCGGTCGAGGACGCCTGCGGCGTGACCGTCGACGGTACCCTCGCCGACCTGCGCCGGCTGCTGTACTGCGGCGAGTGGATCGAAAGCCACGCCCTGCACATCTACCTGCTGCACGCGCCGGACTTTCTGCGCTACGACGGCGCCGTGGAGATGGCCCGCGACCACCGGTCCATTGTGGAGCGTGGGCTCGCCATCAAGAAGGCGGGCAACGAGCTGCTCACG
>JBPYFB010000617.1:0-19175 GCA_051986465.1 Rugosimonospora sp.
ATCATGCCCTGGCCCTGGGTCGACGCGATCGAACCGTAGTGTCCTGTGTAGAGGATGCCGGCGAACGCGGCGAGCACGCCGGCGACGACGAACACGACGAAGACCAGCCGGTCGGCGCGGATACCCGCCGCCTTCGCCGCGTCCGCGTTGCCGCCGACCGCGTACAGCGCGCGGCCGTGGCGGTACCACCCCATCGTCGCGATGCCGGCCGCGAACAGCAGCGCGCATACCCATACCGAGGCGGGTACCCCGAGCCAGGAGGTGCTGCCGAGGTACGTGAAGCCGCCGGGCAGCTGGAAGATGGACTGCCCTCCGGTGATCGCGGTCTGCAGGCCGCGCAGCGTGATGAGCATGCCGAGGGTGACGATGAACGCGTTGAGCCGCACGGTGACCCGTAACAACCCGATGAACGCGCCGACCGCGGCGCCGACCAGCAGGCATACCGGAATCGCCGTCCAACCCGGCAGGCCCAGCCCGAGCCCGTTGAAGCGGCCGCCGTGCGACGGCAGCACGAGCCACACCGCGATCACCGGGGCCACGCCGATCGTGGACTCCAGCGACAGGTCCATCTGACCGGCGATGAGCACCAGCGCCTCGGCCAGGACGAGCACGGACAGCTCGGTCGCCTGCTGCAGGACGGCGAGCATGTTGGAGCCGGTGAGGAAGTTGGGGCTCGCGATGAAGCCCAGGATCAGCAGCAGGATGATGGCCGGGATCAGCGAGAAGTCCCGGTACCGGCGCAGCCGTTCCAGGACGCCCGGCCGCCGGCCCACCGCGCCGGGCGCGTGGACCGCGTCCGGAGTCACGTCAATCATGGTTGGTCAACCCTTCGATCGCCGCCACCATCTGCCGGTCACTCCAGCCGCGCGGCAGCTCGCCCACGACACGGCCCTTGAACATCACCACGACCCGGTCGGCGGCGCGCAGGTCGTCCAGTTCGTCGGAGACGATGAGCGCCGCGCAGCCCCGCGACGCGGCGGCCGACACGGTACCCAGCAGCGACTCCTTCGACTTCACGTCGACACCGGCGGTGGGCCGGATCAGCACCAGCACCTTCGGCTCGCTGGCCAGCGCCCGGCCCATCACCACCTTCTGCTGGTTGCCGCCGGAGAGCGCGGCGACCGGCTGGTCGGGCCCGGATGCCTTCACGTCCAGCCGGCGCATCAGCGCCACGGCCGCGCTCCGGCGACGGGTACCGGAGACGAAGCCGTACCGGCCCAACCGGTCGGCGATGGTCAGCGTGAGGTTCTCGCCCACCGGGCGCAGCGGTACGAGCCCCTGGCGGTGCCGGTCCTCCGGTACGAAGCCGATCCCGGCCGCGAGGGCAGCCGGTACGCTCCCCGGCGCCACCGCGCGACCGTCCACCACGACGCGACCGTCGCCCGGCCGGCGCAGCCCCGCGATCGTCTCGCCGGCCGCGACCACGCCGGAGCCGACCGCCCCGGCCAGCCCGACCACCTCTCCTGCCCGTACCCGCAAGGAAAGGTCCTCGTAAACGCCGTCGAGCCGCAACTGCTCGACGGAGAGCGCCACCGATTCCCGGGCGTGGCCGCCGGCCGCGTCGAGCTCCCGCAGCCCGACCGCCTCGCCGGTCATCGCCTCGACGAGCGCCTCGCGGCCCAACTCGGCCACCGGCGCGGTCAGCACGTGCCGCGCGTCGCGCAGGACCGTGACGGTCTGGCAGATCTCGTACACCTCCTGCAGGTGGTGCGAGATGAACAGGAACGCGACGCCGCCCTCCTGCAGCCCGCGTAGCCGCTGGAAGAGCCGGTTGACACCGGCGCCGTCGAGCTGCGCGGTCGGCTCGTCGAGGATGATGAAGCGCGCGCCGAACGACAGCGCCCGCGCGATCTCGACGGTCTGCCGCTGCTCGACGGTGAGCTCGCCGGCGAGGGCCCGCGGGTCCACGTCGATCCCCCACGCGCCGAGCAGTTGCCCGGCGTTCGCGCGCAGCGTGCGCCAGGAGATGGCCCGCAGCCCGGCGCTCTGCCGGTTCAGGTAGAGGTTCTCCGCCACCGACAGGCTGGGGATGATGGTGGACTTCTGGTACACGCACGCGACCTTCTGGCGCCACGCCTCCCGGTCGGTCAGCGGCGGCGCCGGCTCGCCGTCGAAGCGCACCTGACCCTCGTCGGGGCGGCCCAGCCCGGTCAGGATCGACACGAGCGTGGACTTGCCGGCACCGTTGCGCCCGACCAGGGCGTGCGCCTCGCCCGGCGCCACCGTGATCCCGACGTCGTGCAGGGCCACGGTGGCGCCGAAGCGCTTGCTGACGCCGATCGCCTCGGCGACCGAGCTATGCGGGACCGCTGCGCTCACTGCAATATCCGTTCGCTCCGCGGGCCGCTTTGGTGCGACCTCTTCCCTCGTGCGCTCCTCGCTTCGCTGCGGTGCTCCTCAGTCCAGAGGCCGCCGCGGCCCGCTGCGCTCACTTGCCGACCTGGTTGCCCCACAGCGCCTGATCGTCCACATTGGAGCTGGTCACCAGCGGCGCCGCCAGCTGATCCTCCAGCCCGTTGGGTATCGACACGATCGTCGAGTCGTGGTCGGTCGGGCCGGGCTGGAACGTCTTGCCCTGCAGGGCGGCCTGCGCGTAGAACAGGGCGTACTTCGCGTACAGGTCGGCCGGCTGGGAGACGGTCGCGTCGATCTGGCCCGCCTTGATCGCCGCGAACTCCGCCGGGATGCCGTCGTTGGACACGATGAAGATGTGCTTCGGGTCGCTCGGCGCCACGAGCAGGCTCTTCTGCTGCAGCAGTGCGATGGTGGGCGCCAGGAACGCGCCGCCGGCCTGCATGTAGATGCCGTTGACGGTGCCCTGGTTCAGCGCGTTCTGCAGCTTCGCCGAGGCCACGTCGCCCTTCCACTGGGTCTCCTCGGCGAGCACCTTGATGCCCGGGAACTTCTGCTTCATGCAGTCGCCGAACGCCTCCGAGCGGTCCCGGCCGTTGATGGAGGCGAGGTCGCCCTCGAACTCGACGATCGTGCCCTTGTTGTTCAGCTTCTGCCCGAGGAAGTCGCACGCCTTCTGGCCGTACGCCCGGTTGTCCGCGCGCACCACCATGTACACCTTGCCGGTGTCCGGCCGGGTGTCCACGCTGACCGCCGGGATGTTCTTGCCGGCGAGCATGGACAGCGTGGGCGCGACCGCGGCGGTGTCCTGCGGCGCCATGACGATGGCCTTGGCGCCCTGCGCGACGAGCGACTGCACGTTCGCGGCGAGCTTGGTGATGTCGTTGCTGGACTGGGTGGGGGTCAGCGCCGAGACGCCCATACTGCTGATGTCGGCGTTGATGTACTTCGCGTACGAGTTCCAGAAGTCCGTGTCGGAGCGGGGCAGGTCGATGCCGACCTTGCCCGCAGGGGCGCCGCCGCTGCTGCCCGAACTCGGGCCGCTCGACCTGTTGCATCCGGTTGCCATGACGGCCAGCAGGGCCGCGCCAGCGGTGAGTACCGCCGCCTTGCGGTTGATCATTGTTCCTCGCTTGGGTGGGGGTGTGAGCGCATGCGTCTCGGTCCGGTCAGCGGGAAGGTTGGCGCGGCCGCAGGCCCTGCATGCCGCCGTCGACGGCGAGCGTGGTGCCCGTGGTCGCGCCCGCCAGCGGGCTCGCGAGGTAGGCGATCGCCGCGGCGACCTCCTCCGCGCTCACCAGCCGGCCGGTGGGCTGTCGCGCGGCCAGCGCGCGCAGCTCGGCGTCCGGGTCGGCGGCCACGGCCAGCAGCCTGCGCACCCATGGTGTGTCGGCCGTGCCGGGGTTGACGCAGGTGACCCGGATACCCTCGGCGAGGTGGTCGGCCGCCATCGCCAGGGTCAGCGACTGGACGGCCCCCTTGCTCGCGCTGTACAGCGCCCGGTTGGGCAGCCCGGCGGTGGCCGCGACCGAGCAGGTGTTCACGATCGCGGCGTGCCGGGACTCGCGCAGGTACGGCAGGGCGGCGCGGGTCACCCGCACCATCCCCATGACGTTGACGTCGAAGACGCGCTGCCACTCGTCGTCGGGGTTGTCCTCGACGGTGCCCTGCGCGCCGATGCCCGCGTTGTTGACGAGGATGTCGATGCCGCCCAGGCGGGCCGCGGCGGCGACGACGGCGGAGCGCACCTGGGCGTCGTCGCGGACGTCGGCTGCCAAGCCGAGCAGCGGCTCGGGCACGCCGTCCGCGTTGAGGTCGAGGACGGCGACCCGGGCGCCGCGCTGGGCGAGCAGCGTCGCGGTGGCCAGGCCGATGCCGGAGGCACCGCCGGTCACCACCGCGGCCAGGTCGGCGAACTCACCCATGTGGAGTTTCCATCCACATAGGACCGTCGGGGTACGCGTACCTGGTCAGCGTCTCCGGGCGCATCGTGGCCGAGAAGCCGGGCGCCGCGGGTGCCTGGTACCGGCCGCCCCGGATCACCACCGGATCGACGAAGTGCTCGTGCAGGTGGTCGACGTACTCGATGACCCGGTCGTCCATGGAGCCGGAGACCGCCACGAAGTCGAACATCGACAGGTGCTGTACCAGCTCGCACAGGCCGACACCGCCCGCGTGCGGGCATACCGGTACGCCGAACTTGGCCGCCAGCAACAGGATCGCCACGTTCTCGTTGACGCCCGCCACCCGGGCCGCGTCGAGTTGCAGGTACGACAGGGCACCGGCCTGGAGCATCTGCTTGAAGACGACCCGGTTCTGTACGTGCTCGCCGGTGGCCACCTTGATGGGTGCGACGGCCCGGGCGATCGCGGCGTGCCCGAGCACGTCGTCCGGGCTGGTCGGCTCCTCCACCCACCACGGCTGGTACGGCGCCAGCGCGCGGATCCACGCGATGGCGTCCGGCACGTCCCAGCGCTGGTTGGCGTCGACCGCGATGCGGATCTGCGGCCCGCACACCTCCCGCGCGATGCGGATGCGCCGCACGTCGTCGTCGAGGGCTGCGCCGACCTTCAGCTTGATCTGCGTGAAGCCCTGCGCGACCGCCTCCTTGCACAGCCGGCGCAGCTTCTCGTCGGAGTACCCGAGCCAGCCCGGCGACGTCGTGTACGCCGGGTATCCCCCCGCGCGCAGCTCCTCGATGCGCGCGGCCCGCCCGTCGACCGCCTTGCGCAGGATGTCGAGCGCCTCGTCCGGGGTGAGCGCGTCGGTGAGGTACCGGAAGTCCACAAGGGACACCAGCTCCTCCGGTGACATCTCGGCGAGCAGTAGCCACAGTGGACGGTCGGCGCGCTTGGCCTTCAGGTCCCACAGCGCGTTGACCACCGCGGAGATGGCCATGTGCATGACGCCCTTCTCCGGGCCCAGCCAGCGCAGCTGCGAGTCGTGTACCAGCTCCTTCCAGAAGCCACCCAGGTCGGACAGGAGCGGGCCGAGCGGCCGCCCGACGAGGTACGGCCGCAGCGCCGCGATCGCGGCCGCCTCGATGTCGTTGCCGCGCCCGATCGTGAACGCGAAGCCGTGCCCCTCGTGCCCGTCCGGCTCGTCGGTGCGCAGCACCACGTAGGCGGCCGAGTAGTCGGGGTCGGGGTTCATCGCGTCCGAGCCGTCCAGTTCCCGGGAGGTCGGGAAGCGGACGTCGTACGTGTCCAGCGAGAGGATCCGGCCGGTACTCACGGAGCCGCCACCAGCCGCTGGCGCTGGCGGCCCAGCCCCTCGATCTCCAGCGCCATCACGTCGCCGGGGCGCAGGTACGGCTTGGGCTCCGGTTGACCCATCGCCACTCCGGCGGGGGTACCGGTGTTGATGACGTCGCCGGGCTCCAGCACCATGAACTGGCTCAGATATCGGATCACCTCGGCGACATCGAAGACCATGTTCTCGGTGTTGCCGTCCTGGCAGAGCCGGTCGTTGACCCACAGCCGCAGGCCCAGCCGCTGCGGGTCGGCCACCTCGTCCGCGGTGACCAGCCAGGGGCCCAGCGGGTTGAAGGTCTCGCACGACTTGCCCTTGTCCCACTGGCCACCGCGCTCCAACTGGAACTCGCGCTCGGACACGTCGTTGACGATCGCGTACCCGGCGACGCAGCGCAGCGCGTCCGCGGCCGACTCCAGGTACCGCGCCCGCGCGCCGATGACGACCGCGAGCTCGACCTCCCAGTCCGTCTTGCTGCTGCCCCGCGGGATCACTACGTCGTCATGGGGTCCGACGACCGTGTTGCTCGCCTTCATGAACACGACCGGTTCGGTGGGCAGTGCGGCGCCGGTCTCCTGGGCGTGGTCCCGGTAGTTCAGGCCGATACAGACGATCTTCCCGGGCGGCGCCACGGGCGCGCCGATCCGCGCCCCGGCATCGACGGCCGGCAGGTGCCCGGCGGCCGACACGGCGGCGATACGAGCCAGGCCGTCGCCGGAGAGCGCGGCGCCGTCGATGTCGTCGACCACCCCGCTCAGGTCGAGCAGCTGGCCCTCGGCGCCCAGAACGGCCGGGCGCTCGGCACCAGGCGGGCCCACTCGCAGCAACTTCACGGGGTCATCCTTCGCAGAACATCGGATGTATTCATCGGATGTCTATCAGGTGGCCGGGCGCTCGCACAAGACCAGAATTCATCAGGCGGCGCGCGGTTTGTGTTAATCGTCCTCAATGGCGATTCGTGAACCCGCCGGTAACATGCCATAGCCCTTCGTGGATGAGATTCTTAGGATCCAGTATCCGAGCGATTCTCATATCTACGTCGGAGGGGAGCGTCCGCCCATGTCCCGACGCGTCACAACGATCATCACCGCGCTGGTCGCCGGCGCCGCGGTCAGCCTCGCCGTGCCACTCACCCCGGCCGCCGCGGCGACCGGATACGCCGGCTTCAACGACTACTGCCTGAGCCAGTGCGGCGACGTACTGCCGCCGGGCGAGAACGGCAACGCCACGCTCGTCGACATCCTCGGCAACAAGACTCTCGGTACCCGCCCCGCCCACTTCACCGACCAGCTCGACAAGTACGCGAACCTGCTCTACGGGTACACCGGGCTGACCGACGCGCAGATCAGCCGGTTCTACAACGACGGCTCGTTCGGGGTACCGGCCGGGCAGGTCGAGCGCACCGAGACGCCCCGCTCCGACGTGACGATCGTGCGCGACACGTCCCTTGGGGTACCGCACGTCACCGGTACAACGCGGGCCGGCACGATGTTCGGCGCCGGGTACGCGGGCGCCGAGGACCGGCTGTTCCTCATGGACCTGCTGCGCCACGTCGGGCGCGGCGAGCTCACCTCGTTCGCCGGTGGCGCGCCCGGAAACCGGTCGCTGGAGCAGAGCGTCTGGCGCAACTCCCCGTACACCGAGGCCGACCTCCAGACGCAGGTCGACGCGCTGAAGGCGAAGGGCAACCGCGGCGCCCAGCTCTACGACGACGTACAGAGCTACGTGGCGGGCATCAACGCGTACATCGCGTACTGCATGGCCAACCGCAACTGCCCCGGCGAGTACGTGCTCACCGGACACCTCGACGCCATCACCAACGCGGGCGGGCCGCAGCCGTTCCAGGCGACCGACCTGATGGCGATCTCCGGCGTGATCGGCGGCCTGTTCGGCGGTGGTGGCGGCGGCGAGATGGCCTCCGCGCTGGTCCGCATCGCGGCCCGCGCGAAGTACGGCACGACCGCCGGCGACCAGGTGTGGCAGGCGTTGCGGGAGCAGAACGACCCGGAGGCCGTGCTCACACTCCACAATGGACAGAGTTTCCCGTACGGCCAGCCGCCGGCCTCGGCCGCGAGCGTCGTGCTTCCCGACGCCGGTACCGCCGCACCGCAGCAGGAGGTGTTCGATCCGGCGGGTTCGGCGAACAGCAGCTCGATATCCTCATCCGCACGGGGTGCGCTGCCGGGACTCACAACAGGGTCTGGCGCAGCGCACCAGGGCATGTCCAACGCGGTCGTGGTATCCGGCGCGAACACCACCACCGGGCACCCGATCGCCGTGTTCGGGCCGCAGACCGGGTACTTCTCGCCGCAACTGCTGATGCTGGAGGAGTTGCAGGGTCCGGGTATCAGTGCGCGCGGCATCGCCTTCGCCGGGCTGAACCTGTACGTGCTGATCGGGCGCGGCCAGGACTACGCCTGGAGCGCGACCTCCGCCGAGCAGGACATCACCGACACCTACGCGGTGCCGCTGTGCGACCCGGCCGGCGGTACCCCCACCGCCAACTCCACCAGCTACCTGTTCCGTGGCGCCTGCACCCCGATGGAGGTGCTGAAGAAACAGAACTCCTGGACGCCGAACACGGCCGACTCCACCGCTGCCGGCTCGTACACGCTCATCACGTACCGCACCAGGTACGGTCTGGTCACCTGGCGCGGCCTCGTGGGCGGCAAGCCGTACGCGTTCACCGCCCTGCGCGCCACGTACCGGCACGAGGCGGACTCCGCGATCGGCTTCCAGATGTACGACGACCCGGCCGAGATGGGTACCGCCGCCGGATTCCAGAACGCGGCGTCCAATGTGGACTTCGCGTTCAACTGGTTCTACGTTAACTCAACGCAGGCCGGGTACTTCGACTCCGGCCTGAACCCGGTACGGGCCAGCGGCGCCGACCCGAACCTGCCGCAGAGCACCGGGTACGAGTGGCAGGGCTGGGATCCGGCCACCAACACCGCGACATACACACCGGCGGGCGCGCATCCCAACTCGGTGAACCAGGACTACTACGTCAGCTGGAACAACAAGCAGGCCAAGGATTACAGCGCGGCCGACGGCAACTTCAGCTTCGGGCCGGTGCAGCGGGCGCAGCTGCTGGACGCTCCGGTGGCCGCTGCCGTCCACAGTGGAGCGAAGCTGGACCGGGCCGGGGTGGTACGGATCGCACAGGACGCGGCCGGTACCGACCTGCGCGCCAAGCAGGTGCTCCCGTACCTGTTGCAGGTGCTGGGCAGCCAGGCCGTCACGGACGCCGGCCTCGCCGCCACGGTCGCCTCGCTGCAGGCCTGGTACAACGCGGGCGCGCGCCGGCTAGAGGCCGCGGCCGGCACCAGGACGTACCAGTACGCCGACGCCATCCGGGTCTTCGACGCGTGGTGGCCGCTGCTCGTCTCGGCCGAGTTCAAGGGCGGCATGGGCACCGGGTTGTACCAGTCGCTGGTGGACGCGATCCAGGTCAACGAGTCGCCCTCGGGCGGCCAGCAGGGCGACGGGGCAGGCGCCGCCGGCTCGGCCAACCAGGCCCAGGCGCACAAGGGCTCGTCGTTCCAGTTCGGCTGGTGGGGGTACGTGTCGAAGGACCTGCGGCAGGTACTCGGGCAGCCGGTGGCCAGCCCGCTGCCGGTACCGTACTGCGGCGGTGGCAGCCTCTCGGCGTGTCGCGACGCGCTGCTGTCCGCGCTGAGCCAGGCGGCCGCGCAGCCCGCGAGCCAGGTGTACCCGGGCGACTCGGTCTGCTCCGCCGGCGACCAGTGGTGCGCCGACGCCATCGAACAGTCCCCGCTCGGCGGCGTCACCGACCCGCTCATCGCGTGGCAGAACCGCCCCACGTACCAGCAGGTCGTCTCGTTCCCGGCGCACCGCGGCGACAACATCGCCAACCTGGCCCAGGGGCGTACCGCCACGGCGTCCAGCACCCAGCTGCTCACCAGCTACACGCCGGCCAAGGCGGTCGACGGCGACCCGAGCACCCGCTGGTCGAGCAGTTACAGCGACAACCAGTGGATCAAGGTGGACCTCGGCTCCGCGCAGCAGGTGAGCCGGGTGATCCTCAGTTGGGAGGCGGCGTACGGGAAGGCGTACCACATCGACGTCTCCACGGACGGCAGCACGTGGCGACAGGTCTTCAGTACCGGTACGGGCGCCGGCGGTACCGACAACGACACCTTCGCGGCGACCACCGCCCGGTACGTCCGCATGGTCGGGGTGACCCGCGGCACCAGCTACGGGTACTCCCTGTACGAGTTCGGCGTCTACGCCATCTGACGCCGATCTGCCCAGCCCCACCCGCCCCCAAGATCGTCGCAATTTCATTGAAATTGCGGCCTTGGGGAGCCCGGGAGGCCGCAACTTCAATGAAGTTGCGGCCGCGGGCGGCCCGCCGGGCGTTGATCAGGGTGGTCGGTCGGCTGACCTCGCGGCCGGGGGTGCCTAGCCTGCGACCGACGGGGCCGTGTCGGGAAGCGCCTCGACCATCGCGGGCGCGAACAGCTCGGCGCGGCCCCGGCCGTTGCGCTTGGCCTGGTACATCGCGATGTCGGCGTGCCTGATCAGGTCGGCCGGGTCGGCCTGGCCGGGCGCGCTGAGCGCGATGCCGATGCTCGCGGTGACCCACAGTTGGTGACGCGAGACCAGCATGGGCTCGGCCATCTGGGCGAGGATGCGCTCGGCGACCGCGACCGCGTCAGCCGCGCCACCCACCCCGGGCAGCATGACCGCGAACTCGTCGCCACCGAAGCGGGCCGCCGTGTCCTCGGCGCGCAGCGCGTGCCGCACCCGTTCGGCCGTCGCCATCAGCACCTGGTCGCCCACGCTGTGTCCGAGCGCGTCGTTGACGCCCTTGAAGCGGTCGATGTCGAGAAAGAGCAGGGCCACCGGGGCGCCGGAGCGCTGCGCGCGGGCCAGCCGCTCGCCGAGGCGCTCGAGGAACAGGCCGCGGCTGGCCAGGCCGGTCAGCGCGTCGTGGAAGGCGAGATGCATGCGGTTGACCGTGGCCGCGTCGGTCAGGGCGAGGCTGACGTGACCGGCGAAGGCCTGCAGGGTCTGCTCGTCGGAGTCGTTGAAGACCCGGCGGGGGCGGCGTGAGGCGATCAGCAGCGCGCCCTTGACGGCACCCCCGATGTGCACCGGCGCGGCCATCGACGCGTACACCGGACCGCCGGCGAACTGCCCGATGACCGGGGACGCGTCCGCCTCGCCGTGGAAGGCGACGATGCCGTCGACGAGCATCGCGGTACCGGCCGCGCCGGCCTCGGTCAGCGGTACCGGCGGGTGCTGCCGGGCCTGCTCGGCGTCGAGCCCCACCATCGAGCGCAGCCAGGCCCGCTCCGGGTCCGCGTCGTCCAGCAGCCACAGCCCGACGATGGCGTCGCGCAGCAGGTCGTGCGCCGCGGTGGTGATGGTGTCGAGGATCTGCTGCAGGGGCTGGCGGCGGGAGATCGCCCGCTGGATCTCGAACAGGTGCTCCAGCAGCCGCTGGTGTTCCCGCAGCTCGGTGACGAGTTGCCGGTTCACCGCGACCTGCTGGTCGCTGCGCTCGCGCATCTCGTGCTCGGCCTGCAGGGTACGCAGCATCGTCAGGGTCAGCTCCAGCAGCCGGGCCATGCCGCGCACCAGGTTCTGCTCCTCGATGGAGAACCCGTCACCCCAGCGCGCCAGCACCAGGTGGCCCGGGTGGCTGCCGCCCCAGGACGCGGTGGCGACCGGGCAACGCCCCACGCCCGGTATCGAGAGCCACTGCTGCCGCCGCTGCGCGACCGCCA
Organism: Rugosimonospora sp.; assembly: GCA_051986465.1. GTDB lineage: Bacteria > Actinomycetota > Actinomycetes > Mycobacteriales > Micromonosporaceae > DATEJJ01. Next base: position 11,361 of record JBPYFB010000617.1, read on the forward strand.
CCAGGTCGGCCTCGGGCACCTGGCCGGCGGGGAAGCCGATGGAGGCGGCCACCCGCTCGCCGAGCAGGACCGCCGCCACCTCGGCCTCGAGTGCCTGGGCCGAGCGCTCGACCGCGCCCTGCATCGCGGATGCCTGGCCGGTGAACGAGGAGACCACGGCGAGCAGCTCGACGAGCTGGTGAATGTGGAGTGAGGCAGGCTCGGTCATGCCAGTGCCAGTACGGCGAGCGATTGGTTGTGAAAACCGTCGATACCCCGTACCCGCGCGATCTCGCCGTACGTGTGGAAGCCGGCGAACGGCACGCCGTCGGCCCACTTGACGAGGCGCTCCGACTCGCGCCGCATGCCGTCCTCGCCGAGCACCGCACGCAGCGCCGCGCAGCTGAAGGTGAGCATGCCGATCGGACCGGCGCAGCCCAGCCGGGCCAGCGCCTCCTGGCAGGCGGCGTCGGTGGCGGCCAGGATCGACTCGGTGTCGCCGGTCATCGCCCAGGTCAGGCCCCCGTGCGGGATGGAGCTGCCGCCACCGAGGGTGCGCCCGGCGAGGTCGACCTCGGTGCTCAGGTTGCGCGCCTCGATGCCGCTGCGTCGCTGCACGCCCAGCGGCCTCGGCAGGCTGAACGCGGTGAACGCGGCCCGGTCGGTGTACGCGTCCGGCGGGGCGGACAGCCGGCTCAGGTACACGTCGAGGGCGGGCCGGTCGTCCAACGTGTACACCCGGCCGTTGGCGCTGTGCGTGACGATCATCGGAGCGCCGATCGCCCGGTACCCGTGCCGGACCGCCACCGAGATCGGCGCCTCCGACGCGATCGTGGCGGCGACCACCGCGTTGTCCAGCACCTGGCCACCGCCGAGCAGGTACACGCCGGCCATCCGCCAGCCGTCGGCCGCGCCGCCACCGAAGAGCGGGACGCTCGCCCCGAGCGTGGCGTAGCAGCCACGCAGGATCGCCTCCTGGTCGCGTACCAGCCCGTCGGTCAGCAGCACCAGCACCCGGTACGGCAGGTCCGGCGCGACGTTCGCGCAGCGGGCGACGTGCTGGCCCGCCTCCCGCTGGCATCCGGCCACGCCCGTGGCCACGGCGGTAGAGACTTCGAAGCCGGGGCCGCCGATCGCCGCCACGGTGACCGACCCGTCGACCGGCCCGTCCGGCGACATCTCGCCATGCGTCGAGCAGCCGATGACCGGTACGCCCGGCGCGCCCGCGCGCAGCCCGGCCAGTACCGTCTCCGGATCGTGCCCGATCGCCGCGAAGGCCAGCAGCAGCTTGGGCTGGTCGCCGATGATCGCGCGGTGGGTGGCCGCCAGTGCGGCGGGGTACGAGTCGGGGTGCGTGCTGCGGCCGACGCCCATCCAGCGCCGCATCCCCGGCAGCCTGCCCATCTCCGCCAGCACCTCCCGACGAAGGCAGAGACTACTACGCCTGGTACCGCCGCCGCTGCGCCTCGTTGCCTGCGGCGCTGCCCGTTCCGGGCTCCGTAATCTCCGATAGCGTACGGGAATGAAGGAAGAACTGGTCGCCCGGGAGGACTTCTTCCCCGGCCACGGCGACGACTCGGTACAGGCCTACATGGCGCGGCCGACGGGCGAGGGATCGCACGGCTCGGTCGTCGTGATCCACCACATGCCCGGCTGGGATGCCGCCTCGAAGGAGATCACCCGGCGCTTCGCCGCCCACGGGTACCTGGCCATCTGTCCCAACCTGCACTACCGCGAGGCGCCCGGGGCGAGCCCGGACGACGCCTCCGCCGCTGCCCGGGCGGCCGGCGGGGTACCGGACGAGCGGCTCGTGGGCGACGTGTCGGGCGCGGCCGGGTACCTGCGCGGGCAGCCCGGCAGCAACGGCAAGGTCGGCGTGATCGGGTACTGCTCCGGCGGCCGGCAGGCGTTCCTCGCCGCGTGCAGCCTCCCGCTGCAGGCCGCGGTGGACTGTTACGGCGCGTTCGTCGTCGGCGAACCGCCGGCCGGCATGCCGATGAAAGTCACGCCGCTGCTCGACAAGGCCAAGGACCTGTCCTGCCCGCTGCTGGGCCTGTTCGGCGCGGAGGACTCCTACCCCTCGCCCGAGCAGACCGCCGAACTGGAGGCCGAACTGAACCGCCTCGGCAAGGAACACGACTTCCACACGTACGACGGCGCCGGGCACGCCTTCTTCGCCGTGGACCGGCCGTCGTACCGCCAGCACGCGGCGGTCGAGGGCTGGGCGCGGATCTGGGAGTTCTTCGGCAAGCACCTGGCCGGGTGAGCGGCGTGTGTACATACGCGACCGAGATGGTCGGCATCGAAGGTAGCGGCAAGGGCGGCGACGGCTGGTTCGCGCTGACCCGGGCGACCGTCTACTTCGACCATCCGGTACACGCCAGCGCCGAGCACACGCTGAACATCGATTTCGCCGCGCCGGAGCGGGGACCCGCCGCGCGGGTGGCGGTCGAGCTCACCGAGGAGTCGGCCTACGCCCTTATCGAAGCGATTCGCAAGGCGCTCGCCTCGGCACCCTCGGGCCTCACCACAGTGGACAGTCACGAATAAAGGCTCGGCCGGCGTCCACGGGGGAAGACGCCGGCCGAGTGGTCGCAGCGTACCGAATCCGGGAGTTTCTCACAAGGCGGCGGGTGGCATGCCCAGCGCTTGCCACCCGCGGTCGGGAAAACCGGCCGCAGCCGCGGTGCGCGCCGAGGCGATGTTGGCCGGGTCGTGGACGTAGGTCGGCACCGCGCCGCCGGCGAGGATGCGCCGCGCGGCCTGGGCGACCAGCCGGGCGGCCAGGCCCCGGCCGCGATGCTGCGGCTCGGTGCCGACCGCCAGCTCCACGCCGTACCGGTCGTGCCGCTTGAGCCCCACCCCGGCCGCGTACGCGCCATCCACGAGCGCGACGAGCGCCTCGCCGCCGAACGGGTGCAGCCACTCCGGTAGGCGCGGATCGGTCGCGGCCAGCCACTGCCCCGCCTCCGGCAGGTCGCTCGGTTCGAGCGTCCAGCGCAGCGTGCCGAGCCACACCGGCAAGCCCGCGCGGTCCAGCGCGCCGGCCAGCACCGCGGGCAGCCCCGGCCACTGCGCGCCCAGCGCGCGCACCGCCGCCGCCCGCCCCTCCGGTACGGACAGCACCGCGCCGCTCGGGGTGGACACGCCGACCGCCTCGTACACGCGCCCGTCCCAGCCGGGTGCCGAGCGCGCCGGCGACTCGACGACGGTCAGCCCGTCCTGCGGCGGCCAGGCGCCGAGCCAGGTGGTCAGGTGCGCGGCCAGCCGGTCGGTCGCCGCACCCTCGGTCGCATCTCCAGTGGCATCCATCGTCGCGGTCACCTCCGAACCGTATCCCGAGCGGCACGAAACCGTGATAACTCGCCACAACGACCGACCTACCTTCAAAGCAGTAGGGGTAATCGCGCGAGGAACGGGGTAAGTCGAGTCAGGCACGATCACGGAGGAGGCCACCATGAGTCCAGAGGTCAACCAGCAGGCCGCACGGCGCCCACGCCTGGACAGCGAACAAGGATTGCTGCTCATGGTCGGCATCTTGGTATTGCTGGGAGCCGCGGCGATGATGGCGGTCTCCGGTTGGTGACACAGGCGCGCGGCGCTCAGGCCGCGCGGAACTGCTCAGCGTCCGCGTCCTTGAGCGTCAGGCCGTTTCCGGTACGGGTGGGGTCGGGTCCGACCGCACCACCCACCGGTGGCAGTACCCCGTCGAAGAGCAACCGCTCGACCCGTACATGGTCGGCGAACCACTCGATGTGCGCCAGCCGCGGCACGGCGGCGCAGACGTGGGCGTGCAGTTGTGGCGCGCAGTGCGCGGAGACGGGTACCCCGAAGCTGTCCGCGACCGCGCAAGCCGCCAGGAACGCGGTGTACCCGCCGCAGCGCGTCGCGTCGACCTGCAGGCAGTCCACCGCGCCCGCCGCGCACATGAGCCGGAAGTAGCGGGGATCCGTGCCGTACTCGCCCGCCGCGACATCGGGCGCCACGCCGGCCCGCACGAGCGCGAGCCCCGCGAGGTCGTCCGAGGAGACCGGCTCCTCGAACCAGCGCACGCCGAACTCCTCGGCGGCGTGTGCCACCCGGATCGCCTGCTTCACCGTGTACCCGCCGTTGGCGTCGACGTACAGCTCGACGTCCGGCCCGATCGCGTCCCGGGCGAGCGCGATGCGGTGCAGGTCGCGCTCCTCCCGCTGACCCCAGTCCTCGCCAATCTTGATCTTCACGCGCGGGATGGCGTCCTCCAGCACCCAGCCGAGCAACTGCTCCCGGGTCTGCTCGTCGCGCAGGCTGGTGAAGCCGCCACTGCCGTATACCGGTACCCGCTCCCGCACCCGGCCGAACAGCGCCGCCAGCGGTACCCCAAGCACCCGGGCCTTGAGGTCCCACAGCGCCGTGTCGACCGCGGAGATGGCCAGGGTGACCAGACCCGGCCGCAACGCGTTGCGGGCGGCCACGGCCATCGCGGCGGCCGCGCCCGGCACGTCCATCGGGTCGCGCCCGTTCACGTGCCGCGCGAGCAGGTCGGCCACGACGCGCACGGCGGCGGCCGGCCCGTAGCTCCAGCCGATCCCGGTGTGCCCGTCGGCGCTCGCCATCACCACGATCGCCGTGGTCTCATCCCAGGTGAGTGTCCCGTCCGCCTCCGGCTCCGGCGTGGGGACCGTGTACGCGCGGGCGTCCAGCTTCATCGCGCCTCCGGCTTCATCGCTCCTTAGGTAGGCTCATCGGGCCTCTGGCATCCCGAGTGTCCACTCGGGATGGTCGCCGGTACGCTCGCCGCGCACCGCGCCGGCCAGCGCCTCGGCCAGGTGCACCGCACGCCGGCCGGTACCGGCGTCCTCGATCTGGTACCGGCAGGAAAACCCGTCCGCGAGCACCAGCGTGTCCTCGGGCGCGTCGCGCACCGCGGGCAGCAGCACCCGCTCCGCGCAGCCCAGCGAGACGTCCCGGTGCTGCGGTGTCATGCCGAAGTCGCCAGCGAGCCCGCAGCATCCCGAGTCGAGTACGGTCGCGTCCAGCCCGACCCGCTCCATCGTCTGGCGGTCCGCCTCGAAGCCGAGCACCGCGTGTTGGTGGCAGTGCGTCTGTACGATCGCCTTCGGCCGGGCTCCGTCCTGTGTGGACAGTTGTGGGGCGAAGTCCGGCACCCGGTCGGTGAGCAGTTCGGCGAGGGTGGTGGCCTGGCTGCGCAGCCGCTGCGCGTCGAGGTCGGAGCCGAGCAGTTCGGTCGCGTCCGAGCGCAGTACCGACGTGCAGCTCGGTTCCAGCCCCACCACGGGCAGGCCGGCGCGCAGGTACGGCGCGATGGTACGCAGGCTGCGCCGCAGTACCCGCTTCGCGGTGGCGAGCTGCCCGGTGCTGATCCACGTCAGTCCACAGCAGACAGTCCTGGGCGGCGTGACGACCCGGAACCCCGCCGCCTCCAGTACGGTCACCGCGCTCGCCGCGATGTGCGGAGACAGGCTGTTGGTGAAGGTGTCCGGCCACAGCAGCACGGTGCCCCGCGCTCCGGAGCCGCGCGAGCCGCGGCGGCGGTACGCGTCGGTGAAGCGGCGCGGCGCGAACCGGGGTACCGCGCGCTGGGTATCGATGCCGGCGAGCGCCTTGGCCACGGTACCCACGCCCGGCGTACCGGTCAGCGCGTTGGCGAGGAACGGGGCGGGCGCGGCGAGCCGGGCCCACAGCGGAAGCCAGCCAAGCGCGTAGTGCGACCGGGGGCGCAGCCGCCCCTTGTAGTGGTGGGCGAGGAACTCCGCCTTGTACGTCGCCATGTCCACATTGACCGGACAGTCGCTCTTGCAGCCCTTGCACGCCAGGCACAGGTCGAGCGCCTCGTGCACGGCCGCGCTGCGCCACCCGTCCGTGATGATTTCACCGCGCAGCATCTCGTAAAGTAGGCGAGCGCGGCCCCGGGTGGAGTGGATCTCCTCCCGGGTCACCATGTAGCTCGGGCACATCACGCCGTCCCCGCCGTGCCGCCGGCACTCCCCCACCCCGAAGCAGCGGGTGGTCGTACCCGGGAAGCCACCGCCGTCGTCCGGGTACGTGAAGTGGGTGGCCGGGTTGCCCGGCGCGTACTGCGCACCCAGCCGCAGGTTGCGGTCGAGCGGGTACGGGTCGACCACCTTGCCGGGGTTCATCCGCCCGCGCGGGTCGAAGATCGCCTTGAACTCCTCGAAAACGCCGACCATCTGGTCGCCGAACATGATGGGCAACAGCTCGCCGCGGGCCTGCCCGTCCCCGTGCTCGCCGGAGAGCGAGCCACCGTACGAGGCGACCAGCCGCGCGGCGCGGGTCACGAACGACCGGAAGTCGGCCACGCCCTTCGCGGTCACCAGGTCGAACGGGATGCTGTTGTGCACGCAGCCGTGTCCGAAGTGGCCGTAGAGGGACGTGCTGGGGTACCCGAACTCGTCCAGCAGCCGGCGAAGCTCGCGCAGGTACTCGCCGAGGCGCTCGGGTGGCACCGCGGAGTCCTCCCAGCCCGGCCACGCGTCGGGGAAGCCCGACACCCGGGAGGTGGCACCCAGCGCCATCTCCCGTACCGAGTCCATCTCCTTGACGTGCTCCGGGTCCCGGAAGACCCGCGTCGTCTCGGCGTCCAGCGCGGCGAGCAGGTCGTCGAGCCGGTCCGGTGCCACCTTCACCATCAGCCAGGCGCCCGCCGCCGGGATCTCGTGCAGCGCCACCGGGTTCATCCGGCGGTCCCGCTCGTACTCGATGAGCCGGTGGTCGATCCCCTCCAGGATGTACGGCGCGCACCGGTTGACCGCCGCCACCCGGTCGCCCGCGGTGGCGATGTCCGGGTACCCGGCGAGCACCAGCACCTGCTCGCCCGGGGACGGCAGCAGGTCCACCTCGGCGCGCAGGACCGTCACGCAGGTGGACTCCGAGCCGACCAGCGCCCGCGCCAGGTTGAAGCCGTTCTCCGGCAGCAGGGCGGGCAGGTTGTACCCGGAGATGCAGCGCGGGATGTCCGGGAAGCGCTCCCGGATCGCGTCCGCGTACCGGTCGCGCAGCTCCCGTACCGCCCGGTAGATCTCGGCCGGGCGCCCACCTCCCTCCACAATGGACGCGTACTGCGCGTCCGAGGTGGGCCCCACCCACATCCGGGTGCCGTCGTAGGTCAGGATCTCCAGGCGCCGTACGTTCGCGGCGGTGGTACCGGCCCACTGCGCGGTCGAGCCGCACGAGTTGTTGCCGATCATCCCGCCGAGCGTGCAGTGGTTGTGCGTGGCCGGCTTGGGCCCGAACACCAGCCCGTGACCGGCCGCCGCGGCGTTCAGCTCGTCGAGGACGGTGCCCGCCTGCACGACGGCGGTACGGGAACCGGGGTCCACGGACTCCACCCGGTTGACGTACTTGGCGAAGTCCAGCATCACCGCCTCGTTGCAGCACTGGCCGCCGAGGCTGGTACCGCCGCCGCGGGACAGCAGTGGCGCGTCGTACCGGTGGCAGGCGGCGACCGCGGCTACCACGTCCTCGATGTCGCGCGGCACCACGACCGCGATCGGTACCTGCCGGTAGTTGGAGGAGTCCGTCGCGTACGCACCCCGGCTCGCGGCGTCGACCCGGACCTCGCCGCGCACCGTCCGGCGCAGCGCGCTCACCAGCTTGTCGACGTCCACTGTGGAGCGTGCGGGTACCGTCGGAGTGGGCAGGGACACCGAGACCATGGGATCACCTGATCCTCAAGGGAAGAGCGGCTGCGCCGCGCTGGCTTATGATCGAAGCTGCTCAATCTTGTCCTTGAACAGGGTGGTGGCGATCGCGGCCTTGTTCGGCTGGCCGCGCAGGAACGCCGTGCCGAACTTCTTCGCCTGCTCGTAGGTCACC